>JANOAZ010000097.1:0-12590 GCA_031411395.1 Chthoniobacteraceae bacterium
CGCCAGTCCGCAGCCACTCACGAGCGCACCGCTCACGGCAATCGCCCAGAGGACGAGGTAGGCCATGAAAACGGTGAGCACCCAGCGCGGAAAGTAACGGGCCCAGCCCTCCAACAGCGTCGTCCCGGTGGCGAGTTGCCAGCGGGCGAGACCCTCGGTCAGGACGAATTTGAAGAATGCGCCGAGCGCCAACGCCCACAAGAGCGTTACTCCATATTTCGCTCCGCCGACCGTGGCGGTGATGATGTCACTCGCGCCGATGCCGCTCGCCGCCATGAGAAGTCCGGGGCCAAGCCATCGCGCAGAACGTGCTCGGTTCGCACGCGTCGGACGGGGCTGCGCCGGGCCGACGATCATGCTGCCGACCCTTGGAATCGCCATCGGCTGCATGATGTCGCTGCCGCGTGAACGAGTGGGGCCTGACTCGGACATGCCGCGAGGACTTCGGCGGCCTCGGCGGGCGGATGGCATTTTTGCCAGTTCATAAAATCACTCGGTGGGTGGCCACACCACCAGCACCGGGCGGCGGCTGGTTTGCAGGACGGCGAGCGCGACGGAGCCGAGCACCTTGGCGGTGAAGCCGGGGCGCGTGTGGCTGCCGATGCAGATGATGTCCGCGCCGAAACGCTCCGCCGCGGCGCAGATCGCCTCGGGGGTTTCGCGGCTGTGGGTGACTTCCACTTCGGTCGCGACGTTGCGCGATTCCGCTTCGTGCGGCGTGAGCGCGCGCAGTTTTGCTTCGGCTTCGGCGGCGAGCTGCGCGGGTTCTTTCCGGGTGGGGATCTCGCCGGGATGGCTGGGGTCCGCCGGATCAGGCGGCTCGATCGGCTCAAGATTGTGCATAAGGCACACGGTGCCGCCGGGGGCGGTGATGCCATACGCGTAGCGGGAGGCGAAGCCGTGCGGCTCATGGATGTCCACGGCCACTAGCACGCGCGGGCATTCGCGGACGCGCGGCCCGCTCACCGGCGCGGCGGCGGGCGCGGGCACACAGGCGACGCTGATCGGCGCATGGTGGAGGATGGCGCGAGAGACGGAGCCGTGCCGGAGCCGGCTGAGGCCGTGCCATTGATGCGTGCCGATGACGACGACGTCGGCCAGCTCCTCGACGGCCATCTCCAGGAGCGGCGCGTCGGCACGGCCGGAGTTGCCGCGCACGCGGACGCGCACGTTTTCTCCGCCGAGCAGGCGGGTGACTTTTTCGCGCACGTCGCGTTCGATCATCCGCTGGATTTCGGGCGGGTTTTCGTCCAGCCCCACGGGGCCGGAGATGCCAAGCCGGGCGGCTTCCTCGGGCGGCCAATCGACGTAGCCCGCGATCACTTCGCACGGGCCGATCTGCCGCAGTTCCGCGACCCAGCGCAGCGCGGCGTCGGAGCTGGTGCTGAAATCCACGCCGACGAAAACCTTCAGCGTCCGTTCGCCGTGCGCCCACGCGAGGAAGGGCGCGGCGTCATGCACGACGAGCGTCGGCACCGGAGCGGATTCCGCGATGCGCGCGGCGATGTTGCGGAACAGGATGCGTCCCGCCCAGTGCGAGCCCATGATGGACGCGCCCACGACGACGAGGCGCGCGCCCGTCTGCGCGGCGAATTGCGCGACGCCTTCGTCGGGAACCCCGCGCAGCAGCTTCTCCTCGAAAACCAGGCCGAGCCCGTGCAGTCGCGCCGCGTGCTCCGCGAGGCGCGGGCGGTCGTCGGTCATCAGGCGCGGGCGCAGGTTCTCGGGGAACTCGCCGCGCTCGTCCACGCTGTAGGCCAGGATGCACGGAGCGCCGAGCCGGCGCGCGATGGCGTCGGCGACCGCCGCGGCTTTGTCCGCGTTTTCGGAAAAGTCGGTGCCGCAAACGATGGGGTTGGTTTCGGGGGATTTCATACGTGGTCGGATTGGAGGTTCGCTTTTGCCGGAGACGCTGCGAGGCGCGCGCGGGCTCGGCGGGCATGCACGAGCGAGGCGACGATGGCGGCGGCGAGGATGGCGGCGACCACGCCGAGGGCCACGAGCGTGTCGATCTTCCAAGCGGTGTGGCCGAGCAGCATCTTCACGCCGATGAAGCTGAGCACGCCGCCGAGCCCGACTTTGAGATAGTGAAACATGCCCATCATCCCGCCGAGCACGAAATAGAGCGAGCGCAGCCCCATGATGGCGAAGACGTTCGACGTGTAGATGATGAACGGGTCGAGCGTGACGGCGAAGATCGCGGGGATGGAATCGACGGCAAAGATCACGTCGGTCACTTCCACGCAAACGAGCACGACCATGAGCGGCGTGGCCATGAGCCGGCCACCGACACGGACGACGAGCTTGTCGTCGTGGTGCCCGCTGCTCACGGGCACCAGCTTGCGAAACCAGCGGACGATGGGGTTGTGCTCGGGATGCACTTCCTCGTCCTTTTTGAAGATCATCTTCAGGCCGGTGAAAATGAGGAACGCGCCGAAGATGTAGAGGATCCAGTGGAAGCGGCTGATGAGCGCCACGCCCGCGAAAATCATGATCACCCGCATGATGAGCGCGCCGAGGATGCCCCAGAAGAGCACCTTGTGCTGCCACTGCGGCGGCACCGCGAAGTAGGAGAAAATCAGCGCGAAGATGAAGACGTTGTCCGCGCTCAGTGAATACTCGATGAGGTAGCCGGTGAAGAATTCGAGCGCCTTTTGCGGGCCGGAAAAATACCAGACGCCGGCGTTGAAAATCATCGCGAGAGTCACCCAGACACCGGTCCAGGTGAGCGCCTCCTTGAAGCCGACGACGTGCGCCTTGCGATTAAAAACGCCAAGGTCCAGCGCCAGCATCGCCAGGACGAAAAGCGTGAAGCCGCCCCAGAGCCAAAGTGGGTCCACAGTCATTAAAGTCATGCTCCCTTGGCTGGCTCACGCGAGCAACTGCCTTCCACCAAGCGATGATGTGCTTCGCGTGTTTTTGGAAAAACGCCACGTCTGGGGATCGCCTCGGCCCAGGTGCGGTTGTGGTCGAATCGGTGAGGGAGCGTTTGCATGTTTATGAACTAAGTTGGCGGGCTGGTTTTGCGGGCCTTGAACAGCCCGATCAGCATGGCGATGGACGCGGCCAGCATCGCGGTGATCAAGCTCGCGGCGACGAGTTTTTCACCCTGGCCGCCGAACACCGCCGGCCAGCTCACGCTCGCCCGCCAGACGAAGACGACCGCCAGCAGGCCGGTGGTCGTCTTCGCCGCGAGCAGACTCCAGCGGACGCCGCGCGCCATCAGCACACCCCACAGGATCGAGAGCGCTCCAAAGGTGCCGCCCGACATCAGCGCCGTCTTCGCTTTCTCCGGGTTCGAGAGGAAGCCCGCCAGCCCCATGAGCATGAGGAAGCCGCCGTAGGCCATCAGGTAGCCTACCGTTTTGGCGTTCATCGTGGAAAAGTTCGCGAGGCTTGGTTTCGGCGCTTCAGCGGTGACCGCTATTCGATTACCTCGACACGTCCGGAATCCAGGTCGTAGCGCGCGCCGACGACCTTGAGTTTGCCCGACTTCACGCGGTCCGCCAGCACCGGGCCGGCTTTTTGCAATTGTGCGACCACTTCGAGCACTTGCGCGCGGGTGGCATTGTCCACCGCATCGCCGGGCATGCCTTTGGTCTTGGCGACGGCAGGTTTGATCGCATTGACGATGGAGGGGATATGCCCGGCAGCGTCGCCGCCCGCGACCGTCGCCGCGACGGCACCGCACCGCTCGTGGCCGAGGACGAGGATGAACGCCGCGCCGAGGTGCTCGACCGCGTATTCGATGCTGCCGAGGCCCACTTCGGCCACCACATGTCCCGCCGAGCGCACGATGAAGAGCTCGCCCGCCCCCTGGTCGAGGACGATTTCCGGGCCGACGCGGGAGTCTGAGCAACTCACGATGATGGCGAAGGGTTTTTGGCCTATCGCGAGTTGCGCGCGGCGCTTGGCGTCCGTGGAGGTGTTCTTCGGTTTCCCGGCGAGGTAGCGCTCGTTGCCGTCCTTGAGCCGCTTCAGCGATTCGTCGTGCGGCACCGGAGCGGTGTCGGCGGCGAAGGCGCTGCCGCCAATCACGCCGAGCAGCGCGAGGGCGGCGAAATGGTGGAGCACAGGTTTGCGAACGATGAGGCGTTGATGGGTGGAGTTTTGTTCTTTCATGTGGGTTTTGCTGAGTTGTTTCCTGGGTGAGGGAGGCGCGGCGTGCGCGGTGACGAAGATGAGAAAGAGTGAGTTCTTTGCCGGCATCATCCCGCGCCGATGATACTTCTACCAATACGAAGTTCCTTCCATATCCTTCTGTAATACGGAACAGTCCCACGCGCATGGAATGGCTCAACTATCATCACCTGCTGTATTTCCGGACCGTGGCGAAGGAAGGTAGCCTGCGGAAAGCTTCCGAGAAGCTGCACGTCTCGCAATCCTCCATCTCGGCGCAGGTCAGCGCCCTGGAAGCGGCGCTCGGCGAGAAGCTTTTCCGGCCCAGCGGCCGCACGAAAGTGCTGACCGAGATGGGCCGCGTGGTGATGGGTTACGCGGACGACATTTCCTCCCTCGGAAGCGAGATGATGAACACCGTCAAGCACCGGGCCGGCACGCGACCGATCCGATTCCACGTCGGCGTGGCGGATTCGGTGCCGAAGCTCATCGCCTACGAAATCATCCGGCCCGTATTCCAACTCCAGCCGCCCGTGGAGATGGTCTGCCGCGAGGGCAAAGTGGACGCGCTGCTCGGGCTGCTCGCCGCGCAGCGGCTCGACATCGTGCTCGCCGATGAGCCGGCCTCGAGCGGCCTGAAGTTCAAGACCTTCAACCACCCGCTCGGCACGAGCGACGTAACTTTTTGCGCAGCGCCGCCGCTCGCGGAAAAGCTCCGGAGAAAATTCCCGCACTCGCTCCACGGCGCACCGGCGCTGCTCCCCGCGGAAAACACGGCCTTTCGCATGGCCTTGGAGACCTGGTTCGAGTCGCTCGGCATCCGGCCGCGGACGGTCGCCGAATTTGAAGACACCGCACTGATGCACCCCGCCGCAACCGATGGCCTCGGTTTCGTCCCCATCCATACGGTGATCGCAAAGCGGGCCGCGCGGCAAAACGGCTGGAAGATGATTGGCCGCGTCAGCCAATGCACCGGCCAGTTCTACGCGATCACCGCCGAGCGCCGGCTCAAGCATCCGGCCATCGTGGCGATTACCGAGCACGCCCACTCCCGGCTCTTTGCATGAAGCGTGGACACGCCCGTGATCAAGCGGCTCCGTCCCCGGCTCGTCACTCTTCTGCATTCCCGACGTTCAAGCGGAAGCATACGTAAAGGCATGCGCGCCATCCTCAGCATCGTCGCCCTCACCGTGATCGCCCTCGGCCTCTGGCTGATCGCGTCCAGCTTCACCGAATCCGCGCCCGCACCCACGGCCACCGGGCAAGTCATCGCCGCCCCGCCGCAGACCGGCAACCCCGTCATCCTCGGCACCGCCCTGCTCGCGGGCGGCGTCGTTTGTTTCGTGCTGATCCTTCGCAGGAAGTAGCCGCCTTGGGCGCCACCGGCTGCCGGCGTCGTGGGTTTCACCCCTCGGCCTGCTCTCCGAGTTGGCTGGCCAGAGGGATCAGCTCCGCGGGATTTTCGAGCCCATCGAGGAATCGCTGCGGAATTCCCGCGAGCCCTACCTGCGCTCCCACCAGCGCGCCGGTGAGGATCGCGCGGGCCTGATTCTGACCGCCGCCATTGATGGCGTGGAGCACTGCCTGCTCGAAGTCATCGGGGAAGCGGGCAGCGAGATAGTAAGCAGCCGGGAGCTGGTGATAGATCGCGCACGGCATTCCATAGACGATGGAGGCTTTCCACGCCGGCTCGATTCGGATGCCGGGATCGAGCGCGGCTTCTGCCATGTAGGAAGGCGTCAGCAGAGCATCCGGTGAGGAAAACCGCCCGGCGCGTGGTGGATCAGGATCGTTGGGTTTTGGTGGACCAAGCCGGTCGCTGGTGACGGCGTGAAAGGGCAGTTCGCCTTGCTTCACAAGATCCATGAGCTTGTCGGAAATGGACGCATCGAGCTTCTCGCCCTGCACAAGCAGCGCCAGCACGGAGCAATACGCTGTCGTCATTGCGACGATCGCTTCATCGGCCTGGGTGAGCAGGCAGTTTGCGCTGACAGTTTGCGCGACGCGTGCAGGCTCGCTCGCATAGCGCGCCGCCAGCACCAGCGCGCGCTCGGCAGCCTCGGTGGTGTCGGCATGGCCGCCGGTTTCTTGCCACGATTTGTTTTGCTCCACGCGTCGCCGCCACGCTTCGCGAATTGACTGGCTCGTGTATCCGCCAGGACCGTTCATCGGCGTTCCGTCGAGCTGTGGAAAGAGTTCCTCGTCGAGCCGGCGGCAAAAGTCCGCCTCGTCGTAGCCGCTCTTTTCGACGACCGAGCGCAGCAACATCGTCGTGATGATGCCGGCCTGCGAAAGCTGCCCCGCCTTGAGGCCCGCGTGGTAGCGATGCGGCTTCGGATCGGTGTAACCGCTGATCCAGTCGCCGTAGTCGCGGTGCATCTCATCGAGGTCGTAATACCAGTGCGGGCCGACGCCGAGCGCGTCGCCGATCAACGCACCCATCACCGCACCCGCCGCACGATCACTTAGTTTCATAGTATTTAGTGGTTGGCCTCCGCTGCCAGACGATCGAGGTCCAGCGGATGTGTGAACATGGAGAGTTCGCCCTCCGCGGTGCGCGGCCACTGCTCAGGCGGACGGTCACAGTAAAGTTCGACGCCGTTACCGTCCGGGTCGCGGAGATAGAGGGCCTCGCTCACGCCGTGATCCGAGGCGCCTTCGAGCGCAATGCCGGCGCGGCTGAGGCGGAGAAGCGCATCCGCCAGTTCGGCGCGTGTGGGGTAAAGAATCGCGAGGTGATAGAGTCCTGTGCTGCCGGCCGGCGGTGGCATGCCGCCCGCGCTCTCCCACGTGTTGAGCCCGATGTGATGATGGTAGCCACCGGCGGACACGAAAGCAGCGTTGCGGCCGTAACGTTGGGTGAGCTGAAAACCGAGCACGCCGCAGTAGAATGCGAGCGCGCGATCGAGATCAGCGACCTTCAGGTGAACGTGGCCGATCCGCACGGCAGCATGGATGGGAGATGACCCGGACATCACCGAATACCGGCCGCCCCTGCGGTTGTGCTGAGAACGGCTTTGATGGCGTGTCGTCTGTTCATGTCTGAGTCCTTTGGTTAGCTCTGTTTAATTCCTTCGGCGGGGGCCCATTGGTCGGCGCTTTCGAGTCGGTCAGCGAAGAGTCGGTCGAGCGAGAACTTGCCACCACCGACGATCATCACCACTACGGCAATACCCGCGGCGAGCAGGTGAAACTCGATGCCTTCGCCTTTTTGCGCTCCCGACCAATTCATGAAAAAGCCGTGCTGTGCATGCATCGTCATCGCCACGGCCATCACTGCGGCGATGCCGGCTGCCGCTGCGCGCGTGAAAAAGCCCGCGATCAATGCAAGTGCGCCGGCAAATTCAGCGGCGATGGCGAGAAAAGCGAAGAGAGCTGGAATGCCCAGCGCGCCGGTGAAGTAGCCCATCGTTCCCTCGAAGCCGTGACCGCCAAACCAGCCGAGCACCTTTTGCGCGCCGTGTGGTATGAACACCGCCCCCAGCAGCACGCGGAGAATGAGAGGAGCGACATCGTTGTTGGTTCTGAGAAGTGATTTAATCATGGCTGAAGGGTAGCGGCGTGCGGCGGGCGGCGGTAATGCTGGTGCGTCATTGCAGTGATGCGCGCGGCGCATACCCTCCACTCATGCTCGCGCACCTCCGCTCCTTTCTCGCTGTGATCGACGAGGGGAGCCTCAATCGCGCAGCCACCCGCCTGCGGAGATCGCAATCGGCGCTCACCCGGCAGATGCAGGTGCTCGAAGCTGAGATCGGCGGACGGTTGCTCGATCGCTCCGCGACCGGCGTGAGTCTCACTGACGCGGGACACGCGCTCGCTGCGCGGGCCCGCCAGCTTCTTGCCGACTACGACGCCGCAGTGGCTGAAGCGCGGCGATTCGCGCGCGGACAAAAGGAAGAGCTGCGCATCGGCTACCTGGCTTCTGCCGCAGCCACACTTCTGAATCCCGCCCTCGGCGCGCTGCGGCAAGCGCATCCGGAGGTGAAGGTGCGGCTGCTCGATCTCTCTCCCGGCGAGCAAATCTCCGCACTCAAGCGGGGCGAAATCGACGTCGCTTTCATCGGACAGGAGGGTGGCTCGGCGTCGCGCGATTTCTACACGCGCAAGCTGGCGACACTCCCAGTCCTGGTGCTTTTACCCGCAGATCATCGGTTCGCTTCGCGAAAGAAAATCCGCCTGGCCGAACTCAAAGGCGAACGCTTTATCGGCGCTCCCGACGCGGAGATGCCCGGCCGCGACCGCTGGATCGCGCAACTCTGCCGCAAGGCGGGTGGATTCAAGCCGACCTTCGTGCAGGAGGCCGATAGCATCACGCACATGCTCTCGCTCATCGCGACCGAGGGCGCAGTGACGCTGGTACCGAGCTACATGCGCGATCTTCCCAGTGCGGGCGTCAGGATGATCCCCGTCGCCGATGAGGAAGCTCGCTGGGACTTCCTGGTCGTCTGGCAGAGAGGCCGCACGGCGGCGGCACTTCGAACACTCGTTGACGCGCTCTCCGCCGCCATTGATTCCGCTTCTGCGCAGGGGCAGAAAGCGAACCGCCGGTGATAGATTCGCGATGCTGCTTTGACCCTGCTGGAGTCGGGGCTAGACACGCCGGCGGAAAGCTGCGCGGCGAATCCTGCGAGGTCCGTATCGGTTGGGCAGTTGGGGCGACTCGCTGTTAGCCGAGCAGCAGTCTCACGATCAACCCCGCCACGCCAGCCCCGAGCACCACGGGAATAACGTCCCACTTCCACCGGAGCATTCCGGAAAATGCGACAACGGCGACGACCACGGCGAACCAATCGGGTTGCCACGGCTTTGGGAAGAGCACCTGCAAACCGAACCACACGGCGAGATTCAACACCACGCCGACGACGGCGGCGGTGATGGCCGAGAGCGCGCACGTGAGGCCCTGCTGCTGGCGAAGACGTTCGATGTAAGGCGCGCCGAGGAAAATCCAGAGGAAGCACGGGATGAAGGTCGTCCATGTCGTGATAAAGGCGCCCAGCGTTGCAGCGACAAGCGGCGGGAGCGCGCCGGGCTGATTCCAGCCGCCGAGAAAGCCGACGAATTGCAACACCATGATGAGCGGGCCTGGGGTGGTCTCAGCGAGGCCGAGGCCGTCGAGCATCTGCGGGGCGCTGAGCCAGTGATGCGTCTCGACGGCCTGCTGGGAGACATACGGCAGGACGGCATACGCGCCGCCGAAGGTGACCATTGAGGCTTTGCTGAAGAAGATCGCCTCGCGGAAAAGTGTGTCGTTTGTCCCGAGCCAGAGCGCGAGGAGCGCGACGGGAATCCACCACAGCGCGAGCCACGTGGCGCAGACCTTCAGCGCACGGGCCAGGGTCGGGCGGGTGTGCCCGGCCGACCCGGCATGGTCATCGATCACCGTTGCTTCGAGCGCGCCGGCTTTCGGGCCGTGGCCGCCGATGACGAGGAACTTGTCGCGCCGCACCTTCCCGCCCATGAAGCCGATGAGGGCCGCCGACAGAACGATGATTGGGAAGGGCACTTTGAAAAAGTAGATGGCCACGAAGGCGAGCGCAGCGAGCGTCCACATCACCTCGTTCTTGAGCGCCTTGCTCCCGATGCGAATCACGGCTGCGGCGACGATCGCGAGCACCGCGGGCTTCAAGCCATAGAAGATCGCGGCGACCCACGGGAGATTGCCGAAGCTCACATAGACGAAGCTCAGCGCCCAAAGGAGGAACATCGACGGGATGACAAAGAGCGCGCCCGCGACCACGCCACCCCATGTCCTGTGCAGCAGCCAACCGACGTAAGTCGCAAGCTGTTGCGCCTCGGGGCCGGGCAGGAGCATGCAGTAATTCAGCGCGTGAAGAAACCGCGCCTCGCTGATCCAGCGCTTCTTCTCCACCAACTCCGAGTGCATGATGGCAATCTGCCCCGCCGGCCCGCCGAAGCTGATGAATCCAAGCTTTAGCCAGAATCGGAACGCCGCGGCGAAGGTGGGGCGAACGGGAGTGTCGGGCGATGGGTTCAGTGTGTTCATTTACGGGGCTGCTGGCAGAGCCGTTGAAATACGCGCGAGAGCGGCCAGTTGGAGGTAAAAAGAGGACCAAGGCTCAAGGCGCGTGCGTAGTATCCGCGCAATGAAAGCCATCCTGTCTGTTTTCTCCGTCCTCACCGCCACGCTCCTCCACGCCGCGCCGCTCGACACCGCAAAAATCGAAACGCTCACCGGCCTCAAGGGCACGCTGAACGAAGCCGAGAAGGTCTTCAAAGTCACCGCACCGCGCACCGACCTGAAGATCGCCGTGGATGGCTGGACGATGCCGCCGTTCATGGGGCTCACGACATGGGCTGCGTTCACGCCGGGTGTGAAAGCGGAGGCGATGGTCGCGGGCGACCTCGTGTTGTTCGAGGACGAGGTGAACGCCGCGATGTCCGCCGCGCTAGACGGCGGGCTGAGCGTCACCGCGCTGCACAATCATTTCATGGCCGACGAACCGAAGGTTTATTTCATGCACATCGGCGGCGACGGTGAAACGGCGAAGCTCGCCGCCGCGGTGAAGTCCGCGCTCGACGCCGTGAAAGCAGTGCGCGCCGCGCAGCCGCAACCGCAGCGCGTCTTTGGAAAGGCGTTCGCGCCCGCGAGCAACGCCATCACCGCCGCGCCGCTCGACGCCGCGCTCGGCGTGAAGGGCCAGGCGAAGGACGGCATGTATAAGGCCGTCATCGGTCGCGCCGCGAAGATGCCGTGCGGCTGCGAAATGGCGAAGGAGATGGGCGTGAACACCTGGGCCGCGTTCGCGGGCACCGACGACGACGCGGTGGTGTGCGGCGACTTCTGCGTGCTCGAAGACGAACTCCAGCCCGTGCTGAAAAGCCTCCGCGCGGAAGGCGTGAACATCGTCGCCATCCACCACCACATGACGCACGAGCAGCCGCGCTACCTCTTCCTCCACTACTGGGGAAAAGGCCCCGCCAGCAAACTCGCCGAGGCGCTGAAAAAGACGCTCGCGCTTCAAAAGAAATAGCCGCCACGAAAACCCCGGTCGTGCTCGTCCTCACAGCCGCGTCCGGCTGGCGCGGTGTCGTCTTTTTCGATGGTCCATTTTGCGGCGCCCCTGCCGGTGGCGACGCTGGTCCAGCCTTTCGGCGAAGCACCTCCATATTTCGCTCCGCCGACCGTGGCGGTGATCATGTCACTCGCGCCGATGCCGCTCGCCGCCATGAGAAGTCCGGGGCCAAGCCATCGCGCAGAACGTGCTCGGTTCGCACGCGTCGGACCGGGAGGCGCGGGGCGAAGCAACGCGGTGGGGTTCGGCGCTTCCACCTGCACAGGATGCACGTCAGATGTTCGTTCCGAGTTCATGACTCCTGCGGCTGAAGGGGCAAGTTCGGCGCGACCGCGAGACGCTGCGCGCGCTTCCACTTCCACTCCTCGACGGCGCAGAAAAGGCACGGCGCGATGTAGATGGTGACGAGGACGCTCACGATCATGCCGCCGACGCTCGGGATGGCCATCGGCTGCATGATGTCGCTGCCGCGGCCGGTGGCCCAGAAGATCGGGAGCAGGCCGAAGATGGTTGTCGAGATGGTCATCAGGCCGGGGCGCACGCGCTTGAGGCCGGCTTCGATGACGGTGGCGCGGATCTCCTGGATGGCGGCAGCGCTGTCATATTCATATCCGTTCTGCTCCGCACGAACGCATTCACGACGGATGCTGCGCTGTGCGTTGGCGGAAGAAGACCTTGCGTGCTTCGAGGACGAGCAGCGGCACCGCCGAGACGGCGAGCAACATCAGGCAATCGTTCAGCGAAAGCAGCGAGGTCTTGAGGAAGCTGGCGAGCCAGGCGTTGTGATGGCTCCAGACCTGGATGCTGAACGAGATGGCGACGACGGCGAGCAGGTTGAGATTCGAGAAGAGGTTCATCCGCCAAAGCGGGCGCGTCTCGCTGCGGGCACCGAAGGAACGCAGCAACTCGGCGAAAACCAGTGCGGCAAAGGCGTGGGTGCGAGCAATCTCGGGCGTCTCGTATTTCAGTGCGTAGAGATAGACCGCGAACGAGACGCCTGCGGTCAGCGCGCCGGTGAGGAACATGGTGCGAAGGAAGCCGCCATCGGTGATGCGCTCGTGTCGCGCGCGGGGCGGTTGTTTCATCACGTCGGGATCAATCGGGTCGGTGGCGAGGCAGAGCGCGGGGAGTCCGTCGGTGACGAGATTGATCCACAGGAGATGGATCGCGAGCAGCGGCATCGGCAGTCCGACGATGATCGCGGCGGTCATGAGCAGCAGTTCGCCGCAGTTGCCCGCGAGCAGGTATTGCAGCGTCTTGCGGATGTTGTCGTAGATGCCGCGGCCTTCCTCCACAGCGGCGACGATGCTGGCGAAGTTGTCGTCGGTGATGACCATGTCGGACGCCTGCTTTGTGACCTCGGTGCCGCTGCGGCCCATCGCGATGCCGATGTCCGCGCCTTTGATCGCGGGCGCGTCGTTCACGCCGTCGCCGGTC
>JANOAZ010000098.1:0-41293 GCA_031411395.1 Chthoniobacteraceae bacterium
AGCGAGTTTCGCTACCGCAACATGCCGCTGCCGAAGGATTCGCTCGTCTTCGTGATCAGCCAGAGCGGCGAGACCGCCGACACGCTCGCCGCGCTGCGCGAGAGCCAGCGCAAGGGCCACCGCACGCTCGGCATCTGCAACAACGTCGCGAGCACCATCGCCCGTGAAAGCGACGGCGGCGTCTATATGCACGCCGGCCCGGAGATCGGCGTCGCGGCCACGAAGTCCTTCACCTCGCAGGTCACCATCCTCACGCTGCTCGGGCTGCTGCTCGGCCGCATCCGGCATCTCAGCACCAGCGAAGGTTTGAAGATCATGGATGAACTCGAGGCCATCCCCGCCAAGGTCCAGCGCATCCTCGATCAGAGCAGCGAGATCAAGCGCATCGCCGAGAAATACGCGGACGCCAAGGCGATGATGTTCCTTGGCCGGCAGTTCAATTATCCCGTGGCTTTGGAAGGCGCGCTGAAGATGAAAGAGATCAGCTACATCCACGCGAGCGGCCATCCCGCCGCCGAGCTGAAGCACGGCGTCATCGCGCTGATCAGCCCCGAGGTCCCGAGCGTCTTCATCGCGCCGGACGACTCCGTCTTCGAGAAAAACGTGAGCAACATCGAGGAAGTCAAAGCGCGCAAAGGCCCGATCATTTCCATCGCCACCGAGGGCAACACCAAGATCCTCAAAGTCTCCGACGACGTGATCTTCATCCCGCCCTGCCCGGACTACCTCTCGCCGCTGCTCACCACCATCCCGCTCCAGCTCCTCTCCTACCACACCGCCGTCGCCCTCGGCTGCGACGTGGACAAGCCGCGGAATCTGGCGAAGAGCGTGACCGTGGAGTAAGCTCCGCGCATGCACGACATCCTCGACCTGCCCGAAGTGCGTGCGTGCGTCTCACGCATGTCCGTCGCCGAATATCATCTGCTCCCGCTGCGCAACGAGAATGGCAAACGCACCGAACTTATCCGCGGTATCGTCATCGAGAAAATGAGCAAGTCCCCCCTGCATTCCAGCATCGGCACGCGACTTCACTTGAAAATTCACTCGTTGCTTCCGGCGGGGTTCTCCGCGTGGAAAGACGAGCCGCTCACCTTTATCGACTCCGAGCCGGAGCCGGACATTTTCGTGATTCGGGGCGCGGTCGAGGAATACACCAAGGAGCACCCACCCACGGCCGAACTCGCCGTAGAGATCGCGATCACGAGTCTCGCGCTGGATCGCGAAAAAGCATTGCTCTACGCCGAGGCAAACATTCGCGAGTATTGGATAGTCATTCCCGCGAATCAGCACGTGGAAGTCTATCGCCAGCCCGAGGGCGGTATGTATCGCGAAGTTCGCATCTACGCCCTCGGCGAGACGATCGAGTGCGCTAGCGTGCCGGAGATCCGCGTCGCAGTCGCGGATATCCTCCCCGCTTGACCCGCGCCGTGACGCCGCGCGAGATCGAGCAGTTCTTCCACGCGAAGATCCCGCTCACCGCAGCCATGGGCGTGCGGGTGGAAAGCTACGACGCCCAGCGGCTCATCCTCACCGCGCCGCTCGACGCCAATCACAACCACCTCGGCACCGCCTTTGGCGGCAGCCTCGCCGCGCTGCTCATCCTCTCGGGCTACGGCCTGCTGTGGCTGGAACTCGGCGACCCTGACACACACATCGTCGTTCGCAGCACCTTCCTCGACTACTGCCGCCCCGTGCGTGACCCACTCCGCGCCATCTGCCCGCGTCCTTCGGCAGACGAAGTCTCCGCGTTCCGCGCGACCTTCGCACGTCGCAGAAAAGCGCGCATCGAATTGCAGGCCACGATCGAGCAGGACGGCGCGATCGCCGTCGCTTTCCGGGGCATCTTCGTGGCCCAGCAAAACATGGAATGACCCCGGAACGTGCCAGGCCGGCGTCGAAGCACTGGCACGCGGACCGCTGACATCTTATCTTTTCCGCCACGATGCACCGAAATCTTCCCGCTCCCTTGCTCGCACTCGCCGCCGCTCTCGCGCTGCCGGCCGTGGCCGATGCCGTCTTGCTCACGATCACCAATCCGAGCTTCGAGAACCCGGTGACCAACCCCTCAACATTCACCGGGGCGCAAGCTTCCGGGCCGGCGGGCTGGACGGTCTATAATGCCGGGCAGACGAACAACCTCCGCTACTTCGGGGTGTGGAATCCTGCGACCACGCCGTCCTACGTCGCCGGTGCGCCCGATGGGGCAAATGTGGGCGTTGTCTTCCTCGAGAACACGTCGAACTTCGCCGAGGCAGGCCTGCGGCAGACGCTGGCCGATACGCTGCAACTTTCCACGCAATACACGCTGACCGTGGAGGTGGGGAATTTCGGCCCCTACGCGGGCGCGGGGTGGGATTTCACCGGTTTTCCCGGCTATCGCGTGGAACTGCTGGCGGGGAGCACGGTGATCGCATCGGACAACAACTCGCTGGCACCGGCCGAGGCGCAGTTCCTCACGTCAACCGTCGCGGTGACGATTGGCGCGAGTCACGCGAACGCCGGGCAGCCGCTCACCGTCCGGCTAGTGAATCTGAACGGCCCGGCGGGGATCGAGGTGAACTTCGACCGCGTGCAACTCGCTGCCGTGGCCGTGCCGGAGCCGTCGAGCGCAGCCTTGCTCGGTCTGGCCGCGTTAATGGCGGTTACGCGGCGGCGGTGGCGTGCAGATTGACGAGGTCCTTCTCGGGCCGGATGTGCCAGCGTTCGGCGACCTGGGTGAGGTCGCTGGTCAGCGACCAGCGGTCGGGGAGCGGTTCGCCGATGTGCTCGGGGTTGCCGCCTTTCAGCGTCATGCAGCCGGTGTTGTCGCCGATGCGGCGCAGCTCTTCGACTTCGTCGGCGCTGAGCTTCAGGTCGGGAAGCTCGGAGAGTTCCATGATCTTCTCCTCGATGGGTCGCGCGCCTTCGCCGACCTCCTGGATCATCGTGGGGATGACGCTCTTCACCGGCTCCTGGCTGAGATTCCACAGGCACGCGAGGTGGAGCGGTGTGAGGCCGTGCGCCTCGGCGATGGTGAGCATGCGCTGGAGCTTTGCACTTCCCGCCTCGACCCAGCCGGCCGGACGGAAGGTGCGGTGATCGCGTTCGCCGAAGACGTGCCCCGGCTTCACGTCGCCGTGGAAGACTCCGCCGTAATCGACGACGCGAGTGATGATCTTCACGCCAGCCTGGACGGCGGCGGGCAGGACAAGCGAGCCGGGCCACGGCTCGAGCGGATTGAGGATGATCATCGACCAGTCGAGCAGCGCACCGAAGCGCTCGAAGTTGAGGATGAGGTCGAGGGAGAAGCCATTTGCGGGCCCGGGCGCGACGCCGAGCATGTCGGTGAGGCCGGCTTCGCGCACCTTGTCGATCGCGCTCCACACGGCGTCGCTCGTGTAGCCGATGGCGTCGGGGTTGTGGAGCATCAGGCAGTCGAACTTCGCGACGCCGCAGCGCTCGAGCGACTTCTCCGTGGCCATGCGCACGTAGCTCGCGTAGTCGCCGCCGCGCCGGAGCTGCGGGTGGGTGAAGCGCGGGAAGCCTTTCGAGCCGTCGCGCTGCCCGCTGTAGAAGTCGTGGCCGATCATGCCGACGAGCGCGTAGCTCTCGCGCGGCAGGCCGGCGAGCGCGCGGCCGAGCATCTCGTCGGCGGCGCCGGTGCCATAGACGTCGGCGGTCATGAAAGTGCGAATTCCTTGCTCATAGGCGAGGCGGATGGCGGCGAGGAAACGTTCTTCGGAGAGCGGCTCGCCAAAGTGCATAAAGCGGCCACCGCTCCAGGTTCCGTAAGCTGTGCGTGTGAGATCCATAGGGTTGTGTGAAGTAGCTAACCCGCGACCGGCGCGGGTTGAAACACGGATTTTGCGCAAGCCGCCCCGTCGATTGTGATTCTGTGGTTGAGCCGCAGCTGGGCGCAGATGAAAGGACCCGCCAATCTCTGCATCTGCGTTTCATCCGCTTACAGCTTCGGCAGAATCTTCGGCCGCCAGGTGGGCTTCGATAGTTTGTCGTCGGCGGTGTATTCGAAAAGCTTGCTCACCGGAAAGAGCAGCACTCCCGGCAGGCCTTGCGCGTTGATCCGCATGTCGAAGTTCATTTTGTCATCGAGGAAGTAGAGCTTCCCGCCGCCGAACATGCTGAAACCCTTGCCCTCCACCTCGAGGTTATTCGTCGCGATCACGCCAGTCTGGATCGTGAACGTGGCGGTCCCTTTGCGCGCCACGGTGGAGCCCATGCCGGGGACGATCGTATTCAGGATGCCGGAGAGCGGGCCGAGGAAGGGGATCGCGAAGACATTCCCGTCCGTCACCGCCAGTTCGCCGCGGCCTTCCATGGTGCGCGCATCGTCGCCGCGACCGCTGAAATCATAGCGGCCCGTGAGCCGGCCCTGCGAGCCGTCGTAATTGAAGTAGAGCTTCGTGAGGCTGGCGAAATCCACATTCTCCACCTGCACATTCGCGCTGTGACCGGGCTTTTCCTTCTTCAGCGAAATGTCGGCACCGCCGCGAATCCGGCCGCCAAAAAGCGAGCCGTTCAGTTCCGAGATCTTCAGCCGGTCGCTGGTGAAGAGCAGCTTGCCGGCGATTTGCGGGCTGCGCAGTTCGCGTTTGAGGAAGGTGTATTCCATGCCGCCGGGCGCATCGACGTCGATCGCCAGCCGCGTGCTTTTGCCCTGCTTCGTATGGACGACCCCGTCGATGAGCAGGTTCGGCGGACGCGCGCGGAAGCGGTAAGGCGCGACGTCCTTGACGAGCTTCGGCTCGATCCACATCGCGACTTCCGCGGGGTTCACGTTGGCGCGGATTTTTTCCAGCCGCACCTCATCGCGCTGGAAGTCAAAGCGCAGCCCGCCCTGCCCGCCGCCTTCGCTCCGCCGGACGTGAAAGGGCGCGATCGAGAGCGCGCGATCCGCGTAGCGAAACGTGGCCGTCATCGATTCCGCGGGCACGCCGCGATAGCTCGCCGCGCCGAGCTTGAGGTGTCCGTTCACCTCCAGCGCTTCGCGCGAAAGTTCGGTGCCACTGGCTTCCATCTCGATCTCCGGCGAATCGGGAAACTCGAACTGCAGAAGCGCGTCGAAGGCCTGTCCGGAAAGGAGCGGCTGAAACGCCTTGGGATTCAGCGTGCTCCGCACCCGCGCGTGAAATTCGCCCGGCACCTGGAGGAGGTCGGCATCCGCTTCTCCGGTCCGGTGCGCGAGATGGATATTGCGGACCGACCAGCGCCGGCCATCCCACGAGCCGTCGAGACTCAGCCCTTCGAACATCACCGAGCGGTAGGCAAACCGCTTCAACGCCGCGTGGCCGATCACCTCCCACTCGGGCGGCTCCGTGAGTTTTGCGCGCGCCGCGACTTCCAGTGCGGGCGCCGCGTAAAAGACAAATTCCCCGAGCTGCGGCGCGAGCCGGAAGGCCGCCGCCAGCGATTGCAGATCGAGCCCGGAGCGCAGGTTCAGCTCAGCCTCCTTTGTCTCCGGCCGATAACTCCCATTCGCGCGCAGCGCGCCTTCCCCATCGGTGGCGGTGAGCTGCTTGAGTTCCGCGACACCATCCCGCCAGGCCGCCGCGAGATACAGGCTCTTGATCAGATAACTCTGGCGCCGAATTCCTTCGCCCCAGATCGCAAGATCGACCGCGATCTTCTCCGGCTCCGCGAGATCGCCGGTAAAGGTCAGGCTGATCACCGGCGGCGCCTCCTCAAAGTTCAGCTCCTTGATTTCCCCGACGATCCTTTCCGCCAGCTTCCCCGGCGCCCGGCTCTCATTCGTCCTGATGCGAAAGGCCTGTGGATTGATGAGGCGGCCCGAGGCGGAAATCTGGACCCCGAACACCTCCGCCTCTGCGTGCGCGAGATAGATTTGTTGCGGCGGGAGAAAGAGACGCGCATTGAGCCGCGACACGTCGATCTTCGCCCCCTGCGGTTTGGTCGGATCGATGGGAAGCGAGAGCGTCGCTTCGCGCAAATCCAAGGCATCGAGAAACGCCTCACCGCGAAGAAGGTTCGCGTAATTCACATCGAGCTGCACTTCATCGATCACCGCCAGCAGGCGGCGCCGGTCGCGCGCGTCAAAGACTTTCAACTGCTTCGCCACGAGTCCGCGGAATGGATCGAGCGTGAGCCGGCGCAGCGAGACCTCCACGCCGCGCTTGCGGAATTCCGCACTGACCTGATCGCGCCATCTGCGGGTGAAGCCCTTGTCATAAACATACCAGGCCACGCCCAGCGCGCCGGCCACGAGGAGCGCGAGAAAGGCGAGCAGGACACGATGCACGGGGGGGAATTTCAGGCGCGACCCGCGCGTGTCGAGTGGAAATTCCGATTCAGTCGTGCAACCTTCCGTATGCGTCAGGCACAACCAGTGCTTTTCCACAGATCCCGATGATTCAAGCGAACTGTCGGGAACGATTCACCGCGGACGATTTCGATTTCGTCGTCCGCACCCTCTCCCGGTCGGAGAGAGACGGCATCAACCTCGTAAACCTGCTCACCGACGCGGAAGCGCGCGATGCGATTCTCGACGATCCACGCCTTGTCCAATCCGTCCTCTCGGACCACGCGACGCTGAGCATTTCGCCACAGCTCTACTTCTACGTTTTGATCAGGCATGTCTTAAAGGAGACAGGCCTCAACCATCGCGGGGTCAGCGATTATCTCGCTTCGCTGCTCGAAAGTTTTTCCCAAACCGCGCGCATGCGCTCCCCCGCCGACGGCAATGCGAACCCGGTGCAGTACGTTTCCGACATGCTCATCGCCCTGCGCAATGCCTCACCCTCGCAGAGCTTCCTGATCCGCGCCCACGTCGGAAACTACTCCCTCTTCATCACCGGCATGTTTCACGAGACGGTGCAGAGCCGTTCGCAACGCGGCGCGCCGGACGTGGCGTTTTACGAAGATGTGGGGCGCGCGAACTTTAAGGCGGTCGCCCGTCACGAGCTCGCGCGCTCCTGCTCGCTGACCGGGATTTTCGAGGCACTCTCGGATCAGTTTCGCGACGTTCGGCTCGCGCTGAACCGGCTCGCCGATTCGCTCGTCCATCTCGACGACACGCCTCCACCGCACTTGCTCTAATGAGCGCCACGCTCTTCAGCGAAGTCCAGCGTCTCTTCGAGCGCACCTACGCGCAGGTCGGGATCAATCTCGAAGACTGCCTCATCGACCGCCAGCGCTGCGGCCAGCTCAGCCGCGCCGCCGGCGCCTCGGCGCGCGAACTGAGCGAACTCGCGCGCACCTTCCTCCGCCGCGCCGACGACCAGCTCTACGTCGGCATCTACTACTCGCGCTGGCTCATCGAACAGCTCGAGCGGCACGATCCGCGCAGGGGAATCAACAACGCGAACATCCGCTGCCTGATCGCCTTCGTCGAAGAGATCAACCACGCGCTCCATGCCGCGCTGCACTTTCAGCGCGGAGTGCGCGAGATCGCCTCGGAAGACTTCGCGCGAAATCTGGAGATCCAGGCGCAGGTCGATACCTATCTCGTGCTCCTGCTCTTCGTCGCCTTCTTCCGCAAGACCCAGAAGGTCTCGCGCACCGATCGCCGTTGGCTGCGCTTCCACCTTTTCTCCTCGCAGAACGCGAGCGGCTACGCAGACCCGAACCTGCGCGGACGTTATCTGGAAACGAGCGAACTCGCTGCGCAGTACACGCTCTTCCTCGACGCGCTGAATGGTGCGCGGCGGGTCGATGAGATCCGCCTCTTCCACGCGCTGGATTACCCGGCGAAGAAACAGCACATCCTCGCGCTGATGGACGTGCGCCGACTGGGCGATGGAGCGGGGGGATAGCGCGTCTGCCGATCGCGTGTCAGAAACGCGCTCTCCACGGAGGGAGCTCGGAAAGCGCGAGTGACTGCTTTTCAAGCGCGAGGTCCGTCGGCATGGTTCCGCCAGCTTCCCGAGAGGCCCATGCGACCGATCCTTCCCCGCCTGTTTTTCCTCCCCCTCGTCATCGTCCACGCGGCGACCGCGGCCAGCGCCCCGATGCAAGACTTCACCCTGCGCGACGAAAAGCGCGGCCGGGATATCGAATGCCGGGTTCATTTCCCCGAGCGGGGCGAGAAGTTGCCCGTGATCGTCTTCTCGCACGGATTTGGCGCGGACCGCACGGCTTTCACGCCGATCGCGCAGCATTGGGCGGAGCACGGCTACGTGGTGGTGCATCCATCGCACCTCGATGGCTTCGGCAAAAGCAAGGGCGCCGGTGACGCGCTGCCAGCCGGGGGGCTGTCCGCGCTGCGGAAGAATGCCGTGCTGAAAGTGGAGAACCGCGTGGGTGATCTCGCTTTCATCCTCGATTCGTTCGAACTCCTCGGCGCCCAAGTGCCCGCCCTGCGCGATCGCCTGGATCGGGGCCGCATCGGCGTGGGCGGTCATTCGCTCGGCGCGTACACCGCGATGCTCATCGGCGGCGTCACCGTCGATCTCGGGGAGGAGAAGGCGCGCAGCTTCAAAGATGGGCGGGTGCGCTGCATCCTGCCGATCTCCGGTCAAGGCAGGGGCCAGCAGGGGCTGACGGAGGCGAGCTGGTCGGCGCTCACCATCCCGATGCTGACCATGACCGGGTCGGCGGACAAAGGCGCGGGAGGGCAGGGGCCGGAATGGAAAAAGGAGCCGTTCGATTTCAGCCCCGCGGGCGACAAGTATTTCGTGTATCTCGAAGGCGCGAACCACGTCTCCTTCGGCGGCGCGCGCCCCGGCGCGATCACTGCGGCGGTGGAGGCGAGCACGCTGGCTTTTTGGGACGCCTATCTGAAGGACGACAGCGCAGCCAAAGCTGCGCTGCAAAACGGGCGCGTCGTGGAGCCGTGGGCGGCCTTCGCGAAGATCGAAGTCAAGTAGCCGCGCGTGCCGCGGCGCATTGACCCGGCGGAGGCGCGCTTCTACGATTCGCGGATGAAACCCCCATTTCTCTTCACTCTCGCTGCCCTCGCCTGCGCCGCCTTTGCGGCGGATTCCGGTGATGGCTGGCAGCCCCTCTTCGATGGGAAATCACTCGACGGCTGGAAGGCGAGCGATGCGCCCGGCACGTTCACGGTCGCGAATGGCGAGCTGATCGTGAAAGGCCCGCGCTCGCATCTTTTTTACGTGGGCCCGGTGGAGAATCACGACTTCAAAAACTTCGAACTGAAGGCCGAGGTGATGACCAAACCCGGCTCAAACTCGGGGTTTTATTTTCACACCAAATGGCAGGAGACGGGCTGGCCGGAGGCGGGCTTCGAGGTGCAGGTGAACAACACGCACAGGGACCCGAAAAAGACGGCGGGACTCTACGCCCTCAAGGACAACCTCGAAGCGCCGGCGAAGGACGACGAATGGTTCACGCTCACCATCCGGGTCGAAGGAAAACGCGTGATCACCAAGGTGAATGACAAGGTGATCATCGACTATACCGAGCCGGCGGATTTCCAGCCGTCGCCGAAACATCCGGGCCGCAAGATCGACCGCGGCACCTTCGCGATCCAGGGCCATGATCCGGCCAGCGAGGTGCATTTCAAAAACATCCGGGTCAAGCCGCGGCCCTGATCCCGGCGGGTCCGCTCATCCGTGCGTGACGGACGCAGCGTCCGCACGCCGACGCCGGGCGAGCCAGACGGAACCGGCGGCAAAGGCGGCGAGGACGCCGACTGTGGCGGCGCGGACGGAGGGGGAGCGCGGAGGCTCGAAGCGGAAGGGGCGCGCGGAGGCCAGCGCCGGCAGGACGACGGAATCGCGCTCGGCACTGAGCAACTCGGTGAGCACGGTCGTCCCCGCGGGATCGCGCAGCGTCAGCGCCTGCCGATGGCCCAAGGGCAGGCCGGCGAGCAGCGGCGAGTGCAGGACGGCGGACCCGGCGGGGCGGGGAAAACGGAGGGTGAATTCCACGTTGTCCGTCCCGACTTCACGGACATCCACGGAGGTCGCCTGGATCGCGGTCTGCGTCGCGCGGAGTTCGGCGCTGCGGGCGGCGAGGTCTGAATAAGGCGACTGGAGAGCGCGAAGATCCGCCGGCGCGAAGGCCATCTGGACGAGGATCTCGCGCGAATCGAAATCGACCGTGGCGGTACTCAGCCCCGGATCGTGCGCGCCGGCGGCGAACGGCCAGAGGGCGAGGGCGAGGAGCAGTCGTTTCATGGCGGAGGCCCCGGAAACGTCGAAGCGGCGCCGCCCGGGCAGGCGGCGCCGCTGGGACGCGCGGGAGGGTTTAGTGGTGGCCGTGGTTGCGCCCGTTGAGCGGCGTGGGGGCGTAGGGGAAGACTTTGTTGTAGCCGATGTCGTTGGTCTTCACCTTGTCCACATCGGAGGTGGCGTTGCCGACGATCATCGGCGGGCTGGTGCGCAGATCGCTGAGGATCGCGAGCACCGCGATGTCCACCACGTCGTCGCCGAAGCGCCGTCCATTCGGCCAGCCGCCGGGGATGGCGCCGCCGCCGAAGCCGGGGGTGATGCTGCTCGTGAGGGTGTCGCCGCCGAAGATGCTCAGGCGGTGAAAGCCCGCGTCATCGGGGGCCGCGCCCGGGGCGGTTCCGCCGGCGAGTTTCGCGGGACCGGTGGAGAGATCCACCTTGATCAGATCGGGGATGAAGATGCCGGCGAGGTCGGTGCGATTGGTGCGGCGATCGACGGCGGCGCCGATGAGCGTCGCGAGTTCCGGAGCCAGCGCATATTCGCGGAAGTCCGCAGTGTCGCGCGCGGCGGTGCCGCGATTGTAGCGATCCTTGTCGATGAGCGGGACGATGGCTTCGCAGAAGAGCGGATTGCCCTGGCGGCCCACCTGCACGCCGCGCGAGACAGCGACCACCTTGCCGTTGCCCGGCTTGCGGAGGACGAAGATCTGGCTGCGGTTGGTGGTGGCCCACACGCCGACGTTTTGCTGATCGCCGCCGGGGATTTCCGCGAGCGGAATGCTGAGCACGATGGTGTGGACATTAAAGCCACCCTGGCTGTCGAAGGGCTTGTTCGGGCCGCCGAAACTGAAGTCGAGATCGAAGATGCTCTGGATGTCCGCATAAAAACCGTCGTCGCGCTGGCCGGCGAAAATCCGGTAGCCCTCCGGCGTGCTGAAGATCGCGGATGCCGTGTAGCGGTCGAGCGCGGCGGGAGTCGCGACGCCTTCGCGCGCGGGGTTTTCACCGCTGTCACCCTGGTTGTAGTACTTGGTCACGAGGCCTTGGTTGTTCGGCGGCACGAGCCCATCGGCGAGCAAGGTGGTCCGCTTCGGGGCGACCTTGGTGACCATGTAATGCTGGGTGAGATTCTGCTGCGGATCGTCCACCGCCTCGACCACGCCGAGGTAGGATTGGGCGATGGTGTTTTGATTTTTGAAGACGGTGCGGAACCGGAACTCGTAGGACAGCGTCGGTTTGCCCGCGGCGAGGTTCGCGCCCGTCGCGAGGTTGATCGTGTAGATCACCTTGTCGTCGAAGTTGTATTTGTTCGGGCCGATGCCCGGCTCCTCGAAGGGGTACACGGCGAGCGCGGTGGTGAGGTATTTTACCCCGCCGATGGTGCTCACGAAGGCGTAAACGTCGGTGGTATTTGCCGCCGGATCGAGGGTGATGAGCGGCGCGTCCATGTGGCTGGAGGCGGATGCGGCGGCCGGGATGAAGAGCGCGCCGAGGGCGGCGAGCAGGTGATGTCGGATGGTTGGTTTCATGTTTTTTTGGTGCTGATTATTTTTGGGAAAGCGGCTTGCGGAGGGCCTGGTCGAGCGCGGCGCGTTCGGAGGGAAGCAGGGTCTGCCGTGCCGAGTGCGCGGCGGAGAGTTGCGCGGCTGCGTCGGGCGCTCCCAGGGCGGTGGAAATAAGGCCGGCATGAAGGTGCAGGCGGGCGTCGCGGGTGCCTTCGGCGAGCGCCTGGCGGCTGTAGCCTTGCGCTTCTTCGGTGCGACCGGCAGCGAGACAGGCCCAGGCGAGCGCGTCGTAGGTGAAGCTGTCCTGGCGCTCGGTGAGTTCCTGCCGCGCCAGCCGCAGTGACTCCTCGGCGCGCTGCCCGCGAGTGGCGAGGTAGAGGGCGAAGGTGCGGGGATCTTCGACTGCGCCGCGCGCTTCGAGTTGCGCTTCGACTTCCGCGGCTTCCTCGGTTTTTCCCGCAGCGCGCAGGGCGTCGGCGAGCGTCCATTGATAGTCGGGCAGCGGATTGAGCCGCGCCGCTTCGCGCAAATCATCGAGCGCCGCCGCGGGATCCTCCTGCGCCAGTCGGAGGCGGCCGCGCAGGAGGAGCGCGGCGGCGTAGCGAGGGAGGCGGGCGAGCGCCCCGTTCACCGCGGTCTTGGCGAGCGCGGGCTCGCCATTTTGCAAGCGGTAGGAAGCGAGCCTCGTCAGCGCCCAGGCCAGCGGCTCGGGATCGCGGCCCGTGCCGGTACCCGCGGCTTCCTCGGCCGCTTCGATCGCCCCCTCGAGATCCCCCTTCAGCCAGCGCACGTGCGCGATGCGGGTGTAGGCCTGGAGGCACGGCTTCAGATCGGCCATTTTTTGATAGGCATCCACGGCTTCGTCCACGCGGCCTTGCTCCATCAGCGCGTCGCCTAGCAGCGCGTGATCGAGGACAAACTCGCGTTGCGCGACCAAACGCCGCGCGATTGCCTCGGCCTCGCGGAAGCGATGCATGGCCGCGGCGACGTGGCCGCGCAGGAGGAGCGCATCGGGCTGGTCCGGCTGTGCGGTTTCGATGGCCAGCGCGGATTGCTCTGCGAGCTTGTAGTAGCCGGGATCGTGGCTCAGCCGCGCCTTTTGCACGAACAACCAGCCGAGTTTTTCAAGCGAGCGCAGATCGCTCGTTCCCAAGGCGCGCTGTTGTGCGGCGATGATCTGCGCGTCGATCGGCTCACTTCCGCGATGCGGCGTGAGGGCGAGGGCGCGGGGATCGAGCGCGGCGGGTACGGGCTCGCTTTTCCGCAGGTCCGCGACCAGCATGGCCGCACCGGCGAGACCGATGAAGGTGATGATCACCGTGGGGAAAAATCGTGGCGCTTGCATGGTGCTGGTTTCGGGATGTTTGCGAGGGATTTCGGAATTCGGACGCAGGCTGGCCGCAGAAAGTTTTTTCCCGCGTTGCCCGCCAGCGACGCGCGGCGTTTACTGCGGTGATGTTTTTTGTCACCAGCCTCGGCAGCGGCAGCGCGGGAAATTGCGCGCTCGTGGAGACGCCGCAGACGCGTCTGCTCATCGATGCCGGGCTGAGCGCGCGGCAGACCGTGGAGCGGCTCGCGGCGTGCGGCGTGAATCCGGCGGAGATCGACGGCATCCTGCTCACGCACGAGCACGGCGATCACGCGGGCGCGCTCGAAGTGTGGTGCAAACAGTGGCCGACGCCGATCTATTGCAACCGCACCACCGCGGAATCGCTGCAAGGCGGTAACGCGCGGAACAAGGACTGGCGCTATTTCCCGACCGGCGCGTCCTTTTCGATCAAGGACATCACGATCGAGACTTTCCCGGTGCCGCACGATGCGGTCGATCCCGTGGGCTTCGCGCTGCATGCGGGCTCGGAGACGCTCGGGGTGCTCACGGATCTGGGGAAGGCGACGCGTCTCGTGGTCGAGCGGATGCGGCAGGCGCAGACGCTTCTCATCGAAACAAACCACGACGAGAAGCTGCTCCAGAACGACACGCGGCGGCCGTGGTCGGTGAAGCAGCGGATCATGTCGCAGCACGGGCATCTCTCGAATGGCGCGGCGGCGAATGTGGTCGCGGAACTGCTGGGCGGACGGCTGCGGCGCGCGGTGCTGGGGCATCTGAGCCGCGATTGCAACAGCCCGGAGCTGGCGATCGGCGCGGTGCGGGCGCAGCTCGATGCGGCGGGCGGGCAGGCGGTCGAGGTTTTCTGTGCGACGCAGCGCGAGATCACGCCGCGCTTCGCGGTAGCGGGAGCAGAGTGGCCGAAGTGAGGATGATTTCCCGCTCCGCGAGGATCTGGTGCAGTGCGGCAGCGTCAGGCTCGGTGGGTTCGACGCCGGGATGAAAATAGATCTCGCTCACTCCGTCGGGCAGGCGCGAGAGCAAGCGCGCGAGCCGTTCGCCGGTCATGCGGCCGGTGTCGCGCAGACCGAAGACGCGGTCCGCCACCCGCACGCCGAGGCGATGCAGCGCGGGCCGCGCAGCGGCGCTGAGCGCGCGGAAGATGAGCGCGACGGGCGAAAAATTCTTGGGTTCGCGGACGAGGCGCAACATCCTGAAACCTCCCGCGGCGAGCGGCCCGAGCAGGGTGCGCAAAACCACGGGATGCAGGTGCAGGTGGGTGTGCCCATCGAGGTAGCTCGGTGGAAATCCCAGCGCATGGAACCGGGCGAACTGGGCCGCGATCTCCTCCCCCAGCGGCTCGGCGGCGCGCGGGTCGAAGGCGTAACGAAGGCCGGCGAGCGCGGGCGATGCCGGGAGGCGGGCGGCGTCATCGGTGATCGACGAAAGGCGCGCGGCGAGTCCGTCGCAGAGCGTGAGATGCAGGCCGACGCAGAGCGCGGGATTGCGCCGGGCGATGCGCACGGCTTCATCCACGGCCGGTTCATTCATCATGAGGCTGGCCTGGCTGAGCAGGCCCGCGCGGTGATGGCGCTCGATGGCTTCATTGACCGCGCTGCTCCTGCCAAAATCGTCGCCGGTGAGGATGAGGTGTTTCACGGTGCGCCGGGGATTTCGCCCTGCGGAGGCGCGAGGCGCAAGGCATGAGCGTGTGGTGGCTGGTGATTCCGCTGGTGGTCTGCGCATCGAGCGCGGCCTATCAGTGGATGGGCCTGGCGCTGGTCGCGCGGTGGATGCGGGAGCCAGCGGCGGCTTCTCCGGCGCTGGCTCCGGTGACGCTGTTGCGGCCGTTGAAAGCCGGCGTGCCCGATCTGCGCGGCAAACTCGAAGCGCTCGCGCGAGCGATGCGGCCCGGCGATCAACTGGTGCTCGGGGCGGCGGTGAATTCCGAGGAGGCGCAAGAGGGCGAGCGGTTGCAACGCGCGTTCCGCGACCGCGAGATCATCCTCGTGGCCTGCCGCGACGGCGTGGCGAAAAATCCGAAGGTTTCCAAACTCGTGCAGATGGAGCCCGAATGCCGGCACGGGCGCTTGATCCTGAGTGACAGCGAGGCGCTGATCGATGTGGCCTGGCTCGACGCGTTCCGCCACGAATGGCAGGACCACGAGACGGACGTGCTCACCACGGGCTATCGCTTCACTGGCGCAAAGACCTGGCCGCAGCGCCTCGATGTCGTGCCGGCGTTGGTTTCATTGTGGCCGGGACTGGCGCTGGTGCGCCGATGGGGGCGTGTGGATTTCACGCTCGGCGCCTGCACCGGCTTGCGGCAGCGCGATCTCACGGAGATCGGCGGCTGGCGGGCGCTCGGGGATTTTCTGGCGGAAGATCGCGAACTCGGCGCGGCGCTCGCGGCCCGCGGGTGTCGCATCCGTCTCGCGGCGGTGGTGACGACGCTCGATGCCGATCCGCTCTCGTGGCGGGACTGGTGGCGGCACCAGCGGCGGATGGCGGTGACCTATCGCGCGGGCGCGCCGTTCGGCTTTGCGGGAATGATTTTCACCCACGGCTCGACCGCCGCGCTCGCGCTCGCTCTGATGCCCGTGGAGCCGGCGTTGCGTCCGTGGAGCGTCGGCGGGGCGGTCTTCCTTTTCCTCCTGCGCTGGCTGGCGGCGCGCCGACTCGCGCGGACGCTGGCTTTCCCGATCCCCGCTCTGGGCCTGTCGCTTTTCATCGCGGGTTTGGTGGAGACGATCGCGTGGGCGCTGAGTTGGTTCCCCGGTCGGATCGGGTGGAGCGGACGCTGGTGGGGCGTCACCCATGGGGGAAAACTGGTGCCTGCGCGTCCGATTAAAGATGTCCGCTAATTTATTTATGTGCCGCCTTGACGGTCCTCACTCCACCATTAGTTTCACGCGCCTCCGCGGCTCCCGCTTATGACTTTCCTCAAAATCGAGCCTCTCGAGGCCCGCATCGCTCCCGCCACGATCAGCATCGCGAGCGCCTCCATCACCGAGGGCGACTCGGGCACCAGCCCGTTGAATTTCACTGTCTCGCTTTCGGAAGCGGCCACGGAACAAATCACCGTCCACTTTTCCACCTCGAACGGCACCGCGGTTTCGTCGGGCGCGTTCGCCGATTACGTCGCGCAACCGGATACGGTCGTCACGTTTGCGATTGGGGAGATGTCGAAGGAGATCCCCGTGCAGGTCATCGGCGATCAGTTCCAGGAGGGGGACCAGACTTTCATCGTCACACTAAGCAATCCGAGCGGGACAAACACGCTCGGCACCGCGACCGCGACGGGCACGATCCTCAATGGCAGCGACTCCGTCATTGGGCTGCGACTCGGAGACGTGCAGCGCCTCGAAGGCAATGCCACCGGCACCGTCGTGCTCAAGCCGACGCTTTCCGCGCCGCTCGCCTCGAACCTCACGCTGACGCTCTCGACCGCGAACGGGACCGCCGTGGCCGGTTCTGATTTCACCGGGGTGGCCGCGGCGCCGGTGACCATTCTGGCCGGGGAGACTTCCGCGGACTTCACGGTCACGCTCCTCGGCGACACCGCCTTTGAGGCGACCGAAAACTTCTTCGTGAACCTGACCGGCGCGGGCGCCGAGGTCACCGTGGTGAACGATCATCCGCTCTTCCCTGCCGCCCAGGCCCAGGCCACGGCGCGGGTGTATCTTCTCAACGAAGACACCCAGCAACTCAGCGCGCAGAAGGTGCAATGGATCGACGTGGACGGCGACCTCGTAACGATGTCGGTGAACAAGGGACAGCTCCCGCTGACGAACACGACGCTGTTGACCTTCGTCGAGAGCGGCACGGTGGGCGGGCGCATCCTGAAGAAGATCGATTTTGCCAGCTTCGGGAGCACGTTCGCCGGGGCGAGCATCACGATCACGGCGACAAAGCAGGCGGGTTTTCCGAATGCGTCGGATGGCCGGGTGGACGTGGGCTTCATTCAGGCGGCGCTGTTCGATGCGGATGAATTGCGGGTCACGGGCGTCGATCTCGGGCTGGTCACCATCGATGGCGATCTCGCGAAGATCACGGCGGGCGACTCGTTTTCCACGCCGGCGATTTCGCGGCTGGATGTGTATTCGCTCGGCGCGCACGGGGCGACGACGCTGCCTGCGGGGGAGACTTTCGAAAGCAAGATGCTGGGTCCGATCAGCACGGTGCTCGTGAAGCAGAACCTCGAGGGGTACCTGCACGTGGTCGGCTCGGAGTTTGGCACGATCGGCACGCTGAAGATCGGGGGGGAATTGAAAGGCGGGAACGCGGACAACAGCGGTCGGGTCGCGGTGAGCGGCCGGCTCAACACCGCGACGATCGGCAAGATCACGGGCGGCGCTGGCGACAGCTCGGGATTGATCAACGGCTTGCTCGGCTTCACTACCACGCTGGGTACCATCACCGTGCTCGGCGACATCGTGGGTGGATCCGGCCAGGTCTCCGGCGCGATCGTGGCGCCCCGCATCGGGAATGTGACCGCCCACAGCGTGATCGGCGGGAGCGGTGTGCAATCGGGGATCATCCTTTCGCAATCGACGATGGGGAACATCACCTTGAGCGGCGATCTGATCGGCAATGCCTCCGCCGCGGCCACGCAGTCCGGACATATCAGCAGCGCGACCAGTCTCGGTGCGGTGAAGGTCGGCGGGAAAATACAAGGCGGCGGCGCCGACGATTCGGGATCGATCGTGAGCGGAACAAGCATCGTCTCGTTGAGCATCGGGAGCACGCTGATCGGCGCCGCGGGCGCGGGGAGCGGCAGCGTCCGGGCGGGTGTGAGCAAGACCGGCGCGCCCACGGGTGCACTTGCAAATATCGGCATCGTCACCATCGGCGAAGACGCCACGACCCACGAGTCGATCAAGGGCGGCACGGGCGCCAACTCCGGCCGCATCGACGTGGCCGGCAACATCGCCAGCTTCACCTCCGCGGGCGACGTGGTGGGCGGCGCCGCCAATGGCAGCGGCGGGATCGTGGCGGGCGGGAATATCGACAAGCTTCTGATCAAACGAAGCCTGATCGGCGGCGATTCCTCGGCGGCCGCTTTCCTCGACAAATCCGGCTTCATCTCCGCGCTCCGGCTGAGATCGGCGACGATCAATGGAGACATCGAGTCGGGCGTGAATGGCGGCGCCGGGATCGCCAGCAGCGGGGCCATCCGTGCGGACGTGATCGACGCGCTCACGGTCCGCGGGAACCTCACCGGCAACAACTCGGCGGCGGACAAATTCAGTCCGGTGATCATTTCCGCCACCGGCGTGACGGGCAATCTCGCGATCAAAAGCTTGACCGTCCTCGGCAACACGAAGTTTGCCGAGATCCTCGCCGGCTACAATGCGGTGACGACGGCGAGCAACTTCCGCGGCGCGGAAAGGAATGGCGATGCGTCGATTGGCGCGGTCCTCATCGGCGGCACGGTCGAGGGGGTGAATATCGTGGCGGGCTCGAAGCCTGGCACCGACGGGCGGTTCGGCGGCGCAGACGATCTGGCCATCGCGCTGGCGAGCGGGGTGAGGAACGATCCGGCGATCTTTTCCCAAATCGCGAGCGTCGTGATCAAAGGCGCGATCACCCCCAATCCGGCCGGCGCGGCCAATGGCTACGGGATCGTCGCGCAGCAGATCGGCAGCATCAAGGTGGGCCCGACCGGCATCGCCGCGCCGCTGCACGCGGGCCCGGCCAACGATCACACGCCGATTCCGCTCGGGGGCGGGACCACCAATTTTTTCGCCGTGGAGCCGCTGCTCCCTTGACCGAAACCGTCGCGAAAAACCCGCTTGCCAACGACTCCAGCGCAGGCATGCTTCCCCGGCTTCCGCGGGTATAGCTTAGTGGTAAAGTTCCAGTCTTCCAAACTGGCCATGCGGGTTCGATTCCCGCTACCCGCTCCACCTTCTTTTATCCATCAGGATTTCGGTCGCCCCGCGCTCATTTGCTGGCGACGAGGAATTTCCGCGCTTCAGCGAGCTCCTTTTTCTTCGCCGCGCTGACTTTCGGGTAGTGAAGATTCAGCGAGGACAGCGCGTCGATCACCGCCGCGGCCACGACCACGTGCGTGAACCATTTGTTATCCGCCGGCACCACATACCACGGCGAATCCGCCGTTGCGGTCTCGCGGATCGTCTCCTCGTATGCCTTCATGTAGTCGTCCCAAAAGTCGCGCAACTTCACGTCGGTCGCGGAGAACTTCCAGTGCTTCTCCGGCAGATCGAGCCGCGCGAGAAAGCGCTTCTTCTGCTCCTCCTTTGAGATGTGCAGGAAAAATTTCAGGACGATTGTCCCGTTGCGGTGCAGATAGCGCTCGAACGCGCGGATGTCCTGAAATCGCTCGTCCCAGATGTTTTTCGTGACGAGTTCCGGCGGCAGCTTCTGGCCCGCGAGAAACTCCGGATGCACGCGCACTGCGAGCGTCTCCTCGTAGTAGCTGCGATTGAAAATGCCGATCCGCCCGCGCTCCGGCAGCACCTTTTGGCAGCGCCACATATAGTCGTGATCGAGATCCTCCGCCGACGGCGCCTTGAACGACGATACCTGGCACCCTTGCGGATTCACCCCCGACATCACGTGCTTGATCGTCCCGTCTTTCCCCGCCGCATCCATCGCCTGGAAGATGAGCAACACCGACCAGCGATCCTGCGCGTAAAGCACATCCTGCAGTTCCGCCAGCGCATCGACGCCTCTTTGCAGCGCCTCCTGCGCGCGCGGTTTATCGTCGGATTTCAGATCGCCCGTGTCGCTCGGATCGACATCCTTGAGCCGGAATTTTTTCCCGTTCGTGACGCGATAGGATTTGGAAAGGCGGTGGGCGGTTTCGATAACTTTTTTTGGTTTCATTGGATGACGTGGGGGTGAGGCATCCTGTCGTTGGAGCCTCTGGCAGCCGTCGGACCTTGGTCGTATGCCGTTTCTCCAGCCACTGAAAAGTTCACGCGGTGCTGGCGGGCGCCGCCTCACGTGCCTTGTGCTGGAATGAACATGCAGTTTCATATCCCCTGCCCGCTCATTTTTTCCCAATGCGATGCGGCGGAAGGATTTGCCTCGATGCCGTGGATTCGGGTAATGCGTGGCGCGCGACCGGTGCGCCGTACGCAGCCGCTCGTCCACTTTCATGATTTCACCACGGCTCTGGCTCATCTCGCTACTCTGCGTGGCTGCCGGGATGCCGGCACTCGTGGCGCAGTTGCCCACGCCCAGCGGCTCGACGGGCGGAACATCGGGGGGGGCCTCCGGAGGCAGCAGCCCGGGCACGGGCGCGAGTTCCGCTTTCGGCACGGTGGGAATCCCGGCGCCGAGTCCTTCCCCGGGAGGCGCGCCCTCCGCGCTGCCGGGTGACAGCCCCGCGACCCTGCCTGCCGGCTCGACACCCGGCCTCGGCACTGGCGCGCCGGCGGGGCCGGCGGGGCCGGCGGATGCCACGATGTCCGGGCCGGTCAAGCCGCTGGACTCCGGGCCGACGACGTTCTCGATTTCGACGGGATACGGGAGGGCGCCGGAGATTTTCACATCGGGTGAAGGACGCCTGACACGCCCGAGGTTCGAGACGAAGGTGTCGGGGTCGATCGGGTTCGACGACAATCTCTTCCAGACTCCGACGAATGCGCAGGGAACATCGGACGTGGTCGTCGAGCAGCAGATCAGTGAGGGCACGGAGGCCCAGGTGGTTCTCATTCCGGTGAGAAATTCGCGACCCCAACAGATCGGAATCATTTCCACGCCGCCCAAGCAACAGGTTCGCCGGGTGGTCATCCCGGGAACTGAGCCGCAGTTTGAGGAGATCGTCATCCCCGGCACAGCGGCGCCAAAACGGCGGGTCAGCGCGGTCTCCCGCGGGACGCTCAATTTTGAAGCGCAGACGGCGACTCGCCGGAGCGTCTTCACTTTCGACCTGAATCTGAACGCGGACTACTACTGGAATCGGCCAGGCAAAAAATCGGAATACAACGGCGACCTCGCGATCCGGTATTTGCACCGCTTCACTCCACGGCTCCAGGTGACTGGGAGTGTGAATGTGTCTTATCTTTCGCAGCCGGACCTTTCGCAGATCAATACTCCAACCGACACCGGCGCGGGCAACTATCTGGTGACGTCGGCCAAGTTCGACCTGTCGTATCGCTGGAGGCCCCGTTTTTCCACGGTGGCCAGCCTGAGTTACAATCAGTTGAGTTTCGAAGAGGAGGCTCGCAAGACCGGGGATTATGCGGGCGCGACGCTCGGGATGGAGCTGCGTTATCTCTGGTCGCCGAAAATCACGGCTGTGATCGAGGGCCGATACAGCCAGATCAGCTATCCGAATAACCCGACGTTGGATTCATCGACCTATTTTGCATTGATCGGCCTGGACTGGAGCCTGAGCCGGCGGGCCACGGCGACGATTCGGGTCGGCGAAGCGCTCCGGACCTTCGAGGATTCCGGGGGGAAGTCATCGGCGCCCTACCTCGAAATGGCGCTCAATCATCAACTCAGCAAGGCAAGCGTGCTGTCGTGGAGCAATCGCTTTGGCTTTGAGGAACCGCCGGACCAGAACACGGAGGTCCTCACATTTCGCACGGGAGTTTCGGTCTCGCATTCATTCGGGCCGCGGCTGAGGGGTTCACTCTCGATCAATGGCATCCACCGTTCCACCTCCAACGACGTGACGCAGACCGATACCGCGGAGGATACGCTCGATACCGGAATGAGCTTTCGATACACGCTGACTCGGCGATGGAATTTCAGCCTGAACTACAGCTATGTGGCGGTCTTTTTCGATCCGAATGACGACAATAACTATTTTCGGAACCGCATTTTCACAGGATTTGATTATGCATTTTAGCTCCGCCGCCTGAATCAGACAGCATTGGCGGTTTGCCCGGTTGCGGACCGTGGGAATGCGATTACTTTTATCACTGTTTCTCCCGACCCTGCCCATTCATGAACGAGACCAGCGAAGTCAAACTCCACTTCTTAGACTATTGGCGGGTCATCAAGCTGCGGATGGGGCTGATCATGCTCTCATTCTTCCTCGTGATGATCACCGCCGGGGTCACCACTTACTTCCTGCCGCGGGAGTATTTTTCGAAGGTGAAAATGGAGGTCCGGGAGGACAATTCCGGGCCGGTGCAAGTCTTCGGTGGGCAGGCGCAGCGCACCTACAACCCGAATTTCGTCACGACCCAATTTCAACGGCTGCAGACCACGGGAATCCTGTATCCCGTCATCGAACGCCTCGATTTGACGAAGGAATTCGCACCCGCCGGCGGACCGAAGCTCCGTCAGCAGGAAGCCTTTTACAAGCTGCGCAGCTCGATGCGCCTCCAGGAGGTCCGCAACACCGGCGTGCTCGAAATCGGCATCTACAACACTGACCCGCAACTCGCGGCCAACATCGCAAACAACATCGCGATCATCTACCAGGAGCAACGCCAGTCGGAACTCGAGACGGACGTGAACCGCGGGCTCGCGCAGCTCGACGAGGAGGTCCGCAAGAAGCGTCAGGAAGTCGAAAAGGCCGCAGGCGCCGCGGCGGAGATCCGCGCGCGGGAAGGCATCAACGATCCCGACCCGGAAAACAGCGCGACCACGCCAGGCGTTACCCAGCAATTCCTCGTGGGCGATGTCACCAAGGTCAACGAAGCGCGGGCCATGGTCAGCCAGCTTTCCACCCAGCTTCAGCGCATCGAGACCCTCAAGCCGGAGGAACTGATGGACGTGCTCCGGACCTTGAACATCGACGACCCGACCGTTTCGCGGGTGCTCCCGATGCGTCAGGACGCGATGGCCGATGAAGCACGCCTCTTGAACTCCGGCGTCGGCGAGAACCATCCCAGGATCAAGGCGCTGCGGGCGCAGAAGGCCGTCCACGAAGAAATCCTCAGTCGCCAGCTCGACAGCATCCGCCGCTCGCAAGCCACCAAGCTCGAGATCGAGCGCAAACGTCTGGAAGTCCTCGATCAGCAACTCGGCCTGTCGAAAAAAGAGGATACGGATCAAAAGACGAAGATGCTCGAATACATCGGCGCGAAGAATAAGTACATTCAGTCGCGCAAGGTGATGGAGAACGCGGAACTCACGCTCGCCTCCGAGCGGATGAAAATTAACATCCAGCAGAATCCCGCGAAGATCCTCGAGAAGGCGGAGCCCTCGATGTATCCGGCCAAGCCCCGCGTGCCCGCATACATGGCCGTGGCCGCCGTGGTCGGCCTGCTCGTCGGCAGCGCGCTCGCGTTCTTCATCGAGTACCTCGACACCAGCGTGAAGACGCTCGACGACGCCGAACGTTTCCTCAAGGTGCCCGTGCTCGCGGTGATCCCGAAGGACGTGTCTGTCCTGATCAAGACGCCCGGCGACACCGCCGATGCGGAAGCTTACCGGATTCTGCGCGCGAACGTGGAGTTCAACAAACCGAACCGGGATGCGAATACCTTTACCCTGATCAGCGGCGGCCCCGGCGAGGGCAAGTCCACGACGCTCAACAACCTCGCCTACACCTGCGCGAAAGGCGGCTACAACGTGCTCGTCGTCGATGCCGATCTGCGGCGCCCGTCGCAGCACACCTTCTTCGATGTGGAGAATGGCATCGGTCTCGTCGATTACCTGACCGGCAAGGTCGATCTCGAGGAGGTCGTCATGACCACCCGCATCGACAACCTCTCCTTCATCCCGAGCGGCCAGTTGCCGGACGAATCGGTGGGCATTCTCAATTCCCAGCGCATGACCGACCTCGTGCGAAAGCTGAAGACCCAATACGACCTCGTCTTCTTCGATTCGCCGCCGATCCTCGGCGTCAGCGATGGCTCGGTCCTCGCGAGCGAAGTGGACATGACGATCATGGTCGTCCAGCACCGCCGTTTCCCGCGCGCCATGCTCCAGCGGGTCAAGCAAGCCGTCACCAATGTCGGCGGGACGCTCATCGGCGTGGTGATCAACAACGTCGATTCCCGGCACGACGACGGGTACGGCTACTACAACAACTACGCCGACTACTACGCGCCACGCCGCGTCGAACAGCCCCGCTCCCTTCCCACCCGGGCGCCAGCGCCCGTCGCCGCCATCAAGCCGCCGCGCGATGAGCGTGAAGACTACTGACCATGCGCTTGCTCGTTTTTCTCCTGCTCCTGCTCCTCGGAAGCGACCGCCTCGCCGCGCAGACAGCCCTCGTCACGCTGCGTCCCGGCGATACTTTTGAAATGCGCCTCGGCGCGGTCCCGGTGGAACTGGCGCAGGAATTTAACACCTCCTACAACGTGAGCCAGGAGGGTACGGTCAACATCCCGCTGATCGGCGAAACGCGGGTGGCCGGCCTCACTCCGCCGCAGATCGAGAAAGCGATTCAGAACCGGCTCATCGCGGACAAGTTGTTCACCCGTCCGTCGGTCAATATCATCCCGACTCCGAACACCCGGTTCATCAGCATCGGTGGCGGCGTCCGCGCTCCTCAGCGGCTCGCTTGGTCGAATGATCTCACACTGCGTTCGGCGGTGGATCTCGCGGGGGGTTACAGCGACTGGGGTTCGCCGAAAGGCATCCGCTTGATCCGCAACGGCCAGCAGACCATCTATGACGCGCGGAAGTTCGACAAGGATCCCACGCTCGATCCCAAGCTCATGCCTGGCGATCAGATCATCGTCCCGCAGTAGGCGCGCTCACTCCGTCGCGATCAGGTCGCGGTGCTTCCACAGGTAGCCGCAGCCGGAGTAGAGGGTAAGCGCCAGCGCCCACGCGATGAGCACGCCGCCACCGTACTTCCACGCGTGCGCCCACCAATACAGGCCGGTGATGATTCCCGCGCGCTCGAACTCTGCCAGGGCGAGCAGCACGAGGAAGAAGCACACGGTCACGATCTGCCAGACGGTTTTGTGTTTGCCGAGTTTCTCCGACGGCAGCACCACGCCCTTGCTTGCCGCGAGCAGGCGCAGTCCGGTGATGGCAAATTCACGGCTGATGATCAAAATCGCCACCCACGCCGGAAACGCGTGCAGCGGTACCAGGCAGATGAATGCCGCCGCGATCATGATCTTGTCCGCGAGGGGATCCATGAGCCGCCCGAAATCGGTGACCAACTGCCGCTTCCGCGCGATCGCCCCGTCGAAGTAATCGGTGATGCCCGCGGCGATAAACAGGACGAGCCCCGCGAGATGGCCAAACTTGAATTCCGATGACAGCGTCGCCACGAAAACCGCGGTCAACCCAAAGCGGGCGACGGTGAGTTGATTCGGCAGATTCATGCGGACCCATGCGCTTACCCGACGCGCGCATGCGAGTCCACTCCGCGGGTGAAGATTCCCCTACAGCGGCTCGATCGCCGCCATTCCAGTCGTGATCGTCCAGCCGTCTTCCATCGACATGCGTTTCTGTTCGTGCCCGGCGCCCCACGAGTCGCTGAACATCAGTTCGCTCGTCTTCGCGTTGTAGCCGATGATCAGCCGCATGTGCCCGCCCGCGTTTTGGGGAATCCCCGGCTCGGCGACGATCCCGAGTTGCACGCTCCAGAGGAGTGGAATGCCTTGTTCGATGTGCTGCTGGATTTCGCGTTGGAAACGCGCGAGATCCGAGCGGTTCCTCGTCCGTGCTTCCTTCAGCGCTGCCAATTGCATCTGCCGGTAGATCAGACTCACGTCGATCGACAGACCCGGATCGGCGACCTGGGAAGCACCGGATTTCTTCGCGACCCGGTTGTAGTCTTTCACCAGATCGAGCACGCCCTTCACGTTGGATTCCTCCAGTTGCCGGACACGCACCTTTAGCCGCGAGCCCACTTTCTTCAGCGCTGCAAACATCCCGTTGTAACTCGTCCCGCCCTCCGCATCCGAATTGGCAATCTGCGCGAGCTCATTCGCATCGACCTGCGTGCCGTAGTAGCGCATCACCCGCTCGGTGGCCGCCACCACGCAATATCCCTTCTGCCCCTGGTCCACCATCGGCACGCCACCGATCACCACATCGCCCGAGGCCGCATCGCGTTTCACGCGCTGCGGGCCATTGAATTTCGCACGTCCCTGCGCGGGGATGTTTGCGCTGAGCAGGGAAACAGTCTTCTGCGGCGGCGTCACCTCGATGCGGACGAACTCAGCGCGGAACGGGATGTCCCGCGACTTCACCTCCCGCGTGGCGCTGTATTCGAGGAGATAGTGGCCCTGCGGCGTGGACCAGATCAATCCGTCCGCTTTCACCGCGTTCGTCGGATCTTTTCCCCGCACCGCGAACTTTACGCCGGTGGCCCGATTGAACGTCTCCACCGCATTGCGCACCAGCGCGTCGTAAGCCTCCTTCGTCAAGCCCCCGGCATCGCCCCGTGCATAGATCGCGACGGTGAACTCCTTCACCTTGTCGCCGTCGAACCGCGTGATCGCCTCCACCGCGGGAAGGCCGAACAACGTCAACCCACCGCCGGCGGCGCGCGCCGAGTCCTGTGCCTGCGACACCCAGCGAAACCCGAGCCCTTTCGCAGCCGCTTCAAAGTCAGGCTGCTTCATCGCCCACAGGCCGGCATCGGCGAGCAATGGATCGAGCGGGGCGGCCGCAGCGGCGCAATCAGCGAGCAGCCAGAGTAGAGGGATCAATCGGCGGGCCATGGCCATATATCGCCGAACAAAATCCCAGCGCAATGAGTCTCAGCCCACCCGTGGCTGCTGCTGCGTCAGGCAGTGGAACGCGCCCAATCCCCAGATCAGCTCGCGGCAATCGATCGGCACCACCTTCCGCGTCGGGAAGAGTTTTTGCAGCACGGCCACCGCCCACTTGTCATGCACGTCCTTGAAGACCGGCAGCAGCACCACGCGGTTCGCGATGTAAAAATTCGCGTAGCTCGCGGGCAGCCGCTGACCGTCGCGCGCGATCTTGCGCGGCATGGGCAGCGTGTGGATCGCCAGCGGCGTGCCGTCCTCGCTTTCCATCGTGCGCAGCAGTTCGAGGTTCGCCTGCAGCGGGTCGAAGTTCGGATCGTTCTCATCCTCCTCGATCACCGTGACCACCGCCGACGGTCCGACGAACCGCGTGATGTCGTCCACATGCCCGTCGGTGTCGTCGCCCTCGATGCCATCGCCGAGCCAGAGGATCTGCTTTATCCCGAGATAATCTCGCAGGTGCTGTTCGATCTCCTTTTGTTTCAAATCCGGATTGCGGTTCGGATTGAGCAGACATGACCTCGTCGTCAGCAGCGTCCCCGTTCCATTGACGTCGATCGATCCGCCTTCGAGCACCATGCTCGGCGTGTGAACCGGAATTCCGAGTTGCTCCGCAACCCGCGTCGGCACTGCGTCGTCGAAGTCAAATGGCGGATACTTCCAGCCCCACGCATTGTAGCCCCAATCGACAACCGCCATCTGGGGCGCCTCCGCGCGAGTGAGAAAGATCGGGCCGTGATCGCGGCACCACGGTTCATTGGTCGGGATGTGAAAGTAGGTGACATGGTCCGACTTCGCGCGCGCCTTCGTCAGGTGCGAACGTACGAGCGCCTCGTGCTCAGCATCGCAAACATTGATGAAAACCTTCTCCGAAGTCCCCAGCGCGTGAACCATCGCCGCGAGCGTCGGCACCACCCGTTCGTAGGAATCGGGGAAGCTGATCCCGTCCGGGCGCGGCCACGACAGCCACGTTGCTTCGTGCGGTTCCCATTCGGCCGGCATGCGGTAGCCCATGGCCGCGGGCAGTGTTTTGATTTCGGTCGGTGCGCTCATGGAGTTCAGTCGATGAAACGTTTCTGAATTTCGCCGTAGGCGTCGATCCGGCGATCGCGAAAAAATGGCCAGTGCGTGCGCTGCGTGTCGAGCGCATCGAGATCCGCATCGACGATGAGGATCTCCTCCTCGCTCGCCGAAGCCTTCGCCACGATCTGACCCGTCGGATCCACGACAAAGCTTTGCCCCCAGAATTCGATCCCCGCGCCGCCATCGGGCGCCTCGTGACCCACGCGATTTGGCACCGCCACATAGCAGCCGTTCGCGATCGCGTGCGAACGCTGGATCGTCTCCCACGAATCGTGCTGGCGCTTTCCGTAGCCCGCCTTCTCCGCAGGATGCCAGCCGATCGCCGTCGGGTAGAAAAGGATCTGCGCCCCCGCGAGCGCAGTCAGGCGCGCCGCTTCGGGATACCATTGGTCCCAGCACACGCACACCCCGATGCGCCCGAACTTTGTCTGCCACGCACGGAAGCCGAGGTCGCCCGGCGTGAAATAGAACTTCTCGTAAAAGAGCGGGTCGTCAGGGATGTGCATCTTGCGATACTTCCCGAGATAGGCGCCATCCGCGTCGATGATCGCCGCCGTGTTGTGGTAAAGGCCCGCGCTTCGCTTTTCGAAGAGCGATGCGATCACGACCACTCCGCGCTCGCGGGCGAATTTCGAGAACGCCTCCGTGCTTGGCCCCGGGATCTCCTCCGCGAACTGGAAGTATTTGTGATCTTCGACCTGGCAAAAATACTGCGAGGTAAACAGTTCCTGCAGGCAGATGATCTGCGCCCCGCGATCCGCCGCCTTCGCCGCGAGTTCGAGCGCCTTCGCGAGATTCTCCCGCGGCACTGCGGAGCAGCGCATCTGCACCAGACCGAGACGGACGATGTTTGCTTTTGAAGCCATGCGGCGAGAATGCCGCGTGCGGCTGCACGCGGCGGAAGGGATCGTAAGAAGATCGCGCGCCGCGCCTACTTGATGGAATCGGCGGGAACGATTCGCACGGATTCCACGACGACTTTTTCCACCGGACGATCGCTCGGACCCGTCGCCGTGGTGGCGATCTTCTCCAGCACGTCATCGCCTTTGATCAGCTTGCCAAACGCCGTGTACTGACCATCGAGGAAACTCGGGCTGCCGTGGCAGATGAAAAACTGTGAGCCCGCCGAATTCGGATCCTGGGAACGCGCCATCGAGAGCACACCGCGGACGTGCGGCTTCTTGTTGAATTCCGCATCGACCTTGTAACCCGGATCGCCCGTCCCCCAGCGCGCCTGCTTGCTGTCATCCTTGGTCAGCGGATCGCCGCCCTGGATCATGAAGCCCTTGATCACGCGGTGAAACGCAGTGCCATCGTAGAACTTCTCGTTCGCCAGCTTCTTGAAATTGGCGACCGTCTTCGGCGCCACATCCGGCCAGAATTCGGCGACCATCTCGCCTTGATTGGTCTTGATCACGGCGACTTCTTTTTTGTCCTCCGCGCCCTGGGCGAGCGAGACGACGGCGATTGCGGCAACGAAAGAGAAAAGGGGAATTTTCATGACGCGAGCATTGCCACGCACAATCCGCAGTGTCACGCGGAGAAATCGCGGCTGTCTTCATCAGCGGAGTCTCGTCATGCATGCGCGGCCTTGTTCCGCGTTGCGCAATCCGCGACGCTTGCCGGCGATGTTTATCCCGCAGATCCGACCGCGCCAGCCCTTCACGGGTCTCGCGATCGCGGCAGTCTTCGGCATTCTCGCCGCAGATCGCTGGCCGGTGCCGATGGTGCCCCTCGCGATCCTCCTCGCGCTCGGCGCGGTGCTGCTCTGGTGGCGCCCGCGCACGATCGGCTGCTGGGTGTTTGCCGGCGCGGCGTTTTTTGCGCTCCACGTGCTACGCCATCACGACAGCGCCGCGCGGGAGATCGCGCGGCACTTCGCCGCGGGCCCGCGTGTGGTTCACGCCACGGGGGTCGTCTGGAGCGAGCCCGAGCAGCCAGACTACTGGGCGCGCGAGCTGAGCGGCTTTTTCCGTTTGAAGCTTGAATCCATCGAGCTCCCCGGCCTGCCGGCCGCGAACGGTGCGGTCGTGAATGTGAGTTGGGCCGGGCCGCTCCCAAAGTACGGTGACCGCCTCGCGCTGACCGGCAGCGCGCGCAATCTCGAGCCCGGCCGAAATCCCGGGCAGTTTGATTTTTCCCGCCATCTCGCGCGGAAGGGAATCTACTCCGAGATCACCGTCCGCTTCGGAGAGGATGGCAGGATCGAGGGCCGCGGCCACGGCTCGCGGGTGCAGGCTTTTGCGTTTGCGGCGCGGCGGTGGATTCAGCGGCAGCTCGAGCTCGATCTCGCGGCGGAGCCGGAAGTGACCGCTCTCATCGCGAGCATGGTGCTCGGCCTGCGCGGCGATACGCCGGACGATGCGCGCGAACTTTTCCAACGCACCGGGACGCTGCACCTCTTCGCAGTGAGCGGGCTGAATGTGGCGATGCTCGCGGGCATCGTGCTCGTGCTGCTCAAGTCGCTGCGCGTCAGCGGTGCCGCCGCGGTCGCGGTGACGATCGCGGTGCTCTGCTTCTACGCGCTCGTGACCGGCCTCCCCGCGAGCTGCGTGCGGGCCACGATCATGGGCAGCCTCATCCTTTTCGCGCCGGTCTTCGATCGCCGTGCGGTCGCCTCCAACAGCATCTGCGCGGCCGCCGTGCTCATCCTCGCCTGGGATACGAATCAACTCTTCCTCCTCGGCTTTCAGTTCTCGTTCGTCCTCGTGCTCACCATCGTGCTGCTCGCCCGCCGGATCGAGCGCTGGTTCGCTCCGCTGGGTTATCCCGATCGCTTCCTGCCGCGGGCGCTGTGGAGCCGTGCGCAGACGATGCGCGCCTCGGCCTGGCAGTTTGTCGCGGGGACCCTCGGCGTCACGCTCGCCGCGTGGGTCGGCTCGCTGGCTTTCACCGCGGGTTACTTTCACCTGTTCTCGCCCGCCGCGATCATCGCGAATCTGGTCGCCGTTCCGATCGCCTTCCTCGTGCTCGCGCTCGGGGTGGCGACGCTGCTCATCGTGCCGGTGTGGAAGGCCGGCGCCGCTTTCCTCAACAACGCGAACTGGCTCACCGCCAAAGCTCTGCTCGCGGTGATCAAAGCCTTCGCCCTGCTGCCTGGCGGACACGTTTATGTGGAAGTCCCGCGCTTCGAGCCCGCGCCCGTGAGCGAATTCACCGTGCTCGATCTCCGCGACGGAGGAGCCATCCATCTCCGCGCAGGTGGAAGCGACTGGCTGCTCGATTGCGGCAGTACCTTCGAATACACCCGCACCGTGCTGCCGTACCAGCGCAGCCGCGGAGTGAATCGCCTCGACGGCTTCGTGCTCACTCATGGCGATACCCGTCATGTCGGCGGCGCGCTCATGGTGCTCGACGATTTCCGGCCGCGGTCGTTCATCGAGTCGCCACTGCTGGACCGATCGCCGACACGCGCGGCCATGCACCGCGAACTCGCCCAGCGCCGGCTCGGCAAGTCGATCTGTGTCCGCGGCGATCTCATCCATCTCGGTCCGCTCGGCACGCTCCGCGTGCTCTTTCCACCGCCCGGCTTGAAACGAACCGTCGCCGACGACAAAGCGTTCGTGCTCCAGTACGAGAGTGCCGGCACCCGCGTGCTCTTCATGTCGGATGGCGGATTCAACACCGAGCGATGGCTGCTCGAAAACGACTCCGACCTGCGCAGCGACGTGCTCGTGAAAGGCCAGCATGCCTTCGATTTTTCCGGCACCATGGAGTTTCTCGCCCGCGTCCAGCCGCAGGCCGTGATCTGCGCCCAGCGCGGTCCCGGCGAAGGCGCGGCGACACTCGACGAGTGGGAAAAAAACGCGGCAGCGCGCGGCATCACCGTCTTCCGCCAGGACCGGACCGGCGCCGTCCGCGTGGAACTGCGCGCCGGGGGCGATCATGAAATCCGCGCCTTCCTCGGCGATCAGATCTTCCGCAACCGCGCGCGGTAGATCGGCAGCCCCTGCGCGACGAACAGACGAACCGCCCGCAAGGAGATGAACTCGCTGACGGTGCGCGCGCAGCCCCGGACGCAGTCGCGATCGGCAGGCTCGCGTAGCGAAGCGACGGCGGATTCGCGAGGGCCTGCGGCACCAGCGCCGGACGATTCACGCGGAGCCGGGCGAGCGATCCAAGGGCCTTTCGCATTGCTTTCGCGAGGAGGAAGTCAGTAAGGCATTCGAGATGAACCTCCCCCAACTCACCGCGCTCATCGCCGCGATCGCGGTCAGTCTTTCCGCCTCGCCCGAAGGCTTCGCCAAGAACCCGCCGACGAAGATCGCGCCGGCGAAAAAGGTCCCGGCAACAAAGGCCCTGGCAAAGAACGCACCGGCCAAGAAACCCAATCCGCCGGCCCGTCGCTCCAGTGGCAAAAAAAGCGGCAAAAAGAAGGGCAAGGGAGGTGGCAAACCGGCGGAGGCGCATCACACGGTGATCGCCAGTGTCGAGCTCGATAGCATCACGGTGAAGGCAGACAAAGCCACCAAGGAATACAAGGTTACCAAGAATACGATCATCGAGCTGAAAGGGCAGAAGGCTTCCCTCTTCGACCTGAAAGAAGGAATGCGGGTCAGCATCACAATCGGGTTTGACCCCACGACTCTGGACCGCATTACCGCGAACGACGCTCCGCCGAAAGCGGCCGCGAGCAAGAACAACGGCAAGAAGAAGAAATCCAATCCATCAACGCCGAAGAGAGAGTCGTCCTCGGGATCGTAATCTGGGAGACGGCTCGAAGAGCCTGACCTTCGCGCCCTCACGCGCTGCGGTGATGGAAGCCGCGATGCGACACGGCACGCCGCCGTGGTTCAAGTCGTGGCCTTCGCGCTGAGGGGGGACACTCGCGGTCGCGCGCGGCATCACCGTCTTCCGCCAGGACCGGACCGGCGCCGTCCGCGTGGAACTGCGCGCCGGGGGCGATCATGAAATCCGCGCCTTCCTGGGCGATCAGATCTTCCGCAACCGCGCGCGGTAGATCGGCAGCCCCTGCGCGACGAACCGCGCTTCAAAATCCGTCGCCGGCGTTTCGAGATCGTCCGGCCAGTCGAGCCGCTCGTAGCCCTTCGCCCGCGCCAGCACTTTCTCCATCCAGAGGAAATAAGGCTCGTCGTCCGTCTTGATCCGCAGTTCGCCGCCGGGAACGAGAATCCCGTGGAGCGCTTCCATGAAGCCATCCTGAATCAGGCGCCGCGACTGGTGGTACCGCTTGGGCCAGGGATCGGGAAAGAGCACGTGCGCCACGGTCACAGACTCCGGCGGCAGCAGGTAGCGGAGCGCGTAGGCGATCTCGAGGCGGAGCATCCGCAGATTGGTCAGCCCGGCGCGCGCCGCCTTTCGGCACGTCTTGCGCACCCGGCCGAGCAGCCGCTCGATGCCGAGGAAATTCCGTTCCGGATGCCGCTGCGCCAGGGTGAGAATGTAAGTGCCCTCGCCGCTGCCGATATCGACCTCGAGCGGCGCGGGGCGCGCGAAAAGATCGCTCATCTGCGCCCGCGTAAAATAATCCGCCGGCTCGAAGAGCACCAGACGCGCGAGGTCCACGAGTTCTTCACCCGCAGGCTCGTCGCGTTCGTCCTCATCGTGAAATTCGTCGCTCATGTCGGGCGGATAGTCGCCCGCAGGTCCATTCCCGCAAGGCGGAAACGCCCCGCGCGATCGGGGTCGGATTTTAGTTCGCGTCTGAGCCGATTCGGAGGAAGATTTACTGAAAGAACACGGAGTCGCCTATGAAACGCTCATTCGTTTGCCCGATCGCTGTGGTGATCGCAGCGGCATTTTTCCTCGATGCCAGCCCGGCGGAGGCGCAGGTCGTGACCACGGGCACCGTGGTCGGAGTCGATCCGGAAAAGGGCCTCGTGACCGTGCGATCCGATCAATCCAATCGCATGATCAACTTCGTGAACATGCAAAAGGCGCCGATCTCGCGGGCGAGCGGCAAGGCTGCGAAGCTGGAGGAAGTCTGGACGGGAATGCACGTGTCCATTTCCTACGCCCAACGCGCCGGTCGCTGGTACGTGGGGCGGTTGTACATCCCTGACCCGCCTCGGATCGCGGCGTCGGGAGACGCGGTCTGGCTGCTCACGCCGGGGCAGCGCCACGGACTTTACGCGCCCCGCAGCAACGACATCACCAAGCGGCCCGGCAACACCGCGGCGAGCGACAACGACATCACGACCAAGCCGCCACGCAGGGGGTTGTTCGAAAACGACATCACGCTCCGGAACGACAACCGGTAAGGCGAGGGTGATCGGTGATTTGTGAGTGTTGGGAGCTCGCTCCACCATTCGCCAAATCCCCGGAAACCTGCGCTTGCAGCCGGCGCGCGGCAGCGTTACATCCGCGCTCCTTATGGGACGCCAATGGCTCCAAGCAAAACGTGAAGTCGCCGGCCTGAAAAAAGGCCAGGCGGTGGGCAAACTCGTCAAAGAAATCATGGTCGCCGCGAAGCTTGGCGGTCCTGAGCCGGACGGGAATCCACGCCTCTTTGCCGCGGTGGAGAAAGCGCGCCGGCAGAGCACCAGCCGCGACGTGATCGAGCGTGCGATCAAGAAAGGCGCGGGCATCGGGGCGGACAAGCTGGTCATGGAGCACGTCGTCTTCGAGGGCTACGCGCCGCACAAGGTGCCGGTGATCGTCGAGGTGCTCACGGATAACAACAACCGCACGGCGCCGGACATCCGGGTGATTTTCAAACGGGGCCAGCTCGGGACGCCGGGGAGCAACAAGTTTTTGTTCGATCACGTGGGGCTGGTCGAGGCGCACCATCCGGATGCGGGCATCGATCTCGAAGGCGCCGCGATCGAGGCGGGCGCGAACGAAGTGGAGCCGCAGACGCATGCGGAGAACGATGACATTCCGGAAGGCGTGACGGGCGCGCGGTTCATCACGGATCGGACGGCGACGGCGGCGGTTTCCAAGTGGCTCTCGGGGAATGGCTGGACGGTGGTGACGAGCGAACTGGGCTACGTGGCCAAGCAATTCCCGACGCTCAGCGAGGAGCAGCGGAAGGAGGTCGGCGAATTCCTCCAAACTCTCGAGGACAACGACGACGTGCATCGCGTCTGGGCGGCACTGAAGTAGGCGAGTGCGTCTCGCCTCGCAACACTTCGGTCCGCTTGGCGGGCACAGATCATCGGAGCGCCAGGATGAACGGGATGGCCTGCCAGGGGCGACGTGTTGCGCGGCCAGAGGCGCGCGCCTACGGCTCTGCTACGGATTCAAAAACACGCCGGGCGACGGAGCCTGTGACAGCCCCGTCGCCCGGACGGTTTAACTTTACGTTGCGAGCCGGAGGCTAGACAGCCTTCTCGCCGGTCTCGTCGGTGCGGATGCGGATGGCCTCCTCGACGGGCGAGATGAAGACCTTGCCGTCGCCGATCTTGCCGGTCTTGGCGGCCTTGATGATCGCGGCAGCGGCGGCTTCCACCAGGCCGTCGCCGAGCACGACCTCGATCTTGATCTTGGGCAGGAAGTCCACCGTGTATTCACTGCCACGGTAGATCTCGGTGTGGCCTTTCTGGCGGCCGAATCCTTTGACTTCACTGACGGTCATGCCTTCCACGCCGATGTCGGCGAGGGCTTCTTTTACTTCCTCCAACTTGAAGGGTTTGATGATCGCTTCGATTTTTTTCATGGGTAACTAGTTTCGAGCTTCGAGTTTCGGATTTCCGGTTAGAGCAGGTAGCCTTCTTCGCCGTGTTCGTTGAGATCGAGGCCGCCCGTTTCCACTTCGGGAGTGGGACGCAGACCGACGATCACTTTGACCACGAAGCCAATGACGACGGTGGCGACGATCGCAAGGGCGAGGGTGAGCGCGACCGCCTTGAGCTGCTCGACGATCAGCGTCTTGCCGACGATGTCCTTGAGGTTGGTCAAGAGGTTGGAATTCACATCCGCCGTGGCGAGCAGGCCTGTCATGATCGCGCCGAGCGTGCCGCCGATGGCATGCACCCCGAAGGTATCGAGCGCGTCGTCGTAGCCGATCATGCCCTTGACGAAGACGACGAAGATATAAGGGATGATGCCGGCAAGGACGCCGATGATCATGGCGCCGGTCGCATTCACGAAGCCGCAAGCGGGAGTGATGACGACGAGGCCAGCGACGATGCCCGAGCAGAAGCCGAGGATCGACGGATGGCCTTTCTGAATCCACTCGGCGAGCGCCCAGACGAAGCCGGCGGTGGCGGCGGCGAGCGTGGTGGTCATGAAGGCATTGGAGGCGACGCCATCGGCGGCCACGGCGGAACCGGCATTAAAGCCGTACCAGCCGACCCAGAGCATGCCGGTGCCGACCATACATAGCACCATCGAGTGCGGGGCCATGTTCTCTTTGCCGAAGCCGCGGCGCTTGCCGAGCATGAGGCAGAGGATGAGCGCGGACCAGCCCGAGGTCATGTGGACGACGGTGCCGCCGGCGAAGTCGATCGCCTTGATCGAGGCGCCGGCATTCCAGACGCCGTTCATCAAGCCGGTGACGCCCCAGACCATGTGGGCCATCGGGAAATAAACGACGAACATCCAGATCGCGATGAAGAGCATGATCGCGATGTACTTCATGCGCTCCGCGATCGCGCCGATGATGAGCGCCGGAGTGATGATCGCGAACATGAGTTGATACATGGAGAAGACGTTCTGGGAGACCCAGTAGGCGTAGTCGGTGTTCGGAGCGGAGGTGACGTCCTTGAGGAAGAAGAACTCACTGCCGCCGAGGTAGGGGCTGTTGAAATTCTTGCCGAAGACGAGGCTGTAGCCGAACGCCCACCAGAGGATCGTGACCAGGCCGGCGCAGCCGAGACATTGGGCGCAGACGCTGAGCACGTTCTTCTTGCGGACGAGGCCGCCGTAGAAGAGCGCGAGGCCGGGCAGGGTCATGAAGAGCACGAGGGCCGCGCTCGTCATCATCCAGCCGTTGTGGCCGGGGCCGGCGACGTTGGCGATTTTGGAGGTCCATTTCACATCACCCGCAGCGCCGACGCCGAGGTTTTGGAAATACTGTTCCAGGTCGGCCACGCGCTGCTCGACGGTGGCGTCGGCCAGCGGGGCATCAGCCGCTGGAGCCGCGGCGGCGGCCTCCGCCACCGGTGCGGGTGCGGGGGCTTCCGGTGCTTTTTCGACGACGGGAGCGGGTTGCGGCGGCTTCGGTATTTCGGCGGGTGGTGGCACTTGCGCTTCGGCAGCTGGTGCGGCTGCGGCAGCGGGCGCCGGGGCGGCGGCATCCTGGGCGGAGGCGACTCCCACGGTCGCGGCCGACAGCAGGATTGCTGCGGTGAGCGAGGAGAGGAATTGGGTTAATTTCATTCGTCGAATGGTGGTGTTTTAGGTTTGTGGTTGCTGACCTCGGCGGCCCCCATTTTCACCGATCGACGACAGCCGCTGCGGCTGGCGGTTTTCGGGCGGAAATGACGGAACGAAGTTGCTCGGCGTCCGTTTAGCAAACGCGATGCCACACGTTTGTTTCATGCCATTTACACTGGTAGCGGAGCCTCCCTCGCATTTCTCAACCACCGTGCGAATGAGCGATTCTCGCCACCGCCGCGTCGCTTGCTTAAAAAACAACACCCAAAATCAGGCACGCGGATGCGCGTCGTCGTAGGCTTTTTTCAACCGCTCGACGGTCACGTGGGTGTAGATCTGGGTGGTGGAAAGACTCGCGTGGCCGAGCAGCGCCTGGACGCTGCGGAGATCCGCGCCAGCATCGAGCAGATGGGTCGCGAAGCTGTGCCGCAGCTTATGCGGACTGATTTGCATGGGGATGCTGGTGTGCGCGAGGTAGCGGCGCAGCACGAGGCCGACATTGAGCGGGGCGATGCGTTTGCGGATCTTGCTGAGGAAGAGAGGTCCGCTGTGGACGCCGGCTTCCACTCGATAGCGCTGCACCGCATCGAGCGCCGGCTTGCCCACCGGCACCACGCGCTCCTTGCGGCCCTTGCCGAGCACCCGCACGCTTTCCGAATACATATCGACGTGGGCGACATCGAGCGCGACGAGTTCCGCGAGCCGCAGTCCGCTGGAATAAAAAAGCTCGAGGATCGCCGCATCGCGCGCCGGCATCCACACGGGCGCCTGGGGCTGTTTTTCGACGCGAAAGGGCGCGCTCAGCAGCTCGTCGATCTGCTTCGCCGTGAGCACCACGGGGAGCTTCTTTTCGAGTTTGGGCAGGAGCACTTCCTTGAGCGGATTCACCTTCAGCCCGTGCCGCTCGGTGAGGAATTTGAAGAACGTGCGCAACGCCGCGAAGTGCAGCCGGATGGTCGGACGCGCCATCTGCCGTTTGCCACACTCGAAGAGATAGCGCCGGAAGTGGTCAGCCGTGAGTTCCTTCCACGCGGGCTCGGCGACGGTCTTGCGGAATTCGGCGAGCGCGTGCCGGTAGTTGATGACGGTGCGGGGCGAACAGTTGCGCTCGACCTCGAGGCAGCGAAAAAAATCGTCGGCGAAGCGATCGCGGGGCGGGCGTTTCAAAGTGCCGCGACACTACGCGCTCCCCGCGCGAAAGCGAACCGCGGACGCGGGCGACGATCGGCTACGCCGCCTCGGTCACTTCCCGTTCCCGCGCCACGTAGCAGCGGAGCGCGCCGTCGCGCTTGAAGATCGGCGTGATCTCGATGGCCACCCGGTAGGGCGATCCGTCCTTGCGGTAATTCACCAGCGTCTCCATGCAGGGCAGGGCGGCGTGTACGGCCTCGCGCATGCGCTGCGCCGCGGCCTTGTCGGTGAGCTCGCCTTGCAGCACCGGCCCGAGTTTTTTCCCGCGCAATTCCGCCAGCGGGTAGCCGCACATCGCGGTGAACTCCGGGTTTACCCACTCCACGAGCCCGTCCGGCCCGGCCATCACGATGGCCTCGTGCCGGGTCTGCTGGCCCCGGCCTTCGACCTGGGCGAAGACGCGCGCTTTCAGTCCGTGGCCTGGCCTGGAATCCGGCGCGGGGGTGGCTAGAAGGGTGGTCGCCACCGCTTCATGCAAATCGTCCACGAAGACTTGCAGTTCAGGATTGAAATGGAGCAGGAGCTCAAACTCTTCGCGCTCGCGTTTCGACATTGCCCCCGAAGCGTAGAGCGCCCCTTCCTCTTGCAAGTGTTCATCGATCATGGGCTTGATTTGGAAAGCATCGCAGGTCTCTCACCCCGCATTACGCACCCCGGTGGCAGCCAGACGCGCGGATGCAGGAGATTTTTCGGGCGCGAGGGTGCCAGCCTCTTGCCCGAACGCAAGCTGCGCCTGTAGATTCCACGCCCCATGTCCAACACGACCGAAAAGCACGCATTCCAGGCCGAGATCGGCCAGTTGCTCGATATCGTCACGCACTCGCTTTACACCGACAAAGAAATCTTTGTCCGCGAGCTCATCTCGAACGCCGCCGACGCCTCGGAGAAACTCAAATTCCTCCAAACTTCCGGGACCGAAATCTTCGAGCCGGACGCTCCGCTGAAGATCACCGTGGCGACGGACGATCAGGCAAAGACGATTACTTTCACCGACACCGGCCTCGGCATGACGCACGGCGAGCTGATCGACAATCTCGGCACCATCGCGCACTCCGGCTCGAAGGCTTTTCTGGAGCAACTCAAGGCCAGCAAGGATAACGCGAACCTCATCGGGCAGTTTGGCGTCGGCTTTTATTCGGCCTTTATGGCTGGGGAAAAAGTGACCGTATTCACCCGCTCCCATCAGCCCGGCGAGCAGGGCTGGATGTGGACGAGCGACGGACAGACCGGCTACGAAATCGAGCCCGCCAGCGATCTCCCGCGCGGGACCAAAGTGGTGGTGCAACTGCGCGACACCGAGTTCGCGCAGGCCTCGAACATCGAGCGGATCATCAAGCATTACTCGAACTTCGTCCCATTCCCCATCGAGCTGAATGGCGCCGCGGTGAATACCGTCCAGGCGCTTTGGACGCGGAGCAAAAAGGAGATCACCGATGCGGAGTACGAGGACTTCTACAAGTTCGTCGGCCATGACACCGAGCCGGCGACTTATCGGCTGCATTTCACCGCAGATGCGCCGCTCAGCATTCAGGCGCTGCTCTTCGTGCCGGGGAAAAGCTTCGAGCATCTCACGCTCGCCCGCGGCGACAGCGAGGTGAATCTTTACTGCAAGAAGGTCCTCATCCAGCCCAAGGCGAAGGCGCTTTTTCCCGAGTGGCTGCGCTTTCTGCGCGGCGTGGTGGATAGCGAAGATCTGCCGCTGAACATCTCCCGCGAGACGATGCAGGACAGCGCGCTGCTGCGAAAGCTGAACGAGGTGCTGACCAAACGCGTGCTCAAGTGGCTCGACGAAGAAGCGAAGGCCGACCCGGAGAAATTCGACAAGTTCTTCGGCCAGCATGGGCATTGCCTGAAGGAAGGCATCGCCACCGACTGGTCGCACAAGGAAGCGATCGCGAAGCTGCTGCGCTTCGAGTCCTCGCACACCGAGGCGGGCAAGACCACCTCGTTCACCGACTACGTCACGCGGATGAAGGAGGAGCAAAAGGAGATCTATTATTTGCTCTCGCCCAGCCGCGAATCCGCGGAGGCGAGCCCTTATTACGAGGTCTTCCGGGAAAAGGGGCTCGAAGTGCTTTTCCTCACCGACGCCCGCGATGAATTCGTCATGGAACACCTGCGCGAGTTCGACAAGAAACGCGTCATCGCCGCCGAGAAGGCCGACCTCAAGCTCGACGATAAAACACACGCCTTGAGCGACGAAGACGCAGGGCAACTCGCCACCTTCATCAAGGAGCAACTCGGCGACCGCGTCGGCGAAGTGCGCGTCTCCAAGCGACTCGTGGGCAGCCCGGCCGTGGCCGTGGATTCGGATCCGACGATGACCGCCAGCATGAAACGCATGATCAAGATGATGAACCGGGAGGGCAGCGCGCCGGGACTCGATTCCAAGCCCGACCTCGAGATCAATCCCGACCACGCGATGATGGTCCGCCTCCACGCGATCCGGCAGAGCGACGCCGCGCTCGCCGGGGAAGTCTCCGCACAGATCTTCGACAATGCGCTCGTCTCCGCCGGACTCCTCGAAGACCCGCGCGCGATGCTCACTCGCCTCAATTCCCTGCTCGAGCGCCTGCTCGCAAAGTAAGTCGGCGCCAAATGGAACTGAGCTTCCGCGGTTGACTTGCCGACGGGAGGCGACCAGCCTCCCGCCAATTCCGATGGCTCATCGGAGTCACTACACAAACCCCTAACTTGGAAAACCCTATGAAAATCAAACCCCTCTTCGCCATCGTCGCAGCCGCCTCACTCGGTCTCGTGGCTTGCGAAAAAAAGCCCGCTGAAGAAGCGGCCGAAAAGAAAGCAGACAGCCTCGAGCAGAAAGCTGACGAGGTGAAGGAAGCCGGCAAGGACAAGGCTGCCGCTGTCAAGGATGGCGCGAGCGAGCAAGCCAAGGACATCAAAAAGGACGCTGACGCCCAAGCGGACGCGATCAAGAAGAATGCCGCCGACGCCGCGAAGGCACTGGATAAGGACGCCGCCGCAGTCCGCGACGCCGCCAAAGACCCCGCCGCACCTGCCCCCGCTACTCCAGCCGCTCCCGCACCGGACGCGCCGAAGCAGCCGTAATCAGGCAAACCGCAGTTCTCAAAAAACCCCGGCTTCGCAAGAAGCCGGGGTTTTTCTTTGGCCGAAAGAAGGCTCCAGATCATGGGGGCCACCCTGGAGGGACGCGCTCCGTCGCGTCTGAGAATCCAAACATGGC
>JANOAZ010000099.1:0-26227 GCA_031411395.1 Chthoniobacteraceae bacterium
CCAGCCCAGGGTTGCCCGCTGCGGGCTACCCTGGGAATCGCCCCACAACGCGCAACAACCCTGAAAGGGTTGAATCGATCGTGCGATCAACAACGCGAATCCGCGGTCGTCGCCGCGATGTCGCGCGTTCGATTCAACCCCGTTGGGGTTGATGCCATTTTTCGCGCATCACCCAGGGTAGGCGCTTCGCGCCAACCCTGGGCTGGACGGTTGAACGCCGTTGGCGTTCGCGCTCGCGCGGCCCAACCCTGAAAGGGTTGAATCCATCGGCCAACGAACGTCCGGAAACCCGCGCCACCGCCGGGTCGGCATCAATCCCAAACATACCGCTCATCGAACGCGATCTCGTAACGCTGCAACAACCGGCGGAATTCCTCCTGAAACGAAATCTTCCGATGATGCTCCTCCTGCCCGGCGATGTAGGCGCGCACATCCTCGACCTGCGATTGGCCGATGGAGAAAACGCCATAACCACCCTGCCACGCGAACTCCGACAACGCCGGCGATTTGGTCTTCAACCACACGGTCGAACCGCGTTTCAATTCCTTCACCACCTCCGCCACCGTGGCCGTGCGGGAATGCGCGAAGAGCAGATGCACATGATCCTCGACCCCGCCGACGATGAGGGGCTGGCATTCGAGATTCGTGAGGATGCCGCCGAGGTAACGATGGAGTTCCTCGCGCAGCGCTTGGTCTTTCAGAAATGGCCGCCGTTCCTTGGTCGAGAAGACCAGGTGCAAAAGGATCTTTGCGAGCGACTGCGCCATGGTGAGAGCGTGCGGGTTTCGGCGGATGGATTCAACCCTTTCAGGGTTGATGTGTGTTGGCGGGCCGGAGACCCAGGGTAGCCGCTGCGCGGCAACCCTGGGCTGGATGATTGAATCCCGTTGGGATTCTTTTCCGCCGACTGGAACCGAGAATCCGCTGCACAAACCTGCTGCGTTTCCGCTTAACTCTCCTGCGCGCCCACTGCCGCCAACCCACATCCTCCTATTCCCCATGCTCTCCCGTTTCCTCGCCCTCTTCGTCCTTGTCGGAACCACCTTCGCGCAGACGGCGACTCCGCCGACGGCGGCGACGGTAGAGGTGTGGCCGGAGGGGAAGATGCCGGGCAACGGGGCGAAGGAACCCGAGGCGGAGGTGCCGCGAAAGGACGGCTTTCACCGCATCACCAATGTCAGCCGCCCCACGTTGACGCTGTTTCCGGCGCCGCAGAAAGCCGGCGCGGCGGCGGCGCCGGCGATGATCGTCTGTCCCGGCGGCGGGTACAGCTACACGGTCATCGACAAGGAGGGCACCGAGATCGCGGCGTGGCTGAACTCCGCCGGGATCAGCGCGCTGGTGCTGAAGTATCGCACGCCCAACAACCGCGCCGGGGCATTGCAGGATGCCCAGCGCGCCTTGAGTCTCGCCCGGGAACGCGCGGCGGAATGGAACATCGATCCGCAGCGACTCGGCATCATCGGCTTCTCCGCCGGCGGCCATCTCGCGGCGCGGACGAGCACGAGCTTCGGCGAGCGGAGCTACACGGCCATCGATGCGATCGACGAAAAGAGCTGCCGGCCGGATTTTGCCGTGCTCGTTTACCCGGCCTACCTCGACGACAAGGCGGGCGGCGTCTCACCGGACCTGAATCTCACCGCCGCGATCCCGCCCACGCTCATCGTCCACAACGAGGACGACAAGACCCACGTGGTCGGCAGCAAGATCTACGACGCCGCGCTCACCGCGGCGAAGGTGCCGCACGAATTTGCCTTCTACCCCACCGGCGGCCACGGCTACGGCCTGCATTGCGAACGCGACGCGAAAGCCTGGCCCGACGAAGCGCTGAAGTGGCTGCACGCGGTGCTGCCGGCGCTCGGGAAATGAGCGCTGGGCAACGAGCGGAGGCGGGCCGCTCATCCTCGCCCGCCACTCGCTGCTTGAGGCGTGGGCGAAGTTCGTGAACGGTTTCCTCCAGCCGTGAGTCCCGATCTTCAGCACATCATCCAATCCAAGGAAGCGGAACGCCGCCGCCTGCGTGCCCTGCCGTGGCTGGAAAAGCTGGAGGTCCTCGATCGGTTGCGCGAGCGGCACCTTTCGCTCCAGCGGATGCAGCCGCGCCCGGCAAGAACTCGCTAAGTTCGAGGTATGCACTCGGGCGACGGCTTTTGCGGGTGGAACTCCGCCGCGATTGAGGTCACGCTCGCGGCATGAAACCAGTGACCGCTTATCACCTCATCGGGCCGAACGACCTGCACTGGCAACCATCCAGACTATGAGCAACATCAAGAGCAACCAGAGGGAGTTATCCCCAAAACAACGTGAAGAACTACTTAGAGCATTGAAGGCCCGCTTTGAGAAAAACATGAACCGCCATCGAGGTCTGGAATGGGCTAAAGTCCAAGCAAAGCTGGAGGCCAATCCTGAGAAACTGTGGTCGCTCAATGAAATGGAAAGAAGTGGCGGTGAACCGGATGTTATTGGTCATGACCAGACGACGGGCGAAACCGTTTTTTATGATTGTTCAGCGGAAAGTCCCAAGGGCCGCACCAGTATTTGTTACGACCGGGAAGGGCTCGAATCGCGCAAGGAACATAAGCCGGCGAACAATGCCATGGATATGGCGGCGGCCATGGGCGTTGAGCTTTTGACGGAAGAACAGTATCGGGAACTCCAGAAGCTGGGAGAGTTCGACACGAAGACGTCGAGTTGGGTGAAGACGCCTGCGGATATCCGAAAACTCGGCGGCGCGCTTTTCTGTGACCGCCGCTTTGGCCATGTCTTTGTATATCACAACGGCGCGCAGTCTTACTATGGCGCCCGGGCGTTCCGTGGCTCGCTAAGGGTCTAGATTTTCCACAGGCCGCGTCTCGCGAGCTATCGGATTCCATTCAAGGTGACGATCTCATCAACACCGGGCGACAGTGCCGAAGCACGGCGGTGTGATCGTGGCGCCGGAGCCGTTGCGGCAGATCTTAAACGACACGGCCGCCGAGACGCTTTGGCTAGTCGTCGGCGCGCCGGAGGATTTGGAATTTCGCCAAGGCTCGAGATTCCGGCTGGACCTCTCGCTGATCTCCTACCGGAGGACGGGCAGTTCGCGGAATACGATGATCGAGGGATTGCCGACCGGCGTGTAGTGACCGGTGAATTTCAGGCCGCCAGTTGTTTTATCCACGCGGAAGACGGTGATGTGGTCGGCGCGCTGGTTGCAGCAGTAGAGGAACTGGCCGGTGGGTTCGAAGGCGAAGCTGCGCGGGTAGTCGCCGTGGGTCCATTGTTCGCCGAGATAGGTGAGTGTGCCGTCGGCGCCGATGGCAAAGATGGCGATGCTGTCGTGCAGGCGGTTGCCGGCATAAACGAAGCGGCCGTCGGCGGAGACGAGGATCTCGGAACAGAAGTTACTGCCGGCAAAACCGGGCGGCAGGCTGGAGATGGTCTGGCGCGCGGTGAGGCGGCCCTTGTCTGCATCGTAATCGAAGAGCACGACGGTGGAGCCTTCCTCCTGGATGGAGTAGAGCCAGCGCGCGTTCGGGTGGAAGGCGAAGTGTCGCGGGCCGTCGCCGGGCGGGAGCGAGACGGCGGCGGGATCGTTCGGGGTCAGCACGCCTTTTTGGTCATCGAACTTCCAGACGAAGATCTGATCCAAACCGAGATCGACGTGCAGGACGTAGCGCCCTGCGGGGTCGGCATCGATCATGTGCGCGTGGGTTTGGTCGTGGCCGCTGATCGCGAAGCTGCCGGGCGGCGCGCTGGCGGCTTTCTTCGGGCCGATCTTGCCGGTGGGCTTTTGCACGTCGGTGGCGGCGCCGAGGGTGCCGTCGGCCCGGATGGGCAGCACAGCCACGGAGCCGCCGAAGTAATTCGCCACGAGCACGAACTTTCCCGATGGATGCACGCTGAGGTGCGCGGGCCCTTTGCCGCCAGAGCTGACGGTGTTGAGCAGCTTCAGCGCGCCGTCCTTCGCGATGGCGAAGGCGCTGACCGACCCCGCCTCGTCGGCGCCGAGCCGCTCGGTTTCGTTGGCGGAATAGAGGTGCGTCTTCGCGGCATTGAAGGCGAGGGCGCTGGGGCTCGTGCCCATCTCATGCACGCCGATCGCCGTGAGCGCACCGGTGGTGCGATCGACTTCGAAGAGGTGAATGCCGCGCCCATTTCCCGGCGGCAGGTCCACCTGCGTGGGCCGCATGTTTTGCAGGGGCGAAGTGTAGGTGCCGACGTAGGCGATGAGTTTGCCCTGGGCGTCGCCCGACTGTGCCCGAATGAGCGGCGCGAAGAGCGAACCGGCAGCCAGGGCCGAGGTGGTTTTCAGAAACGAGCGGCGGGCGAAGCGGGGAGGAATCACCGGAGAAAGATGCCCCACGGTATGCCAATGGGAAGAAGGAAGGGCAGCGCGACGGCGACGCGACTGGGACCCGACGCCGGATTGCGCGTGCTGGAGATTGGCGCCCGCGCGGGTTACTTCTCTGTCAGCTCATCCTCCCCATGAACATCACCCGTCGTCATTTCATCCAAGCCGCGAGTCTCGCGCTAGTCCACGGCTCCGCGCGCGCCATTGCCGCCGATCGTGCGCTGATCGAGTCCATCGAAAAAGTCATCCTGCCAGCACCGCCGGTGAAGGGCGGCACGTGGTTTCACCCGCGGGCGTGTCTGGCCGGGAAGAAGGCGTTCATGACGCTCCAGGAGATCAAGGGGTCCGATTTTTTCGGGCCGGTGCATTGGACGACGTCGGATGATTTGGGAAAGACGTGGATGCCATTCCAGCCCGCGCCGCCGCTCGGCTGGGTGCCGGTGGAAGCCGGTGGTCACGAGGGAGTTTGTGACGTCACGCCGGAGTTTCATCCGCCGAGCGGCAGCGTGCTCGCGCTGGGGCACAATGTCTTTTACAAGACCGCGCGCTTTGATCGCGACCAACCGGCCCGGTGGCCGATCTACGCGGTGTGGAAGGACGGGGCGTGGGGTCCGCGGCAGAAGCTCGTCTGGGACGATCCGCGCGGCAGCCACATCTACTCGAACAATTGTGGCCAACGCGTGGTGCTGCCGGATGGCGATGTGTTAATGAGCTTCACCTTCGGGGTGAAGGACCAGCCGCGGGCGGTCTGCGGCGTGCGCTGTGCGTTTGACGGTCGGCAACTCGTGGTAAAGGAAACCGGACCGGAGCTCACGAACCCGAAGGGCCGCGGCCTGCTCGAGCCCTCACTCACACGGTTTGGCGGCCGCTTCTACCTCACCATCCGCGCCGAGGATAGCCACGGCTACGTGGCAGTGAGCGACGACGGCCTGCACTACGAACCAAAGCAGGCTTGGGCGTGGGACGACGGCGAGCCGCTCACCATGTCCACCACGCAGCAGCACTGGCTCACGCACTCCGGCGGGCTCTTCCTCGTTTACACGCGCAAGGACTCGACGAACACGAACGTGATGCGCTGGCGGGCACCGCTCTGGGTCGCGCAGGTGGATGTGAAATCACTACGGCTCATCCGCGCCACCGAGCGGATCGTGCTGCCGCTCATCGGCGACGGCGTCAACGCGGGGGACCTCGTTCCGATGATGGGCAACTTCGGCATCGCCAATGTCAGCCCGACCGAATCGTGGGTCACCGATGGGTCGTGGTGCCCCAAGGCGGGCAACAGCGGCGAACTGCAACTCGCCCGCATCCGGTGGAGCCAGCCGAATGCTCTGGTTGGTGGAGCCTAGGCGCGAAAGCGAACCATCGACACTGGCTTGCTCCGCTCCTACCCTCGCGCCCATGAATCCTATGAAGTTCGTTCAATCAGTTTGCTCCGAGTTGCGTTTGATCCTCACTGCCGCCGCGCTGCTCTGTGGGTTGGAATTCGCGGCCATGGCAGACGTTCCGAAGAGCCTGCTCCCGGCGTTTGGCAATGAAGGCGCGGAATTCACGACGAAGGCGCAGGGCAGCCATGTCACGAAGGGATGGCTGCCCAATGAGTGGAAGGACAATACCGAGTGGGCAGCGGTCAGCGCGACTTACACCAAGCTTGCCGATTCTCCGGATAAGGATGCGGGCGCGGTGCGGATCAAAGTCGAGAAGGTGGATGAGGGGCAGCTTCAACTCACGACCTACGGCGGAATTCAGAAGTACAAAAAGGGAACGCGCTACCTCGTGACTGGCTGGGTGCGCAGTGCTGGCGGGCTCAGCGTGAATCTCGGCGTGAGGCAGATGGCTGAGCCGTACGAGTTCTATCACGAGCAGGAGGTGACTACGGGGCCGGAGTGGAAGAAGTTCGAGTTCGCCTTCACGCCGACGATGGATATCTCGGCTTTCCTGATGTTCGTCGTTCGCGAAGTGGGATCGGTGGATGTGGCGGGAATCGCCGTAAAGGAAAGGCCGTAGCGCTGGGAATTCACCCCCGCCCGAACCGGCGAGCGGGACGCCCGTCCTACCCGAGACTTACTGCGCGCCTGCGCGGGTCTTTCGTGAAAGCCTACGAGATCGCGTCCGTGAAGCCCAACGTGGCAAGCACCGGTCGATGGTCGGAAGCGCCCGCCGCCTCGTCGAGTACGACGTGGCGGCGCGTCCGCAGTCCGTTCCTCACGAAAATGTAGTCGATGCGGCCGAGGCCGAGCAACCCGAGCAGGCCGCGATAGGTCTTGCGGGGGCCTTCCGGCACCTGCTCCGAGTCGTAGCGCGTATCGCGCAGCCCGGGCGTGGCTGCAGACGGTGTGCTGAAAGATAACTGGCCCGTGAGCAAGCGATACGGCGCGGAGCTTTCACGGCAGTTGAAATCTCCAGTGACGATCACGGGCATCCCGCCGGCGAGTTCGTCGATTTTCTGAAGAAGCAGCATCGCGCTCTGGACCCGGGCCTGGCGACCGAGATGGTCCAGATGGGTGTTGAGATGGAGCACGCTGCGCCCGCTCGACCGCTCGGTGAGCCGCGCCCAACTGACGATGCGGCAGCACACCGCGTCCCACCCGCGGCCGGGACGATCGCACGCCGCGGCGAGCCAGAAGCGCCCCTGCTCGATCAATGCGAAGCGATCGTCGCGGAAAAAGATGGGCGTAAATTCGCCCCGCTCGCCGCCATCGTCGCGACCCTCGCCGATCCAGCGATATTCCGGCAGGCGTTCGTGCAGATCGTGGAGCATCGGCCGGGTCGCTTCCTGCAATCCAGCGAGGTCCGGCTCGTGCCTTCGCAGGACATCAGCGATCCGATCCCGGCGCCTGACCCACGAGGCATTGCGCGGCGCGTCCGACCAGATATTGAAGGTCATCACGTTCATTGCGGGTCTTTCAACATTCGCTCGGCATTCCTGATTTGATCGTAATACGACTTCCGCGGCTCCCGCGGCGTCAGCTCCTCTTTGTCAGGAAAGAACTCTGAAGGTTCTATTCGCCGCCGAAGAATTTCTTGAACGAGCGGAAAATGCTCTGGGGGACGGAGCGGCGTGGCTGGCCGCCGCGGTCGCCGCGATCGGGGCCGGCGAGCGCGCTGCCGCGATGGGTGGTGCAGAGCTCGCGCGGCAGGTGCGACTCCGGGATCTCAATGCTGTAGGCCGCTCCCGCGCGGTCGCAGCCATTCGTCGCGAATTCATTGCTCACGGAGCAGACGGTCGCGCGCCGCGTGGGTTCCGCGCTGTGCAGCGGCTGGGCGGGATAGCGCTGCGAGGATGCTGAGTTCATCACATTCGCCCACACCGGCAGGGCCAGCGCGGCACCGTAGCCTTTGCTCACGATCGTGTCCGGTTTGTCCAACCCGACCCACACGCCGCACGTGAGCGAAGTGGTGAAGCCGACGAACCACGCGTCGCGAAAATCGTTGGTCGTTCCGGTCTTGCCCGCGGCGGGTTTGGAAAAGCCCATCGACCTGGCGGACGTGGCGGTGCCGCGCTCAAACACCTTTTGCATCGCCTGCGTGGTCAGCCAGGCCGTGCCGGCGTCCATCGCTCGCGTCTGGATGTGCGCGGCGCGGTAGATCGTCTCGCCGTCGGTGTCGTCGATCCGCTCGATGATGAAATTCTGCCGCCGCACGCCGTTGTTGGCGAAGACCGCATAGCCGGAGGTGAGATCCGCCACGGTCTGCTCGAAGGCGCCGAGATAGACCGAGGGCTGTCGCGGCATGCCGTCGATGCCGCAAGCGGAGGCGAGTCTGCCGATCGCGTCGAGTCCGGCGCGCTCGCCCACGCGGACGCTCATGGTATTGCGCGAAAGGATCAGCCCGTCCTCGGCGCGCATCACGCCTTTGTAAGTGCCGTCGCTGTTCTCCGGCGTCCAGTTGCTCGCGGTGCGGATTTCGCCGTGGCCGATCGGGCCGTCGTCGATCGCCGCGCCGGGCAGCATCCCGCGCTGGAAGGCCGCGGCATAGACGAAGGGCTTGAAGGTGGAGCCGACCTGGCGCGCGGCTTCCGGCTGGATCGCGCGGTTGTATTTGCTCTCTTGAAAATCACGGCCGCCGACGATCGCGCGGAGGCCCCCGGAGCGGTTGTCGATCACCACGAGCGCGCCCTGGAGATACGGCGTGGAAAGTTCCTGCGCCCTTGCTTCCGCGGAGAAATCAGACCGCTTCGGATGTTTGTAGCCGGGCCGTTGTTCGACCTTGGTCAGTTCCTTGTCGAGAGCCTCCTGGGCCGCACGTTGCAGCGTGGGATCGATGGTGGTGTAAATTTTCAGCCCGCCATCGCCCCGCTGTTCATCGGTGAGGAGCATGTCGAGTTCGCGGCGCACCGCGTCCATCGCGTAGTTTTCCTGGGTCGAGACGGTTTTCTTTTTCGCGAGGGTGAGCGGCGCGCTCCGGGCTGCGTCGGCCTGCGCGGTTTGGATTGAGCCGAGTTTGGCCATGCGTTCGAGCACCTGGTTGCGCTGGCTGGCGGCGCCTTTGGGATTCCGATGCGGCGAGAAGTAGGTGGGCGCGCGGATGATGCCGGCGATCATCGCCGCTTCGCCGAGCTTGAGGTCTTTCGCGCGCTTGCCGAAGTAGGCGAGGCTGGCTGTCTCGATGCCATAGACGCCGGAGCCGAAGTAGATGCGGTTCACATAGGCCTCGAGGATTTCGTTTTTGGAAAAGTGCTGCTCCATGCGCAGCGAGACGAAGGCTTCGAGGATCTTGCGATGGATGTTCTTTCCGCCGAGCGGGAAGGAATTGCGCGCGAGCTGCTGGGTGAGCGTGCTCGCGCCTTCGCGGGCGGAGCCGCGCCCCACGTTGCGCACCACGGCGCGCACGATGCCGATGGGGTCCACGCCGCGATGTTTGTAGAAGCGTGAGTCCTCGCGGGCGAGCAAGGCATTCAAAAAATCCGGCGCCACTTCGTCGAGCTTCACGGTGACGCGGTTCTCGCCCTGGAGCCGCGAATAGACCTTGCCGTCCATGTCGTAAACCGTGGAGCGCTCGGACATTTCCCGCACCTGATTCAGGTCGAAGGAAGACGCCCAGAATCCGTAAACGAGGCAGACCGCTAGCGCGACGGTGAGCACCGCCAGCACGCCAGTCCACAGCCAGCGGCGCCGCGTGCGGACACGGCGGGCGCCCTGCTTGTTGCGGGGGTTGGCGTCGAGCTTCGGCATCGGGCGGGAAGATGCGCGGCGGGGCCGCAATGACCAATGGAAAATGACCAATGGCGGAGTTGCATTCCGCCTTGGTGATCCCCTGGTCATTGGTCATTTTCCATTGGTCATTCTCTTCCCGTGCGCATCGACATCCTTTCCCTCTTCCCGCAAATCGCCATCGCCGCGCTCGGCGAGAGCATGATGAAACGCGCGCAGACCCGCGGGTTCGTCGAGATTCACAGCCACAATCTGCGCGACTGGGCCACGGACAAACACCGGATGACCGACGACATGCCCTACGGCGGGAGCCAGGGGATGGTGATGAAATGCGAGCCGATCTTCGCCGCGGTGGAGGCGTTGCGGCGGGAAGATTCCCGCGTGGTGCTGATGACACCGGCGGGCAAGCCGTTCGATCAAACCGCTGCGGCCAGCTATGCGAGCGCGCCGCATCTCATCGTGCTCTGCGGTCATTACGAAGGGATCGATCAGCGGGTGATCGATCATCTCGTCGATGACGAAGTTTCGATCGGTGACTACGTGCTGACCAATGGCGCGATCGCCGCGGTGGTTTTCATCGACGCGATCGTGCGGCTCATTCCAGGCGTGCTCGGCGATGAAAACTCCGCGCCGGACGACAGCTTCAGCAGCGGCTTGCTGGAGTTTCCGCAATACACGCGCCCGGTCGAATTCCGCGGCTGGCGCGTGCCGGACGTGCTACTCAGCGGACACCACGCGGAGATCGCGAAGTGGCGGCGGGAAAAGGCTCTGGAGAAGACGCGGAAAGTGCGACCCGACTTGCTCGACCAAAAGTGAAGCATCCCATCCTCGACGTCCGGGACCTGACGATCCGTCGTGGCGATACCACGATCCTCGATCGCGTCTCGTGGACCGTGCAACGGGGCGAGCATTGGGTGATCCTCGGGGCGAATGGTTCGGGCAAGACCTCGCTGCTGAGTGCCTTGACGGGCTATCTTACGCCGACCGAAGGGGAGATCGCGGTGCTCGGGCAGCGCTTCGGGGAGAGCGACTGGCGGGAGCTCCGCGTTCACATCGGGCTCGTCAGCTCGACGATCCGCCAGATGATGCCGGATCATGAACCCGCGTTGACCACCGTGATCTCGGGAAAATACGCGATGATCGACTACTGGGGCCGCGTGAAGGCCGCGGATCGCGGCGCGGCACTGCGCATCCTCCGCGATGTCGAACTGGCGCATCTTGCCGATCGTCCGTGGCTCGTGCTCAGCCAGGGCGAACGGCAGCGCGTGCTCATCGGCCGCGCGCTCATGGCCCGTCCCCGCCTGCTCATTCTCGACGAACCGTGCGCCGGGCTCGATCCGGTTGCGCGGGAACATTTCCTGGAATTCATCGACCGTCTCGGCCGCCGCCGGCACGCGCCGGCGCTGATCCTGGTGACGCATCATGTCGAGGAAATCGTCCCCGTTTTCTCCCACGCGCTGCTCCTCCGCGCGGGCCGCGTGACGAGCGCTGGGATCAAGAATGCCGTGCTGACCAGTGAGCGCATCTCGCAGGCTTTTGACGCGGACTTGCGCCTCGGCGTCCGGGCCGGTCGCTATGCGCTGAAGACTCGCCCCCGCTGATCCGGCCGGGTCAGTGCCGGCGCATCGCGAGCTTGAGATCCTGCGCGTACGCGGGGTTCACCTCGAAGCGCAGATCGGCATGATTCAGAAAGGTGATCATGTCCGTGTAGGGCGTCGGCTCGAGGTAGCCCACATCGCACAGAGCATGGAGCAGATCGGCAAGATCGCTGGGATCGATCTGGGTGCGCGAGGCGATCTCCCCGCCGGTGCTGCCGATGGTATAATCGATGGCGCGGATGACCGCTTGCTCGCGACCGCTGAGCTTGATCTGACGCATTCGCAGGGAAATAGCTTAAACCCTGCCCCACGGGGAGCAGAGTGGCCCGCCGGCAAAAATGCGAGTCGATCGAACTCGTCGCTTGCTCATCCGCGGGAGAGTCCTACCTGTAATGTATGAGTTCGATGCGACCACAATCCGCGAAGATCATTCAGCACTCCGAAGGGCTCGGGGCACCCACATCGGAGACAGTGCGACAGCGGGCTCGCGAGATAGCGATGATCAATGGCCGAGCCGAATTCAGTGACGAGGATTGGCGCGAAGCGAAGCGCGAGCTCCACGGCGGACACGAGATGAATGACACCAACGGTGACCTCGATATGGGATCGATGATCTCCGGGCACGACATGGTGGTGGGGTCGATGGGACACCACACGGAAAACATGGGACAGGAGGATACCGAGAACGTGCTCGAAGAGTTGATCGCGGAAGGGATGGATGAAGCCGTGCATGAGCAGATGCTCGCGTCGCGGATGGAGGACCGGGACGAAGATCGGGACGAAGCCGCAGAAACGCAGGACTAGCCGATGATGAACGTGGCGCGGTAAAGGGCGGATGCGTTGACTTCTTCGCGGCGGACGGTGGTGCCGAGCAGGCGCTGGAACAGGTCGGTCTCCAGCTTCGCAACGAGCGGGAAGGCACGGAGGAGGTCGAGGATGGGAGAGTGGTGTTCGACGATGCGCAGGGTGCCGCTTTCGTCGGTCTCGGTGCCACTCATGTATCCGTCGTGGTCGCGCAATCGGGCGAGCCACTTGGCGCGCTCGGCCACGGTATCGCCGTTGAGGCGTTTGGCGTATTGCTCGGTCTGGCGCTGGAAGAGAACGAGGAGGAGCTTTTCGGCGGCGGAGGGGCCGTAGAGTTTTTGCGCCGCTTCGAGGAGATGAATGGTCATCTCGTTGCTCGTGGTGGGAAAGAGATCGTGGGCGCGCTGGGTGAGCCGGTAGAGGAGCAGGGGACGGCCGAGCTTTTGCGGATGGCGCCAGGTGTCGAGCAGCCCGCGTTTTTGCAAATCGAGGCAGATGCCTTTGACGCCCATGTAGCTCATGCCCACGCGTGTGGCGAGGTCGGTGACGCAGAGGCCCTGCGTGCGCTTCAATTCATTGAGCACGCGGAGGCGCGCACTGCGGCCGACTTGCTGGATGAGGCGCTGCTTCAGGGGCGGGGAAAGTTGAGAGTTGAGGGTTGAGTGTTGAGAGGCGCGCAAAGTGGAGCCACGCACGCGTCGATGTTGCGCCTCTCAACTCTCAACGCTCAACTCTCAACTGCTTTGAAATGCCGGAGGGCCTCGACGACTCCGGCGCTGCAGACTCCGCGAGCGATGTAGCCCTCGGCGGCGAGCACGGTCTGCTTCACGGCATCGACGGCGTTTCCGGGGCAGGCCACCCATTTCGCGTAGCGGCCGTCGAGCATCGGGATGTCGTTGAAATGATCCCCGGTGGCGAAGATTTCCTCGCGGGTCAGGCCGAGCAGCCGGCCGAGTTCGCCGAGCGCGGAGCCTTTGCTGTAATCCTCATGGCAAAAGCGCAGGTAAACGGTGTTGCGCATGAACTGAAACCCCGGCACCTGCACGCGCTCACGCTCGAGGAAGTCGCAGACGCGGTCCATTTCCTCATCGGTCGTGGTGACGAGCCCCACGAGTCGGCCGCCCATCGCGATCGGGTTCGCGCCGGGGATCGTGGCAAGGAAGCGCTCGATGTCGGCGAGGAGCGGGCCCGCCACGTTGAAGAGTTCGTTGTGCGCTGCGGTGCAGCGTTGATTCCAGTCGCCGTAATCCTGCCAGCGGCCATCGGGCGCGCGGTGGAAGACTTCGCGCTCCGCGGTGAGGACGTAATCGGGCTCGACGGAGAACTCGAATTGTTCGAGCCCTTCGACGATGTGATGCAGCTCCCGTCCGGTGTTCACCGCCCAGAGACCGCCACGGGCCTGCAACTCCTGGATCGCCGTGAAAAGCGCGGGCGACACCGCCGGCTGGGCTTCGTGATCGACGAGCGTGCCGTCGAAATCCGTGCTGAGCAGCTTAATCACTGGGAAGTTGAGAGTTGAGGGTTGAGAGTTCAGAGGGCAGAAGTGCGCTGCGGGCGCGTCATATCGCCTCTCAACACTCAACACTCAACTCTCAACTTCCCGATGAAATCCGCCTACGAACTCGCCATGGAGCGGCTGGAGAAGCAGTCGCCTTCCGCCAAGCTCACCGAAGCTCAGAAAACCGAGATCGCCGAGATCGATGCCACCTTCAAGGCGAAGATCGCCGAGCAGGAACTCTTCTTGAAAGACAAGATCGCGGAGGCGGCGGCGGCGGGAAAATACGAAGACGTGGCCCAGCTCGAGCAGCAGCTCACGCGGGAAATTCGTCGCTTCAACGAAGACTGCGAGGCGAAAAAGGCGAGCGTGCGCGGCGACGCCTAGCCGTCCCGCGGCGCGATGTCGCCGAGGACTTTCGCGAGTTGCGCGCGCACGATCGGCTTGCCTAGGCAGGCCACGGCGCCGGCGCCGGCGACGAAGGGGTGGGCGCCGTCGATTTTCCCCGAGATAAAAACGATCTTTGCATCCGCGTCGCGACTGAGCAGGGCGTGGCAGACGGTGAGCCCATTGAAGCGCGGCATCATGATGTCGAGGAGCACGACATCGGGCTCGAACTGGCCGTAGCGCCGGATCACCTCCAGCCCGCCTCCGGTGATCGTGGCCACGGGATCGTGACCGCACTCGCGCACGTAGCCGGCGATCGCATCCGCAAGGTCACGGTCGTCGTCGGCGATCAGGACTTTGAGGGGGCGAGCCATTGCTCGGTTCAGGCGGCGAGCAGGTGCACGCGGACTTGGATGAAAGCGATCAGTTCCAGCACATCGTCCACGTGAAAAGGCTTGGTGAGAATGGTGCCATGCACGTTCTCAATGAAGTCGTTTACCTTGGAATTGCCGCGATGGCCGGTCATGAAAACGAAACGGTCGCAGAGGTGCGGGCGCATGCGCTCGACTGCGCGGAAGAACATGTCCCCCGGCAAGGTCGGCATCATCATGTCGCAGAGGATGACTTCGAAATCGCTGGCCAGAACCTGATGGACGCCCTCAACGCCATTTTGCACAGCGACCACCTCGAAGCCGCTCTCCTTGAGAAAGTCGCTCATGATTTCCTTGAAGGCGGGATCGTCCTCGAGAAGCAGGATTTTTTTCGCCTGCACGCTGAGCTCGGCATGCGTGGGATGCACGCGGAGGTTCGGCGGAGCGGACGAGTGGGGGGTCGCGTGCGACGAGAAGTCGGGAGCGGTCATGGTGGCGAGCTCAGGCATACGGTGGTGGGATTCAACCTTTTGACATAGCAGCCGTCGTGCCCGATCCCGGCGCAGTTCCTGGCAAGGCAAGATCACACGCGTCACCGCCTCCGCCGTGGGCGCTCGCATCGTTTCACCGGCCATGCGATCGTGGGACCGCGTCTTTTCTCAAACAAAACGCGCCGCCACCGGCGTTTCCCTGACTGAAAAGCCTGCGCAACTCGATGACCTCCACCCCCTCCGATGAACCCTGGCGCATTTGCTATCGGGAGCTCGCGCCGAAGCTCATTCTCTTTGCGCGCCAATGGGTGCCGTCCATCGCCGATGCCGAGGACGTGGTGCAGACGGCGTTGGTGAAATTCTGGCGGCGCCAGCCCGATGCGCTGCCCGAGCATTACCCACTGCTCTACTCCGCCGTCCGCAGCACGGCGCTCGATCAGCTCCGCGGCGACCATCGCCGCGCGCGGCGCGAGGCGGATCCCGCCGTGGATGTGCTGCGGGAAGATCAGCCTTTTTTCGATCCCGGCGTGGATCAGCGGGAGACCGCGGTGTTCGTCGAACAGGCGATGCGGCGCCTGCCTCCCGAACAGCGCGAGGTGCTCGCCCTGCGGATCTGGGGTGAACTGACCTTTGCCGAAATCGCCGAGACGCTCGGCGAATCCATCAACACCGTGGCCTCGCGCCACCGCTATGCCCTGGAGGCGCTTCGGCGCGTCCTCAAATCGTATGAACCTGAACGAATCCGAGCTTGAAGAACAACTGAGGCTGCTGCGCCCGCGCGCGGCAAATCCCGAACTAGAAGAGCGAGTGGCGGCCGCCATGTCGCGCGAGATCGTGCCGGCCGCCGCCATCCTCCGGCGGTCACGCCCCGAGGCAGCTCCATTCGTCCGGTGGCTGCAAGGCATCGGCTGGGCGGTCGCGGGCGCTGCGGCGGCGGTTGCGGCGATTGTCATATTGAATCCTCGTGCGGATCGACCTGCCGGGATCGCCGCTGTGACTGTGGAGGTATTCGAGCCTACCGAATCGACCGAGGAACTGGTGACTGCCGAGGATGAGGGGTTGGTCCTCGCCAGCGATCAGGAGCTGGTCCGGCAGGTGCGCTATCACTCGCTCGAACGCCATGTTTGGGTGAATCCCCAGACCGGTGCGCGGATGGAATTTGAAATCCCGCGTGAAGACCTGCGCTTCATGCCAGTCGCAATGCAGTAAATCGAAACCCTTTATGAAAACCAAACTACCACTGATCCTCGCCGTCGCTTCCTCGCTTGCCGCTCCCTTCGCGAGCGCGCAGGACCGTCCGCCCCAGCCGCAAACCCCTCCCGAGGGACAACGCCCACCGGCCGATGGGCCCCGGCCGGGTCCGGGGCGGGACGGTGAACGCCGTCCCGACGGTGAGCGTCGTCCCGACGGTGAGCGGCGTCCCGGCGGTCCGGACCTCGAGCGCGCTCCTGGCCGTCCCGATGGTGAGCGCGGCCCCGGTCGTTCCGAGGGCGGACGCCGCTCGGAGGGTGATCGCCCATTTTCACCTCGCGGCGAAAGCGCCGGTCGCGAAGGCGGTGGGCCGGAGAGGGGAACGGCGCGTCCGCAGAAGCCAACGCCTTTCATCGGCGTGATGACGGCTCCAGTTCCACCGTCGCTGGGGGCTCAGATCGGCCTCGCGGAAGGCTTCGGGGTCGTCGTCGAGGAAGTCGTGCCGGACAGCCCTGCCGCCGCCGCAGGGGTGCAGCGCTACGATGTGCTCAAGCTGCTCAACGACCAGCAACTGACCGATCCCAATCAACTCGCGACCCTCGTCCGCAGCGCTGGCAAGGACAAGGAAGTGAGCCTCACCGTGTTGCGCAAGGGGCAGGAACAAAAGCTCACGCTGAAGATCGGCGAGCGGATGTTACCCGAGCGCCGTGGCTCAATGCTGCCCTCGCCCGGGGAATTCGTGCCGCGCCTGGATGCCGCCCGCGAGCGTGGGGAAGATTACGGCCGGCGACTTCAGGAAAGCATGCGGGCCTTTCAGGAGCGCATGCGGGAATTCCAGGAGAAGGTCGAGAAGTGGCGGAAGGACCCGGGGAATTCAAAAATGCCGGAGGTGCCTTCCTTCCAGCCGCCCGGGACTCCTTCCGCTCCGAATTCGCCACGTCCTCCCGAGCCACCGAGGCCCGGCGATCTGCTCCGCGAAGTGCGGCCCGGTGGAGCGCCGCAAGTGCGCGTGGATCAGGACGGCGCGGTGACGACTTGGAACACCGCGCAGGCGCGAGTGGTGGTAAAGGATGAGAACGGCGAGATCGAAGTGCGCACCGAAGATGGGCATCGCACCGTGGTCGCAAAGAACACAGCAGGCGAGACCGTCTTTAGCGGTCCCGTGGACACCGAGGATCAGCGGCGCGCCTTGCCCGAGCCCGTGCGAAAAGCCCTGGAGAAGATCCGCGTGCAAAGCTCCGCGAGGCCCGGTGCTGCTGCCGCGGAGATCAGCTCACTGGAGAACGCCCTGCGCGCCGTGCCGCCGCCGGCGCGCGTGGAACGCGAGATTCAGTAACGGCCGGGACCCAGAATTTCGACGGGAGTAAAATTGACCGCGGATTACGCGGATTAAACGGATTACGCGGATTTGAAGATCAGGAAATCCGCGTCATCCGAATAATCCGCGGTTTCTTTTCCGTCGCCGCGCCGCTACGAAGCAGCGCCACATGAGCGCCTCGGAGCTTTTTCCAAAATCACCGCCGAACGGCTTCGACAATCTGGTGGTGGATGTGGCCGAACTGCACCGGAAATTTTCCGTCGAACGCCCCGCGGATCTCGGCCTGGAATGGGACAGCGCGATCGACCGCCTCTACGCTGCGCCGCTGCTCCCGCTCGCCACTCGCGCCCACGCGTGGCAGCTCCTGCGCCGGGTGCGGCTGGATCTCACCTGGTTCGAGCGCTTCCGGCGCTACTGGGGGAAAGTGCTCGGTGGACGACCGCTCTGGGGCGTCGAGGATTTCTATTTCCTGCGGAATATCTACCGCATGCGTTTTCAAAGCGCGACGGTCCCGGACACCACAGATGCGGGCATTCACCTCGAAGCATGGCAGCGGCCCGAGGTGCTCTCGCATTTGTTTCACTCGGCGTACAAGGAGTCGCTGAACCATGAGTTGCGGCTGCTCCGGCCGTTGCGCTCGCTGCATCGCGGACCGGTGCGCACGGTGCTCGAATTTGGCTGCGGCTCGGCGCCGATCACCACGACGCTCTGCGAATTCCAGCCACCACGCGGCGACTTGCAGGTCTGGATCAGCGACATCGAGACCGTTCCCTTCCATTTCGCGGCGCACAAGCTCGCTCCGTTTCGGAATGTTCATGCGGTGCCGCTCCGGCCGGAGAATCGCTTCCGCTTTCCGCTCGCGCAGAAATTCGACGCCATCTTCTGCATGACCGTGCTCGAACATTTGCAGGAGCCGCTCGCCGTCATCGAGCATCTCCGCGAGTTGCTCTCGCCGGGCGGGTTGCTCTTCTTCGACTACGTGAAAAGCGACGCCACCGGCCTCGACACGCGAGCGGGCCTCGACCAGCGGGCTGCCGTGCTGGCCTATGTGCGCGAGCACTTCCGCGTCCTGCAAGGCTCGCTCGACGGAGACCGCAGCATCGGCCTGACCATCGTCACTCCGCGATAACGACACTGGAGGGAACACTCTCCGTCGTGTCCCTGATCTCCTGCCGATTTGTTCAGGGACACGACGGAGCGTGTCCCTCCAAGCGATCAGACGCGCCCGCCTACGCCACGCTCTTCGCCACGGGCTTCTTCCCGGCCTTGACCAGCGGCAGGATCTTTTCCACCGCGTGCTGTGCGGTGAGGCCGTGTTTTCGGCGCAGGATGTCCACCGCGCCGTGTTCGATGAATTGATCGGGCCAGCCGACCCGCACGACCGGCGTTTTGATCCCGGCGTCGTTGAGGTGCTCGATCACGCCGCAGCCGAATCCGTTGTGCAGCACATGGTCTTCGATCGTGCAGATCACATCCACGCTGCGGGCGAAGAATTCGATTGTGCCGGCGTCGAGGGGCTTGATCCAGCGCGGATTGATCACCGCGGCGCTGATGCCCTGCGCTTCGAGCAATTGAGCGGCTTCCCCGGCCATCTGGCACATTCCACCAAGCCCAAAAATGGCGACCTGGGTGCCGTGTTTGACGACTTCGGCCTTCCCGATCTCGAGCAATTTTGGCTGCTCTTTCGGCTGCGCTCCAGTGCCCACGCCGCGCGGGTAGCGGATTGCGATCGGACCGCTGTGGTAGTTCGCCATCGTCCAGAGCATATCCACGAATTCGTCCTCATCCTTGGGCTGCATGTGCACGAGATTCGGCACGTGGCGCAGGTATCCGATGTCGAAAAGCCCGTGATGGGTCGGCCCGTCATCGCCGCTCAGACCGCCGCGGTCCATGCACAGGCAGACGTTGAGATTTTGCAGCGCGATGTCGTGGATGATCATGTCATACGCGCGCTGCATGAAGGTGGAGTAGATCGCGAGGAATGGCTTGAATCCCTGCGTGGCCAGACCCGCGGCGAACAGCGCGGCGTGCTCCTCGGCGATGCCCACGTCAAAGTACTGTTTCGGCCGCGCCTTCGCAAAATGGATCAGGCCGGTGCCGGTCGGCATCGCCCCCGTGATCGCCACGATCTTCGTATTGATCTCGGCGAACTTCGCCAGCGTCTTGCCGAAGAGTTCCGAATACGTGGGCGTCGCGGTGGAGGACGTTTTGCCGGTCTTGGGCTCAAATTTTCCAAGGCCGTGGAACTTGTCCGGTTGCTCGAGCGCGGGCGCGTATCCCTTGCCCTTGGTGGTGAGAATATGGAGCAGCACCGGCTCGTTCTGCGTCTTGAGGAATTCGAACGTCTTGATCAAAAGCGGAATGTCGTGCCCGTCGATCGGCCCGTAATAACGCAGGCCGAGATCCTCAAACATCACGCTCGGCACGATCACGCTTTTTACCCCCGCCTCGACCTTGTGCGCGAGGTCGAGGGCAAATTTTCCGCCGATCGCTTCCACGAATTTCGCGGCCTTTTCGTGCAGATGCGCGTAGGTCGGGTGCGTGGAGTTCTTGTTCAGATAACTCGCGATCGCACCCACGTTCTTGGCGATCGACCACTCGTTGTCGTTGAGCACCACGATGAAACGTTTGGTCTGCTCGGCGACATTATTCAGCGCCTCGTAGCTCACCCCGCAGGTGAGGGCGGCATCGCCTGCGACGCAGACCACATGCTCGCCGGAGCCGCGCATGTCGCGTCCCACGGCCATCCCGAGCGCGGCGCTCAGCGCGGTGCCCGCGTGGCCGGCTCCGTAGCAGTCGTGTTCGCTCTCGCTGCGCAGCAGGAAGCCGTTCAGCCCTTCGTACTGCCGCATCGTGTGGAAGCGTTCGAGCCGGCCGGTGAGCAGCTTGTGGACGTAACCCTGATGGCTCACGTCGAAGACGAATTTGTCGGTCGGGGTGGTGAACACCCGATGCAGCGCGATGGTCAGTTCCACGACGCCGAGATTTGGCCCGAGATGTCCGCCGACCGATTGCGGATTCTGCTCGGAAAGGATGCTGATCAATTCCTCGCGGACTTCCTGAGCGAGCTGCGGGAGTAGCTTTTCCGGGACGGCTTTGACATCCGCGGGGGATTTGATCGTGGGTAGAATGGCGGTGGGCATTTCTAAAATAGGCTGACGTCCGGACGAGGTTCGGCGGTGGTTTTTGCTTCCGGTTCAAAATCGACGGCCTCCGGCTTTCCGGTTGCATTGCGGGTGATGATCTCGATGCGCTTCCCGGCTTCCTGGAGCCGATCCTCGCAGACTTTCACCAGCTGCACGCCTTCCTCATAGCGGGTGATGAGGTCCTGGAGCGGAAGATTTGCCGAGTCCATTTCCTCGACGAGCTGCTCGAGCCGCGTGATCGCGGTTTCAAAGCTGGGCGGTGTTTTGGGTTCGGCGGTCGGTTTGGCCATGAGCGGAAAGGATGCAGGATGAATGACGAATGATGAAGAAGGAATGTTCGCACCGAGATCTTGTTTCATACCTCATAATTCACCACTCATCCCTTTCTTCAGTCCTCGCGGTTCTCCCAGCGGTTGCGGTCGCTGTAAAAGACGCATTCGCCATCGACCGGCATGCCGGTGTTGTATTTGAGTGGGAAGTCCTTGGCGCTGACGGTGCGCGTGATGAATGGCGCCCACTCCCTGTATTCGCCTTTCATGATTTCCGAGAGGAATGCCTTGTTGCCAGTGATGGGCGTGAGGTAGAGGCCCACGATTCGTCCGTCGAGCCGGCCGTAGTCGTTCAGGTCGAGGAAATCCTTGACCGTGAGCGGGAGCCAGAGGCTCTTGCGGTCGGCGTACCACGCGACCGCCCATGGCATGTCGGAGGTGATGATCTCTTTCTCGGTCGTCCAGCCATTCATGATCGCGATGTAGGGCGCGACATAGGGCGGCCACTGCCAGGGCATTCGCGGTGGGCCGACGAGCTCGAGCGCCTGGTTGATGAAGGGCAGGGCGGAAACGAAATAAACGGCGGAGACGAAGCCGAGCCAGATAAAGCGGGCGGTGATTTGCAATCGCGACCACATCACGAGGACCAGCGCGAGCCCGTAGAAGGCCATGATCGGAATGAAGAGCACGTGGAGGTCATTGGCGTGCAGGCCGTCCTTCTCCGAGAATCCGAAGACACTCATTCCGAGAAACGCGCTGATCCACATCAGGAGCAGGCACCATCGAAAAACGCTCGTGTCGCGACGTTTGAAGATGTGCAGGAGCGCGAGAAAAAAGACCGGTGCCACCACCACATTGCCGAGGAACGCGTAGAGTTCATCGAACTGGCGCAACGACTCGGTCTGGACCTTCCGGCGGAAATAGCGCGGGGTCAGATCCACGAGCGTGAGCTTCATCGAGCGCATCTCGAGGCTCTCGGAATTGCCGCGCGCGGCGTAAAGGCCTGAGTACCAGCCGAGTCCCACCGGGGTGCCGCACACCATTTGATTGCGGATCAGCCACGGTCCGTAAAAGACCATGAACACGGCGAGCATGACGCCGGCGTGGCGGCCGTACGGGCGGAAGTAGAGCACCGAGAAAATCAGCGCGCCGGCAAAGATCCACATGGTCAGTCCGTGCGCGAGTGCGAGCAGGCCGAAGAGCGCGCCGGAAGCGATCATCCAGCGGAGAGGCGACTTGTTTGCCACCTGGGCCTGCACCGCTCGGAAGAGCGTGTGAACGACGCCCGAGAACAGCAACAGCATGAGCATCTGCGGCAACCCGGAGAGCGCGAAATCCCAAAAGCGCTGGCACAGCAAAAGGAGCCCCATGCCGAGCAGCGCGAGCCGCCGGTCGAAGACGCGTTTCGCTGTGAAATAACTGATGAGGACGGCGAGAAAGTAAAAGGCCAGACCGATCCCGGCGATGATCCGATCGGGCAGATACTGGACGGTCTTTGTCGTCATCTGCCACGAGTCCTTGGCGAGGAGGATGAACCACGAATTGATCCACGGGCTGAGCGGCGCATGAAAGATGTCCGGCTGTTTATCGACCGGAAACACTCCCTTGTTTCGCTCATAGAGCCACATCGCCGCCGGGCGCGTCATCTTCGTCGAAAAGCCATTCCCGCGGGCGATCTCGCGCGAGATCTGCGCCTGTTCCATCGCCTTCTCGTGCGCGAGCCCCTTGAAGCCGCCCGTCTTGCTGAAGAGCCAGAGGTAAATCATGAACCCGAGCGCGCCGATGAGCAGCGCGAGTTTCACCCGCCCCACCCAATGGCCTTCCTCCAGCCGGTGGACAATGTCCTGCACGCTGCGCTCCGACATCTTCCGGGACTTCAGGAACCATCCCACCAGCCCGATGAGGATCACCCCGAGCGCGACCCAGAGGAGAAAGAACGAGCGAGTCTGACCCGTGGCCGCCTCGAGGAGAAACTGGGGTTCAAACACCATCCGTGCTCGCTTTCAATTCGTTGATCTTGCGATGCAGCGTGCGCCGGCTGATCCCGAGCCGTTTCGCGGCCTGCGTGACGTTCCCGCCGGATTCCTCGAGTGCCTGGAGGATGAGCCGATGCTCGGTCTCGTGGAGATTAAAGCGGCTGCCCCGCGTCGGGATGAACTTCGTGGAAGCGAGCGCCGGGCTCGCCGCGGCGCCTTCCCGCACGGCGAGCGGAAGTTCGCGCAGCCCGATCTTCGTGCCCGTGCTCATCACCACGCCATGCTCGATCGCGGTCCGCAGCTCGCGCACATTCCCCGGCCAGTCGTAGCGCAGGATCGCCTGCATCGCGTCGGAGGTGATCTCGGTGACCGGCTTCTTGTTTTCCTCTGCGAAACTCTTGAGGAACGCACTCACGAGCAGCGCGATGTCCTCCTTTCGCTGGCGGAGCGGCGGCATCGTGATCGGGACGACGCTGAGGCGAAAAAAGAGGTCGTCGCGAAATTTCCCCTCGCTCACCAGCTTCTCCAGATTCTTGTTCGTCGCCGCGACGAGCCGCACGTCGGTCTTGATCGGCTGATTGCCGCCCACGCGTTCGAAGGCGCGCTCTTCGCCGAGCACCCGGAGCAGCTTCACTTGCGTGGCGGCGTCGATCTCACCGATTTCATCGAGGAAGATGGTGCCTCCATTCGCCTGCTCGAATCGGCCAATGCGCCGCTCGATCGCGCCGGTGAACGCGCCCTTCTCGTGGCCGAAAAGTTCGCTCTCGAGGAGCTGCGGCGAAAGTGCGGCGCAATGCACAGTGACGAATTTCGGCTTCGGCCGCCCGCTCAGCGCGTGGAGGGCCTGCGCCACCAATTCCTTGCCCGTCCCGCTCTCGCCCTGGATCAGCACCGTCGCGCGCGTCGGCGCCACTTGCTTGATCGTGTCGAAGACTTCGGCCATCACTGCCGATTCGCCGATCAGCCGCTCCAGGCCGTATTTCTTTTCCACCTGTTGCTTGAGTTCCACGACCTCCTTCTCGACTTTCCGGCTCCGCAGCGCGCGGTGAATGAGGATCTCCAGCCGGTCGATGTTCAGCGGTTTCGTGATGAAATCATATGCGCCGCGCTTCATCGCTTCGACCGCCGCATCGACCGAGCCGTAGGCCGTCATCATGATCACCACCGGCGGATGGGGCAGCGAGAGCAGCTTGTCGATCAGGCTCATCCCATCCTCGCCGCCGAGGCGCAGATCGGTGAGCACCAGATCGACCGTCTCCCTTTCCAAAACCCCGAGCGCCCCGCCGATATCCGCCGCCACATACACGTCGAAACTGTCCTCCAACGAAGCCCGCAACCCGTCGCGGGTATGCTTTTCGTCATCGACGATGAGGATCGTTGGGTTCATGGAGGCGCGGAGACTAGCGCGAGGCTCCATTCCCGGCAACGGGAATGCCCGGGAACACCGGTCACCGTCCCGCAGTGTCCCTCTTCCAGATAGGCACGTCCGCTTTCATTCGGTCGATCGCGTCGCCGCAGAAGCGGAGCGCCGGACCGCGGTGCGCCGCGAGGACGCGCAGGAAGAGGGAAGCCTCACCGACCGGGACCCAGCCGAGGCGGTGGATGAACGTGACCGCGACGCAGCCGTGCGCGGCATGCAGTTCGTCGAAGATGCGATCGAGGTGGAGGGTGGCCATCGGGATGTGCGCTTCGTAATGCAGGCCGGTGAGCGCCGCCGCTCCTTCGAGTTCGCGCACGAGGCCTTGAAACTCAACGCATGCCCCCACTTCCCGCGAGGGCAGCTTCAGCGCTGGCACGACGATGGGCGTAGCCGTGAAGGTGATCTCTTTAGCGATCATCGCGCTAACCTCCGCTCACCGGCGGAATGAGCGCGAGCTCCGCGGCCGAGCCGATGGGCGCATCCCAGTCGTGGTATTCGTGATCCACCGCCACGCGCATGCCCGAGCCATCGAAGCCCGGTGCGAGGCCCGCGAGGATGGCGCGCGGCGAGTCGCTGGCGGCGCAATCGACGGTGCGTTCGCGGAAGCCGAGTTGGTCCTGCGCCTGCGCGAAGGCGAGAATCTTGAGCTGCATGCGAGCGATGTAGCCGCGTTCGCCGATCCCGGCTAGAACTTCGCGCACCATGATCTCCCTCGACGAAGCGCGCGCCATGATCGCGCAGACGGTGCAGCCGGTCGATCCTGCAAATGTTCCGCTGGATCAGGCGCATGGCCGCGTCTTGCGCGACGACGTGCTCGCGCCCGAGGACCTTCCGGCGTTCGACCGTTCGGCGATGGATGGTTACGCGGTCGGCCTCGGCGATCGCTCCGAGCGCTTTCGCGTGGTCGCGGAGATTCAGCCGGGTGCGGCTGGTGAGGTGAAGATCGGGCCGGGCGAGTGTGCGCGCATCTTCACCGGCGCGGCGATTCCCGAGGGGGCATCGCAGGTCATCATGCAGGAGGACGTCGAGCGGGAAGGGGAGTTCATAAAGCCGACCCGTCGCACCACAGCCACGCACATCCGCCGGCGCGGCGAAGATGCGCGCCGGGGCAGCATGCTGTTGAAGGCCGGCGTGCGACTCGCGCCCGCGGAACTCGCGCTACTCGCACACGTCGGCATCATCGAGCCAGAGGTTTCGCCTGCCGTGCGCGCGATCCATTTCACCACGGGGAATGAACTCGTGGATCCGGCGAGCCGGCCCGTGCCGGGAAAGATTCGCGATACCAATTCGACACTCATCGCCGGTCTTATCGCCGACCATGGCGCGCGTCTCGTCCATCAAAGTCGATGCGGCGATTCGTTGGAGGCATTGACCGACGCGATCGAGGGAACCGAGGCGAGCACTTGGGATTTGTTGCTCATCTCCGGGGGCGCGAGCGTCGGCGACTACGACTTCGGCGCACGCGCGCTGGAACGGCTCGGCTTCGAGATTCACTTCCGCCAGATCAATCTGCGACCCGGCAAGCCGCTCATCTTCGCCACGCGCGCGCAGCAGGCGGCATTTGTCATCCCCGGCAACCCGGTCTCGCATTTCGTCACCTTCCACACCGCGATCGCCCGAGCCATAGAGTGCTTCGAACATGCACCGGAATCGTGGCCGCTCGCGTCCGTGCAACTCGGCACGGAAATTACCGAAGCGCCCAATCCGCGCGAAACCTGGTGGCCCGCGCATCTGTCGCTGAGGGCGGGAGATTTCATCGCCGAACCCCTCGCATGGCAAAGCTCCGGCGATCTCTGCGGGCTGGCGGGCGTGAATGGCCTGATCCGCATTCCACCCCGATCGCAGCCCCCAGTCGCGGGGGTGAACGTCGATTGCCTCCTGCTCGATCACCGGCTCTGATTCCCTGCGATGCCTTCCTTCTCCCATCTCGATGAAAGCGGACGCGCCCGCATGGTCGATGTCGGCCACAAGCCCGAGCAGCGCCGCACCGCGCGCGCCGAAGGCTGGGTGCGCTGCGCCGCGGCGACGATCACCGCCCTCTGCGACCATGCGCTGCCGAAAGGCGACGTGCTCACCGTCGCGAAGATCGCCGCCATTCAAGCCGCGAAGCGCACCGACGAGTTGATCCCGCTCTGCCATTCGCTCCCACTCAACGCCGTCGAGATTCGTTTCCAGGTCGAGGAGGGCGCCATTCGGATCGAGTCGGAAGTCACCACCACGGCGAAGACCGGCGTGGAAATGGAAGCACTCACCGCGGTGAGCGTGGCCGCGCTGACCA
>JANOAZ010000100.1:0-7749 GCA_031411395.1 Chthoniobacteraceae bacterium
CGCATCCATGGGCAGCGGCGGTGCGGAGCCAATGCGCGCACCATGCTCCGCACCGCCTCCGCCCGCGGATGCGAGAGATTCCTCCACTCCGCTACGCTCCGGTCGGAATGACTGCGCCATTTTTGGAATAGACCCTCTTTAGACCCATGCAAACCATCCGCCGCGAAATGACCGGGGACGCCGTGTGCGTCCTGACCTTCGATCGCCCCGACACCTCCGTGAACATCTTCGATCGCGCCACGCTCGAGGAACTCGAGCAGCAGATCGACACGATCGACGACAAAGTGCGTGGCCTCGTCCTGATCAGCGCCAAGCCGACGGTCTTCGTCGCCGGAGCTGATCTCCACAGCATCCGGGGGATGAACGAGGCGGAGCTGAATTCCTTCATCGAGCTCGGACAGAATGTCTTCAACAAGCTCGCCGACCTGAAGATCCCGAGTGTCGCCGCGATCCACGGAGCGGCCGTGGGGGGCGGCTGCGAGGTGGCGCTCGCCTGCGACTGGCGCGTGGCTTCGCCGGACTCCTGCACGAAGATCGGCCTGCCCGAGACGAAGCTGGGCATCGTGCCGGCCTGGGGCGGATGCACGCGGCTGCCGCACCTCATCGGCGTGCCGGGCGCGCTCGACATCATCCTCGGCGGCAAAACGCTCAGCGCCCCGCACGCGCTCAAGCTCGGCGTCATCGATGAAGTCACCGCCCGCGAAAATCTCCTCCGCGCGGCCTTCGAGCAACTCAAGCGGGGCAAACATCCGCGCGAGTTCAAGCACTCGCCCGCGGTGAACACCGTCGTCGATGCGATGATCGCGCCGCGCGTGCGCCACGACGTGCAGCGGATGACGCACGGCCATTATCCCGCCGTGCGCAAGGCCATGGACGTGGTCATGCAGGCCGCCGCTTCCTTCACCGACAGCGGCTCGCAGACCGTCGAGCGCGAAGCGATCCACGAGCTCATCCACACGGAGTCCACGAAACAACTGCTCAACCTTTTCTTTCTCCAGGAGCGGGCGAAGAAGCGCACGATTCCCGGCGTCGCGGAGCCGGGTGAGAAGATCGCGAAAGTCGCGGTGATCGGCGCGGGCGTGATGGGCGCCGGCATCGCGCAGTGGATCTCCACGCGGGGAATGCGCGTGATCCTTCGCGACATTCATCCGGTGCGAGTCGCGGCGGGCATGGATACCGTTCGTGCGCTCTATGCCGAGAGCGTGAAGAAACGGGTCTTCACGAAGATCGAAGCGCGAGCCGGCCTCGATCGCATCTCGCCCGCCGCGAGCGAGGTGCCGCTGAAACAGGTGGACCTCGTCATCGAGGCGGCCGTGGAAAAGATGGCGATCAAGCAGGACATCTTCCGCCGGCTCGACGAGCAGGTGCGCCCCGAGACTCTGCTCGCCACGAACACCTCCGCGCTCTCGATCACCGAACTCGCCGCGGCGACGAAACATCCGCAGCGCGTGGTCGGGATTCATTTCTTCAATCCCGTCCACAAGATGCAGCTCGTGGAAGTGGTGATGGGCCGCGAGACCTCGCCGGAGACGGCGCAGCGCGCGCTCCGCTTCGTGCAGTCCATCGGCAAGCTGCCGGTGCTGGTCAAAGACAGCCCGGGCTTCCTCGTGAACCGCATCCTTCTCCCCTACATGATCGAGGCCGGGTTGCTTTACGAACAAGGCGCCGCGGTCGAAGCGATCGATGGAGCGATGGTCGATTTCGGCATGCCGGTCGGTCCGCTCACGCTCGCGGATGAAGTGGGGATCGATATCGCGGACGAAGTTTCCACCACCTTGAGCGCGGCCTTTCCGACCCGGCTGAGCGTGCCGCAGATCCTCAAGCGCATGGTGATCTCCGGCTCGCTCGGGAGGAAGACGGGCAAGGGTTTTTACGATCACACCGTGGCCGGGGAAACGAAGCCGCATGCCGAACTCGCGCTCAGCTTTCCACGCGGCGCGCGGGAATTCACCTCCGAGGAACTCGATCGTCGGATGGTGCTGACGATGGTCAATGAAGCGGCGCGCTGCCTCGAGGAAGGCATCGTCGAAACGGCGGCGGACGTGGACTTCGCGATGGTCACCGGCACGGGTTGGGCGCCCTTTCGCGGCGGGCCGTTGCGGTATGCGGACAGCCTCGGCGTGGATCAGGTCGCGGAGGCGCTATCGCGGCTCGCCAATGAAGTCGGCCCGCGCTTTGCGCCCTGCGACCGGCTCGCGGAGATGGCGCGCACGAAGAAAAGCTTTTATGAAGACTAGGGCGCGCGGCGGCTTGCTTCCGGGTGGAGCACTCGACCCGAGTGCGGTTGCCGGCGACCCGCCGGGAACACCTCGGAGTGCGTCGGTGGGCGTAAGCCGCACGCCAGCCTTTGCCCGCGGTCCTTCTGACTCCGAACATCCTCACGGTGCTTCCGGCGGGTCGCCGAAAGCAGCACTCGGGTCGAGTGCTCCACCCTGCATTGGTGCTGCGCGCCCATTCCAAATATGAAGACTGAAACGCTCCCGGAAGAACCCCGCTCAACCATCGACACCTCGAAGATGTCGCGCGAACAGCGCGAGGCGCTCGAGATGACCGAGGCCGCGCGCGATGTCACGCGCGAGGGTTTTGTGAGCGGGCTTTTCATGGGCCGTTTCGATTTCCCGGCGCTCCACCCGATGCCGATGCAAAGTGTCGAGGATCGCAAACAGGGAGACGCCTTTCTCAAACAACTCGACGACTTTCTCCGCGAGCACGTCGATCCCGACGAGATCGATCGCACCGGCGAAATCCCGCAGAGCGTCTTCGAAGGGCTCGCGAAGCTCGGCGCATTCGGGATCAAGATCCCAAAAGATTACGGCGGCCTCGGACTCTCGCAGACGAACTACTGCCGCGCGGCGACCCTGCTCGGGAGCTATTGCGGCAATCTCACCGCGCTGCTTTCCGCGCATCAATCCATCGGCGTGCCGCAGCCGCTGCTGATCTTCGGCACGGAGGAGCAAAAGCGGCGCTGGCTGCCGCGCGTCGCCGCCGGGGAAGTGTCGGCCTTCGCGCTCACCGAGACGAACGTGGGCTCCGATCCGGCGAAGATGGAGACACGCGCGGAGCCGACGGCCGACGGTGCGCACTTCGTGATCAACGGCGAGAAACTGTGGTGCACGAACGGCGTGAAAGCCGGGGTCATCGTCGTCATGGCGAAGACGCCGCCGAAAGATGGCCGCAACCAGATCACCGCGTTCGTGGTGGAAATGAACACGCCCGGCGTCGAGGTCGTCCGGCGCTGCCACTTCATGGGCCTGCGCGCGCTCTACAATGGCGTCATCCGCTTCACCGGCGTGAAGGTGCCGCGGGAGAATATTCTCTTCGCCGAAGGCAGGGGCCTGCGCGTCGCGCTGACCACCCTCAACACCGGCCGGCTGACCCTGCCGGCCGCGTGCGCGGGGCTCTCAAAACGCTGCCTGGAAATTTCGCGCCGCTGGGCGGGTGAACGCGTCCAGTGGGGTGCATCGATCGGCAAACATGCCGCCATCGCGGAGAAAATCTCGCGGCTCGCCGCGGAGACCTTCGCGATGGAAGCGATGACGCTCTACGCCGCGAGCCTCGTGGATCGCGACAAGCACGCCGACGTGCGGCTCGAAGCGGCGATGTGCAAGCTGTGGGCGAGCGAGCGCACTTGGGAGCACGTCAATGAAGCGATGCAGATTCGCGGCGGTCGCGGCTACGAAACGGCCGCCTCGCTCGCGGCGCGCGGCGAGGCACCCGTGCCCATCGAGCGTCTGCTGCGCGACTCGCGGATCAATGCGATCTTCGAAGGGTCGAGCGAGATCATGCGGCTCTTCATCGCCCGCGAAGCGCTCGACGCGCACCTCAAGATCGGCGGCCCGGTCCTGAACACGCAGCTTTCCACCAAGGACCGCATGCGCGCCGCGCTCGAAGCCGCGAAATTCTACGCGCGCTGGTACCCGCGGCAGTGGGTGCCCGTGGCCGGAACGCACGCGCGCAGGTCGAGCGGAGGCGTGTCCGTCCGGCTCCATCCGCGGCTCGCTCAACACATGAACTGGGCGACGCGCACCTGCCGCCTGCTCGCGCGCACGCTCTTTCACTCGATGGCGCGCTTCGGTCCGAAGCTCGAACGCGAGCAGGTCCTGCTCGGGCGCTTCGTGGACATCGGCACCGAGCTTTTTGCCATCGGCGCGACCTGCGCCCGCGCCGAAGCGCTCGGCACCCGCGAGGCCATCGAACTCGCGGATTTTTTCGCCACCTCCTCCCGCCTCCGCATCGCGCGGCTCTTCAGTTCGATCGGCCGGAATACCGACGCCGTGGGCTACCGGCTCGCCCAGGGGGTGCTCGCCGGAACCTACGAGTGGCTCGAAGCCGGGATGGTGTCCGACGAGGCAAAATAGCAGCTCCGCGAGTTCCGCCGGTCGCGTGGCTTCGTTCCTGCTAAGTCCACTCAATCGACGCTTGGCGGGCTCAACCGAACCCACCCGCACCGCGCCAGCATTCCTTGAGCATCTTCAATAACTTCCTACACCGCGACGGCGCCAAAGCCTCCACGACCGCCCTCGACACGCCGCCGCCGGCTCGCGCTTCGCAGCTCCTGCTCGTCGGCGAAGAGTTCGCTTCGATTCCGAAGGGTGCGTCCCTCGCCGGGCGGAAAGCCGTTCACGCCAGCACCAAGGAAGACGCCCTCGCGCTGCTCGCCGCCGAGCCGTTTGACGGACTGATCGCCGGCATGCCGGAGATCGGAAAAAATCTCAGCCTGCTCAACAGCGCCTCCGCCGCGCATCCCAACCTCGCCTGCGGCCTGCGCACCGATCCTGCGACGGCGAACAAACTCGCGCTTTCGCATCCCGTCATTCCCGCCGCGCAATCCGTCGAGATCCTCGACGATCTTGTTCGCACCATGTTTGCCACCGCGCGTTGGAACGCCGATCCTGCGTTCGCGACGTTGAAAGCGGAGATCAAACGTTTCCCCGCCCTGCCTTCACTCTACTCCCAGATCACTGCCGCGCTGCAAAAGGAAGACGCCTCGGTCGAAATCCTCGCCGAGTTCATCGCACAGGAACCGGCGATCTGTGCCAAGCTTCTCCAGGTGGTCAATTCACCCGTCTTCGCCCTCCGCCAGCGTGTCACCTCGATCCGCGATGCCGCAAATTTCCTCGGGATGCAGCGCGTGCGCGCCCTCGTCCTCTCGACCAGTCTCATCGCGCAGTGCGACGCTTCCCGCTGCCAGGAATTCAACGCGGAAAGCTTTGAGATCTATGGCCTCCAGATCGCGAACTGGGCGTCCCAGATCACCATCGGCGAGACCCGCGACCGGAGGCTCGGAGAGATGGCTTTCACCGCGGGACTGCTCCATCAGTTTGGCATTCTGCTCCTCGCCACCAATCTCCCCGACAGCTACGGCCAGGTCCTGCGCATCGCCTCGGAACAAAACGTCAGCATCGCCCGCGTCGAGCGGCACACCTACGGAGTCACCCACGCCGAACTCGCCGGCTTCCTCCTCGCCGGCTGGAATCTTCCTTTTGCCATCGTGAATGCCGTCGGCTTTTACGCGCAGCCTTCGCGCTCCGAGGAGACCGGGTTCACGCCGCTCACGGCCGTGCATCTCGCCACCGCGATCGATACCTGCGCCCACACAAATGTGCCGGATTTCGAGCGCGAATACGTCGAGCGGCTCAATCTCATGCCGCGGCTCGACCACTGGTCGCGCACCCTCGCCGAGCGCCCTTGGCCGGTGGATTGAGGCGGATTGCGGCGCGCCGGATTGCCGCTCCCGCTTCGCCGCTGGCGCGCGGCGCGGAGGTGGCGTTACATTCCCGCCATGAGCGTCCGATCCTCCCTCCTCATCGGTGGTGAGTGGATTTTCTCCACAGCGGCAGATGCGCCGGTGGTGAATCCCTTCACCGGCGAGGAATTCGCGCGTGTGCCGATGGGCGGCCCGGCGGAAATCGAGCGAGCACTGGCGGCGGCGGCGGCGGCATTTCCGGAAGTGCGCGGATGGGCGGCGCATCGGCGGTCGGCGCTGTTGCTCGCCGTGGCGCAAGGGATCGAGCGGCGGCGCGCGGAATTTGTGGAGACGATCGTGAGCGAAGCGGGGAAGCCGATTACGCTCGCGGAAGGCGAGGTGGCGCGCGCGGTGATGACGTTCACCGCGGCCGCGGAAGAGGCGCGGCGGCAGCACGGCGAAATGCTGGACATGGATGCCTTCGCAAGCGGCGACGGGCATCTCGGGCTGGTGAAGCGCTTCCCGCTCGGCGTGATCGCGGCGATTTCGCCGTTCAATTTTCCGCTCAATCTCGTCGCGCACAAAGTGGCGCCGGCGCTCGCCACCGGCAACACCATGGTGGTCAAGCCCGCAGGCAAGACCCCACTGACCGCGCTGCTCCTGGCACATGTGCTCGTGGAGGCGGGCGTGCCTGCGGGGCAGATGAATTTCGTGACCTGCTCGAATGCGGACGCGGCGCTGCTCGTCACCGACGGGCGCGTGAAGAAAGTCACCTTCACCGGCAGCCCGGCGGTGGGGTGGAAGTTGAAGGAACTCTGCGGCAAGAAGCGCATCACCCTCGAGCTCGGCGGCAACGCGGCCGTGATCGTGCATGCGGACGCGGATCTCGATGCGGCGGTGCCGGCGATCGCGAATGGCGGCTTCGCCTACGCGGGGCAGTCGTGCATCAGCGTGCAGCGCATCGTCATACACGAGTCGCGCTACGCGGAAGTGAAGCAGCGGCTCACGGCCTTCATCCGCGAGAAGATCAAGACGGGCGATCCGCGCGACCGCGCGACGGTGGTGGGGCCGATGATCACCGCCGACGCGCTGGCAGAAGTGCGGGCGCGCATCGACGCCGCGCTCGCGGCCGGAGCCAGGCTCGTGCATGGCGGCCAGGCGGTCGGCCGCTGTCTGGAAGCGACGGCGCTGGAAGACGTGCCGGCGGACGCGGATCTCTGCGCGAAGGAAGCATTCGCGCCGATCGTGACGCTGCACCGCTACCGTGAGTTCGACGAAGCGCTCGCGCTCGTGAATGCATCCGACTTCGGCCTGCAAGCCGGCGTCTTCACGCGCGATCTTCAGCTCGCGCTGCGCGCCTTCGAAGTGCTCGACGTGGGCGGCGTCCTGATCAATCAGGTGCCGACCTTCCGCGTGGAAAACATGCCCTACGGCGGAATCAAGGACAGCGGCTTCGGCCGGGAGGGGGTCCGCTATGCGATCGAGGAAATGACAGAGCTGAAATCGCTGATTATCAAACGCAGTTGATGACCGTCCCTTTCCTCCTCCGCAGCGCCGCCGCCCTCCTCCTCGCTGTGCCCGCGGTTCAAGCTCTGCCGATGCGCGCCAAGCGCGCGGAACGGCTTCCCCGGCCGGAGGAAACTCCCATCCGGCCTGGCGCGGAAAAGCCCGTTCCTTCCAGGAAGCGCATCTTCGGGATTGGCGTCGGATTCGATCGCAGCAGCACGACCGCGGGCATGGCACTGACCATCGTCCTTCCGGATTCGCCGGCCGCGCGCGCGGGTCTTCTGCCGGGTTGCATCATTTCCGAGATCAATGGGGAAACGATCGGAACCCGCATCGGCGAGGACTGCGCTCGGCTGATCCGCGACGGGGCCAACAAGGTGCGAATCAAATACCTCGACCCGGCGATGAAGGAGCGGGTGATCACCCTGGAGAAGGAGTGGATCATCGTGCCGGAGTGAATCGGGCCCGGTGCCGTTGGCGGCGGGAGTGACCTCGGGCAGCAGCGGCGCGAGCCGCTTCGAAAAAGCGCCGTCATTCCGACCGAAGCGGAGCGAAGT
>JANOAZ010000101.1:0-1618 GCA_031411395.1 Chthoniobacteraceae bacterium
CGGATGCGGGCCTCCAGTTTCCCTACGCCGTCGCCTTCACGAACGCGGCGCCGAAGAACGTCTTCTACCCCGCGCAGAGCCGCACCGGGATGGTGCAGCACGCAAATGGCGGCGGCTGGAAGAGCACGACTGCGAGCGTGGATGCGACTGCCTTCATCGGGCCGAATGCGCAGGTGCTGAACACGGCGCAGGTCCGTGGCAATGCGCGCATCGAAGACAACGCCGTGGTGCGCAACAGCGCGCAAGTGCGCGACAACGGGATCGTCTCGGGCCGCGCGGAGGTGAAGGACAACGCGCAAGTCTATGGCAACGCCAAGGTGCGCGATTGGGGGCGCGTCTTCGGCTACGCGCGGGTCTTCGGGAATGCCAAAGTGATCGAGCACGCCAACTGCGGCGACGGCAGCTCCACGAGCTACACGCAGGTCTCCGGCGAGGCAGTGATGAAGGGCACGACCTACGTGTATGCGACCTCCACTTTCAGCGGCTCACTGATCATGGACGGCGACTCGGCGAACGGCGCGACGGCGAGCAATGGCGTCCACTTCGGCTGGAGTTGGGGCAACGACACGGCGCGCTTTGCCGCGCTCACGCCGAACAATCATGTCTATGCGCAGCACACCTTCGAGAAAGACAACGCCGTGTTCGCCATGGATCAGCTCGGGATCAATCACGGCTTCCTCATGAACGGCGCGCGCGTGGCGATCGATACGGTCGCGCCGGTGCGCGGCGGGCGCGTGCTGCCGCTCGACGGCGTGAGTCAATACGTCGAGCTGCACAACTCGGTGAATGACTTCAAGGACAGCGCCTTTTCCATCTGGCTGAAGTGGAATGGCGGCGCGGCGGATCAGCGCGTCTGGTCGTTCGGCGACGGCGCAAACCGCGCGATGTGGCTGACGCCGAGCGGCCCGGCTGGCGCTCTGCGTTTCACCATTACCGACGGCACGACCACGCACACGCTCGATGGCCCCGTCATCGCGCCGAATACTTGGAAGCACGTCGCCGTCGTCTTTTCCGGCACGACTTGCACGCTCTACGTGGACGGCGCGGCGGTCGCCACAAACGCCGCGGTCACGCTCTTCCCCGACAGCCTCCACGCGCCGCTGATGGAAAACGCCAACTACCTCGGGCGCGGCAACACGGGTGACTACTTCGCGGGCAAGCTCGACGACTTCCGCGTTGATATGAAGGCGCTCACCGCCGCGGAAGTCGCCGCCATTTTCAACACCGCCGCGCCCGCCGCGATCACGCCGACGAGCGACACCACCGCGCCGAGCGGCGGCGGCTGGCTGGTCGCGCCGACCGCCGTGGACGACAGCACCGTGACGATGAGCGCCGTGCCCGGCGCAGACGTGAGCAGCTGGGTGGAATACTATTTCGACTGCACCGCGGGCAGCGGCCACGACTCGGGCTGGGTCTCCTTTAATAAATACACCGACGCCGGGCTGACCCCCGGCGACTCCGCGAGTTACTCCGTGAAAATGCGCGACCGCGCGGGGAATGTGAGCGCGCCGTCGGCAGCCGCGAGCGTCACCGCGCAGACCTCCACGGCAGGCATGGCGAGCTTCGCCTACGGGCCGGTCGGCATCGCCGATGGGCAGGTCACGATGACGGCGGCGAA
>JANOAZ010000102.1:0-7766 GCA_031411395.1 Chthoniobacteraceae bacterium
CATCGTCGAGCGTTACACCACGGCGGCGGTGAAGTTCATCCAGGCGAATCAGGCCAGGCCGTTCTTTCTCTACCTCCCGCACAACGCCGTGCATTTCCCGCTCTATCCCGGAAAGGCCTTTCAGAAAAAATCGAGCAACGGCAGCTACGGCGACTGGGTCGAGGAGGTGGACTGGAGCGTGGGCCGCGTGCTCGACACGCTGCGCGAATTGAAGCTGGACGGGAAAACGCTGGTGATCTTCACCTCGGACAACGGCGGCACGGCTCGCTCGGTGAATGCGCCGCTGAGGGGCAACAAGGGCAGCACTTGGGAAGGCGGAATGCGCGAACCGACCGTCGCGTGGTGGCCGGGGAAAATCCCCGCGGGCACGGCGACGGATGAGATCACCGGGATGCTCGATCTGCTTCCCACGTTCGTGAAACTCGGTGGCGGTCAATTGCCCGCGGACCGCAAGATCGACGGGGGCGACATCTGGCCGCTGCTCGCAGGCGAAGCGGGCGCGAAGACACCGCACGAGGTGTTTCATTACTTCCGCGGCTTCAAACTCGAAGCCATCCGCTCGGGCCCATGGAAGCTGCACCTCGCGAAGAGCGAACTCTACAACCTCACCGACGACATCGGCGAAGCCACGAATCTGGCGGGAGCCAATCCGGAGATCGTGAAGCGGCTCCAGGCCCTCGCCGATGAAACCAAAGGCGACCTCGGTCCCGACGGAATCGGGCCGGGATGCCGTCCGCTCGGGCGCGCGGAGAATCCGCAACCTTTGATCAGCCGCGACGGAAAAGTTCGAACGGGGTTCGAGTCGAACTAATCGTCTCAATTCCCCCGATGTTCCGTCCCGTCCTCGCGCTCTTTTGCGCGCTTTCCATTCACGCCTTCGCCGCCGACACGAGGAAGCCCAACGTCATCGTCATTCTCGCCGACGACCTCGGCTACGGCGATCTCGCGTGCTACGGGCATGCGAAATTCAAAACGCCGAATCTCGATCGCATGGCCGCGGAGGGCGCGAAGCTCACGCACTTCAATTGCCCTATGGCATTCTGCGCACCGACGCGCGCCTCGCTGATGACGGGGCGCTATCCCTTCCGCTGCGGCATGACCTCGAATCCCGCGCCCGATGGCGGGCCGGATGCGGATGGACTGCATCTCCCGGAGAGCGAGGTGACGCTCGCGCAACTGCTCAAGCAAGCGGGTTACGCGACGGGCATGATCGGCAAGTGGCATCTCGGTCACGCGAAACCCGAGTGGCTGCCGACGCATCGCGGCTTCGATGAATACTTTGGCATCCCCTACTCCAACGACATGCGCCCCGTGCAGGTGCTCGATGGCGAGCGACGCGTGGAATATCCGGTCGTGCAGGCAACGCTCACGCAGCGCTACACGACGCGTGCGCTGGACTTTATCGAGCGAAACAAGGCACGCCCATTCTTCCTCTACCTGCCTCACGCCATGCCGCACAAACCGCTCGCGGCATCGGACGACTTCTACAAAAAAAGCGGCGCGGGCCTCTACGGAGACGCGGTGGCGGAACTCGACTGGAGCGTCGGCCAGGTGCTCGCAAAGCTGAAGGCGTTGGGTCTCGCCGAAAACACCCTCGTGGTGTTCACGAGCGACAACGGGGCGACCTTCGGCGGCAGCACGGGCGGATTGCGCGGGATGAAAGGAAGCTCGTACGAGGGCGGCTACCGTGTGCCTTGTCTCGCATCGTGGCCGGGGAAAATTCCCCCAGGTCACGTCAGCGCGCAGCCGGCGGTCATGATGGACTTGTTCGCGACGGCGCTGAAGGTCGCGGGCGTCTTGCCGTCGGCGGAGCGCGTGATCGACGGGCGCGACATCCTGCCGCTTTTCACGAGCGATGCAAAAAGCCCGCACGACGTCATCTTCGGCCACAAGGCGGCTCAACTGGCGACCGTGCGCGATGCGCGGTGGAAGCTGCACGTGCTCGCGGCGGGCGCAGGTCTGGCCAACGTTTACAAGCCCGGCGAGCGCTATCTCGACCCGCGGGGTCCGGACGGCGTCACGATCCTTGCTCCTTACGAGCAGGCGCAGCCGAGCGAACATCCCGGTTTGCAGGCGGGCGATGCGCCGAAGCCGATGCAACTCTTCGATCTCCAGGCCGACCCCGGCGAGCAGCACGATGTGGCGGCGCAGCACCCCGATGTCGTCGCGCGTCTCAAGAAGGCCTTCGACGAAATGGAACGCCAACCGCGCGAGCATCCCACTCAATCTCCGGTGCGGGCAAAGCAAACCCCCAACAAATAATCGCAAATTGAAATCCAAACTCTTCCTCCTCGCCCTCCTCGCTTTCGCCTTCACCGCACGCGCCGCGAAGCCCCCGAACATCATCTTCATCATGGCCGACGACCTCGGCTGGACGGACACCGCGACCTTCGGCAGCAAATATTACGAGACGCCGAATATCGACCGACTCGCGGCGCAGGGCATGAAGCTCACGAGCTACCACCATTGCCAAAACTGCACGCCGACGCGTGCGGCGCTGATGAGCGGGCAATACGGAGCGCGCACGGGCGTGTACACCGTGGGCGGCATTGGGCGCTTCGACTGGAGCGCGCGACCGATGCGGCCGGTGGAGAATGTGACGGAGCTGCCGCTCGACCGGGACATCATCGCGAAGCAACTCAAGGCGGGAGGCTATGCGACGGGGATGTTTGGCAAATGGCACATCGGGCAGAAGGGCGACTACCTGCCGGGCAATCGCGGCTTCGACGAGGCCATCGTGAGCATGGGGCAGCACTACGATTTCGCGACGAATCCGAAGACGGAATATCCGAAAGGGACCTATCTCGCGGATTTCCTGACGGACAAGGCGGTGGACTTCATCACGCGCCACAAGGACGGGCCGTTCTTCCTCTATCTCCCGCATTTCGGCGTCCACTCGCCGCATCAGGCAAAAGCGGAGCTGATCGCGAAATTCAAACCCAAGGCGGGCGTGGGCGGGCACAACAGTCCGATCTACGCCGCGATGATTGCGAGCGTGGATGAAAGCGTGGGCCGCGTGATGAAGACGCTCGATGACTTGAAACTCGCGGACAATACGGTGGTCATCTTCACGAGCGACAATGGCGGTGTGGGTGGCTACGACCGCCCGGATGGTCTCATTCGCGATCCGGGCATGGAGGGAAAGGCGAAGAAGAAGAAGGCCGACGACGAGGACGGCGGGGGCATCACCGACAACGCTCCGCTGCGCAGTGGCAAGGGCAGTCTCTACGAAGGCGGCACGCGCGAGCCTTTCATCGTGCGCTGGCCCGGCGTGACGAAGCCCGGCTCGACCAGCGACGTGCCGACGGCCCACGTGGACATTTTCCCCACCTTCCTCGAAATCGCGTCCGCGCCCAAGCCCCGGCAGGTGCTCGACGGCGAAAGCATCGTGAAGCTCTTCCGCGATCCGGCCGCAAAGCTGCAGCGCGATGCGATCTTCCAGCACTTCCCCGGCTACCTCGGCTCGGGGCCGGGACTCTGGCGCACCACGCCCGTGAGCCTGATCCACAGCGGCGACTGGAAGCTCATGGAGTATCTCGAAGACGGCCGCCTCGAACTCTACAATCTCCGCAACGACATCGGCGAAACGAAGAACCTCGCGAAGGATAATCCCGACAAGGCGAAGGAACTCCTCGCGCGTCTCGTGGCGTGGCGCGCGGAGGTGAAGGCGCCGATGCCGACGAAGAACGATCCCGCCGCTGCGTCTGCTGCCGATGCGCCGAAGAGGGGCAAGGGCAAAGGCAGGAACAAGGGCAACGAATGATTTCCATGAATCGAATCCTTCATCGCCTCAGCGCCACCGGTCTGGCCGGACTCGCGCTCTTCGCCAGCACTGCGGCCGCCGCGGATCCAGCGCCACGGCCCAACATCGTCTTTTTCCTCATCGACGATCTCGGCCGATCCGACGTCGGCTTCATGGGCGGCAAAGACATCCAGACTCCGAACATCGACAATCTCGCGCACGGCGGCGCGATCCTCGATGCCCACTACGTGCAGCCGGTCTGCTCCCCTACCCGCGCGGCATTGATGACCGGCCGCTACGCGACGCACACCGGCGTTTACACCGTCGTCCGTCCGCATGCGAAATGGGGCCTGCCCTTGCAGGAACGCACGCTCGCGAACGCGCTCAAGGATGCGGGCTACGAAACGGCGATCACCGGCAAGTGGCACCTCGGCGAATTCGAGCCCGCGTATCTTCCGACCGCGCGGGGCTTCGATCACCAGCACGGGCATTACTTCGGGATGATCGATTATTTCACCCACCTCCGGGAGGCGACGCATGACTGGCATCACGATGACAAGGAGTTGAAGGAGGAGGGTTACTCGACCCATCTCATCGCGCGTGAAGCGTGCCGGCTGATTGCGGAGAAATCCAAACCGAAGCCGCTCTTTCTCTACGTGCCGTTCAACGGGGTGCATTCGCCAATGCAAGTGCCGGAGAATTACATGCAGCCGTATGCGGCGCTGAAGGACAACCGGCGCAAGCTCGCGGGCATGCTCTCCGCCGTGGACGAGGCGATCGGCCAGATCGTCGCGGCTTTGGAAAAGGCGGGCCTGCGCGAAAACACGCTGATCCTTTTCTCCAGCGACAACGGCGGACCGAACCCCGTGGCGCTCTCGACCAACGGCGACCTGCGCGCCGGCAAGGGCACGATTTACGAAGGCGGCGTGCGGGTGTGTGCCTTCGCAAACTGGCCGGGCCACATCCCCGCCGGCCTCACGATCAAGGAGCCGATGCACGCGATCGACTGGTATCCCACGCTGGTGAAACTCGCCGGCGGTTCGCTCGAACAAAAGCTCCCGCTGGATGGCCGCGACGTCTGGCCCATGCTCACGCAAGGCGCAAAGTCGCCGCACGACGCCATCCTGAACGTGCAGTCCCCCACCCATGCCGCGGTGCGCATGGGCGACTGGAAGCTGCTCATGAATGCGTCCGGGCAGGACAGCGAGGAACCTTCCGGCGACAAGCCAAAGAAACGCAAAGGCACCGCGGCGGGATCGAGCGTCACCCTTTACAACCTCGCCACGGACATTGGCGAAAAGACCGACCTTGCCGCGAAGGAGCCCGAGCGCGTCGCCACGATGAGCGCAAAGTTGCAGGAGTTGCTCAGGAATGCGGCACCGCAAGGACACCTCAACCTCCATGACCCTGCGCCGAAAGGTCGAAAGAAAAAGTAATCCCCGATAACCAAACCCAACAACATGAACACCCGACCCATCCTCCCTCTCTTCTTCGCTGCACTGCTCGCCACGGTGTGCGCAGCCCCACCCGACGCTGAGCAAAAACCCCAGCCGAAGCGCGCGGCGAATTCGTCGCTCGTAAAAATCGAGGACGTGCCCGGCCTGCCGCGCGTGCTCATCATCGGCGATTCCATCTCGATGGGTTACACCGTGCCCGTGCGCGAGCTGCTCAAGGGCAAGGCCAACTTGCATCGCATTCCCCAAAATGGCGGCCCGACGACGAACGGGCTCAAGAACATCAAGTCGTGGCTCGGCGATTCGAAGTGGGACGTGATCCATTTCAACTGGGGCCTGCACGACGTGAAATACATTCAGGACGATCCCAGAAAGCGCGCCGATCCGAAGGCGGCGGGATCACGTCGGCAGGTGTTGATCGAGGATTACGAGAAGAACCTGCGCGAGCTGGTCGCGCAGTTGAAGGCGACGGGGGCGAAGCTCATCTGGTGCAATACCACGCCGGTGCCCGAGGGCTCCGACGGACGCATCGCGGGCGAGGAAGTAAAATACAACGAAGCCGCCGCGCGGGTCATGAAGGAGGCCGGCATCCCCACCAACGATCTCTACACCCACGCCAAGGCGAAGCTCGCCGAGGTCCAGCTTCCGAATGCCAACGTCCATTACACCGACGCGGGCTACAAATACCTCGCGGAGAAAGTGGCATCGTCGATCGAAGCCGCGCTGCCGCGGAAGTAGTCACCCGCCCCGACCGCTCGCGACCCGCCGCTTTTCCCACCATGGACAAACTCTTCTCCTTCCGATTCCTCGCTGCGCTGGGCGTCCCCGCCGCAGGCAGATGTGATGCGGCAAATCAGCTCCGCCCGATCATGTGCGTCGAGGACAAGGTCGCGCTGCAGGATGATTTTTCGAAGCCCGGCGCGCTCAACAAACAGCAGTGGGCGGCGCGGCAGGGCACGCAATGGACGATCGAGGACGGCGTGCTGCGCGGCCGCCCTTCCACGCCCGAACATCGAGCGTCGGCGGGGCTGTATTGTTTATTATTTATGGTTCGACCCTGGGCACCGGATATGGACCCAATTCCGTTTTTTCCGGGAATGCGGTGCATATACCGGGAGCAACCGGCTCCAAGGCACCGGCGCTCGGGCGCGCCGTTCGCGAAATTTGAATAACTGACCACTGATATAAAATCACCTTTTTACCGCACCCAAGCAGCAATGACGATGAAAAGCGCGAAGTTCGTCTGCGCCTTTCTTTTGATGGTTTTTGGAGCGTTTGGCACCCTGCAGGCGCAATCCATCACAGTCACCACGACGGTGGATGTCGTTGATGGCAACACCTCGAGCGTAGCGGCATTAATGGCGACCCCGGGCGGCGCGGGCATCAGCTTGCGCGAGGCGGTATTGGCGGTGAACAACGACGCCAGCAGCGGACGCACCATCAGCATCCCGGCCGGGACCTACACGCTGACTATCGCTGGCCTCGACGACACCGCGGCGGCCGGCGACCTGGACGTGAAGAAGGCAGTCACGATCACCGGCGCGGGCTCCGCTTCCACCATCATCCGCGGCGGAACGAACGCGACCAATGGCGTGGACAAAATTTTCTCGATGAACCCGCTCGGCAATTTGCCCGGCTTCGCGGTGGTGATGTCGGGCGTGACGCTGCGTTTTGGGCGCAATGTCGACACCGCGAGTTCGCCGGGCAATAACCTCGGGGGCGCGATGGATTTTGACGCGGGTTTCGGGGCAAATTTCAATGGCCAGGGCGCGCTCACACTTACCGACGTGGTCTTCGACCAAAACTCGACTCTCAACGGAGACGGGGGCGGGCTCGCGCTTTTGGACGGCGGAACGTTGAATGCCACGAATTGCTTCTTCACGAACAATCGCGCGAACAGCAATGCGGCCGCTAGCCAGAATGGCGGCGGGATCTCCGTCGGTTTCTCCAATAATGCGACCAGTTACATTTTCACGAACTGCTCGATTGACGGCAACGCCACCGCCGGCACTACGCCGGGCGTGGGGGGCGGCATTTGGTGCGCCACGCGTGGCCTCATCCTGCGCGGATGCACAATCACGAACAACTCCACCGGCGGCGCGGATCGGGATGGTGGCGGCATTTTTACCACTCCCGGCACCGTGATCGAACAGGGCTGCGTCATCAGCAATAACACCGCGACCCGCTGGGGCGGCGGAGTTTTTACCGGCTCCGGCACCACCTTGGTGCCGGCGACGACCATTTCAAACTCGACGATCACAAACAACACCAGCGGCAGCGCGATCGGCATCGGCGGTGGCGGCGTCTTTGTCTCGGGCGTTAATGTCACCGGAGCAGGCATCCCCACGATTTCCAACTCGCGCGTCGTGGGCAATACCACCACCGCGGCCTCGGGAACCCAACTCGGCGCGCACACGACCGATAACGCACAACTGAACGCGATCAACAACTGGTACGGCACGAATGCTCCGCCTGCTTCCTTCTTCAACGCAAATGTGACTTCGACGCCTTTCCTCGTCCTCGGCGTCACCGCTTCGCCCACCACTGTCAATGTCGGCCAGACATCCACG
>JANOAZ010000103.1:0-3689 GCA_031411395.1 Chthoniobacteraceae bacterium
TCCGCCCTTGGATGCGAGAGATTGCCCCGCCTTCGCCCGCGGCTGTCTCGCAGACTCGGCTCCTCCACTTCGCTCCGCTCCGGTCGGAATGACAGGTTGGATGATTGAACCCCCAAATAGAAAGGCCGCGATGTCCTCGGACATCGCGGCCTCTCGGAAATCCTGACGTGCGGCGTTACTCAGTCTTCAGCACCAAGTCCTTGAACTGAACCACCATCGCCGGGCCGGCGTGGATTTGCAGCGCGAGCAGGCCTTCTTTCGGAGCGTGCGCGGCATCCTCGTCCGTCACATCCACGGTTTGTTTCCCGTTGATGAAGTGCTGGAGGTGATTGCCCTTGGCCACGATCTTGTAGTCGTTCCAATCCTCGCTCTTGATCGCCGCCTGGATCTCGTCCGTGTTGCCGACAGAGCCGGTCACTTCCACCGCGAAATCCTTCGCTTTGGGGTTGGCCGCATCCTTCGCGGTCGGCTTGATCACCGTCTTCTCGCCGCGCTTGGCGAGGATGCCCCGGCCTTTCTCCTCGTAGAGAATTCCCGAGTACGTCTTGCCGGCCTCGAAGTCGGCCTGGTAGCCGGTGATGATCGGGCCGTTCTCGCCGGCGGGCAGTTCCTTGGAGCGGTATTGCACGCCGGAGTTTCCTTTCTCGATCCGGTATTTGAAGGTGAGTTCGAAATCGCCCACCGTGCCGGCCTTCCAGATTAGGAAGGTGTTGTGCTTGATCTTGGTCTCACCCTCGCTGCCGGTGCGGCCGGTGAGCAGGCCATTCTCGACGGACCAGAGCTTGAGGTTGCCCTCCCAGCCGGTGAGGTCCTTGCCGTTGAAAAGCTGTTTTTCTCCGGCGTGAGCAAGCGTAGCTGCGGCGAGCAGCGTGAAGAGGGTGGGGAGGTGTTTCATCCCGTGAAGCAAAGACGACTCTTCTCCCGAGGGGAATCGAAAAACACATGGACGCCGGGCTTTCCATCCATTGCAAAAAGACCCGCGAGTAACCTTGCCCCTCTAACTCACAGCTTCTCCGGGGATACTCCCCCTTTGCAACTCCACCCCCGCCGCCTACGTTCCATCTCTCTCGCATGAAGATTCCCCTCATCTGGCTACTCGCTCTTGGCGCCCTTGGCGGCGGCACCTACTACGCCAGTCGGAAGTGGCCGGAAAAAGTCCCGATCGGGAACGCCGCGGAGAAGGACGGCGCGACGAAGTCCTCCCGTCCCACCACCGCGGTCGTCTCTCAGCGCGACATCAGCTTTGCCATCACTGCCGCGGGAGAAATCACGCCGGCGGAGCAAGTGTCCGTCCGCCCAGAGATCAGCGGGCGGATCGAGGAGTTGCCGGTGGACATCGGCGACAAGGTGAAGAAGAGCGCGCTCCTTTTCGCCCTCGACGATACCGACCTCCAGACCGAAAAGGCCCAGCGACAGATCGAGATCGAAGGTTCGAAACTCCAGGTCAATGCCTCCCGGCTCGCGATGGAGAAAACCGAAATCAACTTTCATCGCACCAAGGATCTCGCCGACCGAAAGCTCCTCTCGCAGGAAGTCTTCGACAATGCCCGCCTCGAGTACGACGTGGCGAAGAACGCGCTGGAGATCGCCGGCAACAATCTTGAGCGCACGCAAAAGGCGCTGCAAATCGTCCAGGACAAACTGGCAAAAACGCAGATCACCGCGCCGTTCGATTGCACCGTGCTGACTCGGCCGGTGTCGGTCGGGCAGGCGGTCTCCGGCGCGAGCGGGGTGAATAGCGGCACCGAAGTGCTGACCATCGCGGACCTCGGCGAACTGATCATTAACGCGCATATCAACCAGGCCGACGTGACGCGCATGAGCGTGGATCAAAAGGTGCAGATCGAAGTCGAGGCGGTGGCCGGATTGAAACTCATTGGACGTGTGGATCGCATCGCGCCGCAGGCCACGATCCGCAATGGGATCAAGGGATTCGCCACTCGGGTGATCGTGAAGAACGACGAGAAATCCGGCGTGCGCCCAGGCATGACCGCCAATCTCACCATCCCGCTCCAGGCCGCCGACAACGTCCTCGCCGTGCCGCTCGCCGCGGTCTTCACCGACCAGGGCGACCGCTTCGCCTACGTGCAGCAAGGCGACAAATTTGCCCGCGTGCCGATTCGGATCGGCGTCACCGACTACGACTTCGCGGAAGTGACGAGCGGATTGGAAGGCGGCGAAACGGTTTCACTCGTGACTCCCGCCGAGGAAGCAGGCAAGGCCCAGCAAGCCTTCGGCGCGTCGGCCAAGGGAAAAGGCGGAGGCAAGGGAGGTGAAAGCAAAGGTGGCGGGAGCAAGCCGGGCGCGCCGCCCTCCGGAGGCGGCGGGCCTCCAGGCGGGGGCCGCAGTGCCGGTGGTGGTCGCAGTCCAGGACAGTAGCCACCTTCCCATGGCGCTCATCGAACTCCGCGGCGTGAGCAAGATCTACCACCTCGGTGGTGAAGAGATCCGCGCGCTCGACAATGTGGACCTCGACATCGACGGCGGAGAATTCATCTCCATCATCGGTCCCTCCGGCAGCGGGAAATCCACGCTCATGCACATCCTTGGCTGCCTCGATTCGCCGAGCAAAGGCAGCATCAAACTCGACGGCATGGAGATCTCCAGCGCCTCGATGCGCGACCTTGCGCGCATCCGAAACCGGAAAATCGGCTTCGTCTTTCAGTTCTTCAATCTGCTCCCAAAGCTGAGCGTCCTGCAAAACGTGGAACTGCCGATGATCTACGCCGGCTGTGGTGCGAAGGAACGCCGCGACCGCGCCATGAGCGCGCTCCGCCTCGTCGAGATGGACAACCGCGCCAAACACCGGCCGATGCAACTCTCCGGCGGCCAGCAGCAGCGCGCGGCTATCGCGCGGGCGCTGGTGAACAGCCCGAAGATCGTCTTCGCCGATGAACCGACCGGCAACCTCGACTCGCACACCGGCGAGACGATCCTGAACCTCTTCCATGAGCTGAGCCAGAAAGGCAGCACCATCGCCCTCGTCACCCACGATCCGGAGATCGCGGCGGTGACTCCGCGGAAGATCGAAATCCGCGACGGCAAGATCGCCAGGAACGTGGACGCAAGGCTGGCGGGAAGGAGAGGAGGTCCGAAATTCACGCTGAACGAAGACCGCGACGAATGACGACGGGCGTCACGCAACTCCGCGCTTCCAACGCGCTCCACGCGCTCGTTCCCAAACTCCGTTTGGGAACGCACTTGGGAGCGGAATTGCATTTCGCATGGCGGGGGTGTCGGCGGGTGCGGAGCCGGCCCGGGGACACCCCCTCCGCGCGAAACACAGTTTCGCCCGCAAGTGCGTTCCCAAACAGAGTTTGGGAACGAGCGCGGCGAGCGCAGGGAGTGCGGGGAGCAAGGCGCGCGGAAACCTTCCCGTCGCCGCTTGCGCCTCTCCAATCCGCGATCCGCAATCCGCGATCCGCAATCCGATGAATTGGTTCAACGCCATCGCGGTCGGCTTCAAGGAGATCCTCGCGAACAAGTTTCGCTCCTTGCTCACGATGCTGGGGATCATCCTCGGCGTCTCCAGCCTCGTGGCGATGTCGGCGCTGGTGAAGGGGATGGAGAATGGAATGAAGGAAGCCCTGATCGCGATCGGTGGTTTGGAAAAGGTGCGCGTCGAGGAGCAGGATATTCCCGTCTGGCAGCAGCACCTCGCGGATCAGGCGGTGGGTACGACGATGAGC
>JANOAZ010000104.1:0-2428 GCA_031411395.1 Chthoniobacteraceae bacterium
CTGCTGGATGAGATTTCGCAGCTCCAGCATGGGCGCCTGGAGAATCTGCAGGCTTTGTTGAAGCTGAGGCGCGAGGACCTGAGTCTGTGAGAGTGTCTGAGATTGGATCAAGCCGGCCATAGGTGGTTTTAATAAAAGCGACTGCGGCACGCACGGCAAGCAGCATTCCTGCCACGGCGCAAAACTATTTTTAGAAGGCGCCACGGCACCGTTCCCGCTTAGAACATGATGACATGAAACTGAAAAACTTTTTGGCCTTCGCATTTATTGCGACGGCCATTGCGGCTGGACTTGTTCCTGCCTCCTCGGGGCAGGCCGGGGCTGACGATCCGCTCCTCAGCCCATTGATCGACGAGCTGGCGAAGCAGCAGGCCGCGATCGTGGAAAATCAGACAGCCATCGAAACGAAACTCGCCGTCATCGCGGAGGAACTTCGCATCGCGAGGATCTTTGTGGGACGTGGCGGTGGTAAAACTCCCGCCAAATGAAAACCGCCCTCCTCCTTCTGGTCTGCGCGATCGCCTTTGCATTCGGGAATGTGGCGCACTCGCAGGCGCCCGCTGTTCCCCAGACTTCCCTTCAACGGATCGAAGCGATGAAGGCGACGAACAAGCAACTCATCGAACGCCAAACCGAGACGCTGAAGAAGCTGGAAGAGATGCTGCTTCAAGCCCAGCAGTTGAAATTCCTCGGGAAGCGGTCATAGCCGCCTCCGGCAGGGAATTCCCTGCGGGCATCGTGCGCGTCCACGGCAACGAAACGCCGCGCGATCCGTTGCCGCGTGGCATCCGGCTAGGACGCCTTTTCCGCCGCCGTCTTTTTGACTTCGAGTTTCCGGTAGAGCGTCGCCATGGAGATCCCGAGCATCTTGGCCGCCTTCTCCCGTGCGCCGCTGTTGAATTTGATCGTCTCCTCGATGTAGCGCCGCTCCTGCTCGCGAATGTATTCGTCGAGCGTCTGGCCGATCGGCAACGATCCCGTGACTTCGCCGGGCTGCGGTGAATTCGCATGGCGGACGACCTGAGGCGGAAGGTCCGTGGTGCGGATCAACCCATCGTCGCAAAGGGCGCAGGCGCGTTCGACTGCGTTCTCGAGTTCGCGCACGTTGCCCGGCCAGCGGTAGAGCGCGAGCATGTCCACCGCTTTGGGTTCGATCTTTTTCTGTTCGGTGCCGGACTGCGCGGCATTCTTGGCTAGGAAATGGTGAACGAGCAGGGGAATGTCCTCGGGCCGTTCCCGCAGCGCTGGCATCTCGATCGGGATGACTGCGAGCCGGTAGTAAAGATCCTCGCGAAAGTTCCCTCCCTTGATCTTCTCGCCGAGCACCTCATTCGTCGCAGCGAGCACGCGCACGTTGATGGGGATGCTCTTGGTGTCGCCCACGCGCCGGATCTGCCGCTCCTGGAGCACGCGTAGAAGCTTGGTTTGCAGCGGTTGCGCCATCGAGTTGATCTCGTCGAGGAAGATGGTGCCGCCTTCCGCTTCTTCGAAGAGCCCGATCTTATCCTGCACCGCCCCGGTGAAAGATCCCTTTTTGTGCCCGAAGAGTTCGCTCTCCAGCAGGTTCTCCGGCAAAGCCGAGCAATTGATCGCGACGAACGGCTGATGCTGCCGGTTCGAGTTGAAATGCAAGGCCCGGGCGACGAGTTCCTTGCCCGTGCCGCTATCGCCTTGGATCAAAATCGTGGAGTCCGTGTCGGCGACTTTCGCGATCAGGTTGTAGATCACCTGCATCTTCACGCTCGTGCCGATGATGTTCTCGAACCGGTATTTCTCCTTTACGATCTGCCGCAGGTTCCGGTTCTCGCGGACCAGGCTTTGATTATCGAGCGCGCGCTGGATGGTGAGCTGCAGCTCATCCACTTTGAACGGCTTGGTGATGTAATCGTAGGCCCCGAGTTTCATCGCCTCGATCGCCGTCTCCACGGTCTTGTAGGCGGTGATCAGGATGACCGGCGTCTGCGGGAGGATCTCCCGGCATTCGCGGAGAATGTCCAGTCCGCCCACCTTGTCCATGCGCAGGTCGGAAATGACGAGTTGCGGGGCGTGCGTGGCGAGGTTTTCGAGCGCCTTTTGCCCGGATGCATAGGCGACAGTTTGATGCCCTCTTTCCTGACAAATGTCGGATATGACCGACACCATTGCCGGATCGTCATCGATGATCAAAATTCGAGCCATAGGCGTGCGTATCGCGGAAATGAGAGTATGTCAGCTCTGAGAAGTGAAAAGCGAAATATTGCGAATCATTTCAACCAGAACTGAGGGTTGAATACCGACTTTCCAGAGTGATCGGCTCCAATTGGCACCCGCTCGCCAGCCGCGGAGCGCGCGACGCGCGGCTCGCTGACCGCCTCGGTCACGAACCGCGCGCCGCGGTGTTTGTGCTGCAGAAAAACTAGGCGACCCCGCCGAAGGACTCGGCGTTTTC
>JANOAZ010000105.1:0-19291 GCA_031411395.1 Chthoniobacteraceae bacterium
TCCGCCGACCGTCGAGAGTCGCGTGCAGCAGCTCCCGAGCGGCGAATGGGAGAGCAACGGGGACGCCTTCACGAACTTCGTCGCCCGTATGCAGCAGATCGGTCCCCGCGGCTTTCGCGCCGTGCTGTGGCATCAGGGTGAAAGCGATGCGAACCAGAAAGACCCGACGCGCACGCTGCCGGGGAATCTTTACCGCGAGTATCTGGAGAAGGTCATCCGGGAGTCGCGACGGGCGATCGGCTGGGAGGCGCCGTGGTTCGTGGCGCAGGTGAGCTATCACGTGCCCGGCGATGAAGCGTCGCCGGACATCCGCGCCGCGCAGGCATCGCTGTGGAGGGATGGCATCGCCCTCGAAGGCCCCGACAGTGACGCGCTGAAAGGCGACCTCCGCGAGAACGGCGGAAAGGGCGTTCACTTCAGCGGACCCGGCCTGCGCGAACACGCCGCGCGCTGGGTGGAGAAAGTGGCGCCGTGGCTGGACGCACAGGTAAAGTAACCCACGTTTCGCAGTCTCTTGGCCATCTGGCCAATATCATCCCACGAGATCCCCCGCTCTCATGAGGGTGATGAAATTCCCCCGCCGACTCCTCGCCCTCCTCCTCGTTTTCGTCAGCGCGGACTCCTTCGCCGCCGATCCGATCCAGCGTCTCTCGACGGGCTGGGAGCATTACCAGGGTTCGCTCGGCAGCCCCTGGGAAGTCTGGCGTGGGGAGGCGGCGAGCGACAATGTCGCGTGGTCGGCGGTGACGCTGCCGCATTGTTTCAATGGGCGCGATGCGGTGGATCCGGACGTGCGCTATTATCAGGGCCCGGGCTGGTATCGGACGAAGCTGAAGGTCGCGAATCCGTTTCCGAATGGGCGCACGCTGTTGCACTTCGATGGTGCGGGGCAGAAGGCGCAGGTGTTTGTTCATACCGAGAAAGTCGGCGCGCATGTCGGCGGCTACGATGAGTGGACGGTGGACATCACGGACGCGGCGGCGAAGGCGTTGAAGAATGAAGCCTTCAAGGGCGAGGTGCCGCTCGCGGTGATGTGCGACAACTCGCGCGATGCGGAGGCGATCCCGTCCGATCTCAGCGACTTCAATCGCTACGGTGGGATCTATCGGCATGTGAGCCTCATGTATGTGCCGGCGATCTCAATCGAGCGCGTGCATGTGGAGGCGAAAGTGGAAGGCGCCAAGGCTTCGGTGAAAGTGCGCTCGCGGCTCGCGAATCCGACGGCGCTGAAAGACGAAGTCGAACTCGCGATCGAAGTGCGCGATGCGAAGGACAAGGTCATTCACACGGCAACGCAGAAGTTCGCGCCGTGGTCGGGCGTGAAGGAGATCGGGGCGTTTGAGATCGCGAAGCCGGCGCTGTGGTCGCCGAAAATGCCGTCACTTTATCGCTGCGTCGTGACTTTGAAATCCAAGCACGGCGAGCAACAGACGGCGGAGCGTTTCGGCGTGCGTGCGTTCGAGTGGATCGCGAATGGGCCGTTCAAGCTGAATGGCGAGCGCTTGCTGCTGCGCGGAACGCATTACCATGAAGATCACGCGGGTGTCGCCGCGGCAGTGCCGGATGATGTCGTCCGCAAGACGCTCACGATGATCAAAGAGATGGGCGCGAACTTCGTGCGGCTCGGGCATTACCAACAGGCGCCACTCGTTCTCGATCTCTGCGACGAACTCGGCCTGCTCGTGTGGGAGGAGGTGCCTTGGTGCCGCGGCGGGCTCGGTGGCGAGCGTTACCAGCAACAGACTCGCGACATGGTGCGCGCGCTCATCGATCAGCATTACAATCACCCATCGGTCATCATGTGGGGACTCGGGAATGAGAACGACTGGCCGGGCGATTTCGAGGTGTTCGACAAGGACAAGATTCGCGCCTTCATGACCGAGCTGAACACGCTCTCGCATGAACTGGATCCCTCGCGGCCGACGTGCATCCGCCGCTGCGATTTCAGCAAGGACATCGTCGATGTCTATGCGCCGAGCATCTGGGCGGGCTGGTATTCCGGGCGCTACACCGAGTATCGCGCGTCGTCGGAGAAGGCGGTGAAGGATACCAAACATTTCTTCCACGCCGAGTGGGGTGGTGACAGCCACGCGCGGCGTTTTTCCGAGGAGCCGGAGAAGATGATGGAGAAGGTCGCGACCGGCCAGGGCACGGCGGAGAAGGGCAAAGCCTATAAGTCAGCGGGCGGCAAGGTGCGCATGTCGAAGGACGGCGATTGGTCGGAGAGTTACATGTGCAATCTCTTCGACTGGCATCTGAAGGAGCAGGAGGAGATGCCGTGGCTCACGGGCAGCGCGCAGTGGATTTTCAAGGACTTCGCCACGCCGCTGCGGCCGGAGAATCCCGTGCCGCGCGTGAACCAGAAAGGTGTGATCGAGCGCGACGGCACGCCGAAGGAGAGCTTCTACGTCTTCCAGAGCTACTGGTCTGAGAAGCCGATGCTCCGGCTCTTCGGGCACCACTGGCCGGTGCGCTGGGGTGAGGCCGGCGAGGAGAAAGAGATCCGCGTTTACTCAAACTGCCCCGAGGCGGAGTTATTCGTGAATGGCAAGTCCGCCGGCGTGAAGCAACGCAAGAGCGCCGACTTCCCCGCCGCTGGACTGCGCTGGAACGTGAAACTCAACGAAGGCGAAAACAAGCTGCGGGCCGTCGGCAAACGTGATGGCGTCGAGGTCAGCGACGAGATCGCCGTGGGCTACCAGACAAAGAAGTGGGGCAAACCCGCGAAGATGAAGCTCGAAGAGATCGCGCAGAAGGACGGCATCGCGACGATGGAAGTGCGGATGCTCGACTCGAACGACGTGGAGTGCCTCGACGCCGCCAGCATCGTGCGCTTCGGTCTGACGGGCGATGGCCGCTTGCTCGACAATCTCGGCACCTCCACCGGCGCGCGCGTCGTGCAGCTCTACAACGGTCGCGCGCAGATCAAGGCCGAGATCACGAACTACAAAGTGTGCGTCTCCGTGTCTTCGGAAGGTCGGAAGCCGCAGTTCAAATACATCGCCGACAACCGCGCCCCCACGACCGAATCGAAGACAACGAAGCCCGCGAAGGCCACCGCCGAAACGAAAGCCCCCGCGAAAGCCTCCGCGCCGAAACTCACGCTCGATGTTGTCGCGATCGATCGCGGGCGCATCCTGAGAGCCGCCGCCGCCGCGCTGAAGCAGGAGCCCGTTACCATCACCGCCTTTCCTGCAAAGCTCAGCCAGGGCGGACCGAATGACTTCTACTCGAACGGCGACTACTGGTGGCCCGACCCGAGCAAGCCCGACGGCCTGCCCTACATCCGCCGCGACGGGGAATCGAACCCCGAGAACTTTGCGCAGCATCGCCTCGTCGTGAAGGCGCTGCGTGACTCCGTGGCCGCGCTCGCGGCCGCCTACAAGATCACGGGCGAGGACCGCTACGTGAGCAAGGCGGCGGAACTGCTGCGCGGTTTCTTCCTCGATCCGAAGACGCGGATGAATCCGAACCTCGACTTTGCGCAGGCCATCCCCGGCGTCTCACCGGGGCGCGGCATCGGCATCATCGACGCACTCCACCTGATCGAAGTCCCGGCCGCGGTGCGCGCGATCGAGAAGTCCAAAGTATTCCCAAAAGGGATGAGTGAGGAGTTGCGCGGATGGTTCCGCCAGCTCGCCGAATGGATGACCACGAGCAAGAACGGCGCGGACGAGGCGCGCGCGAAGAACAACCACGCCGTTGCCTTCTACCTCCAGCTCGCCGTGTATGCGGACTTCATCGGCGACGAGGAAAAGCTCGCGCGCTGCCGCAAGGAATACAAAGAGGTCTTCGTCGCGAAGCAAATGGCCTTGGACGGCGGCTTCCCGCTCGAACTCGAGCGCACCAAACCCTACGGCTACTCCATATTCCAACTCGATAACATGACCACGCTCTGCCAAGTGCTCAGCACCGAACAGGACAATCTCTGGACCTACGAACTGCCCGACGGCCGCGGCATCCGCAAAGCCATCGCCTTCCTCTATCCCTTCCTCGCCGATAAATCGAAGTGGACCCTCAAGCCCGACGTGCAGGCGTGGGAAGGCAGGCCCGCGCGGCAGACGAACCTGATCTTCGGCGGCCTCGCGCTCGGGGAACAAAAGTATCTCGACCTCTGGCAAAAGCTCCCCGCCGATCCGACCGACCCCGAAGTGCAGCGCAACATCGGCATCACTCAACCGGTGCTGTGGGTGAAGTAAGAAGCGACGTCCCCCCATGAATCGCCTCATCCACCTTTTGATTACCAGCATGGTCGCGGGGCTTTTCACTCTGACGACACCGGCGCGGGCCGATGAATACGACACGCTGCGAAGCGCCTGGCAGAACAAACTGATCAGCGAGGCGACCAGTGCCTCGAGTCTCACGAGCATCAATAACAAAGCGGTCACCTACCAAGGCTCGATGAGCCCGGGTGGCACGATGACGTCGGCGACGACTGGCTACCTATGGAGCGACCTGCCGCTGAACTCCCTGGCGACAGGGTCTGCGGCGGACACGGCTTCGGGAAACATCGTTTCGACTTTTAAGCGTTTGGAGAGCATGGCGCTGGCGTATGCGACACCGGGCTGTGCGCTTTATCAAAATGCCGGGCTGCTGGCATCGGTGACCAGTGGTCTGGATTGGATGACGGCTAATTTTTATACCCCGACCACCACGCTTTATGGGAACTGGTTTGATTGGGAGATCAGCGGACCAACGGCGCTCATCAACACCGAGGTTCTGCTGCTTTCCAACCCGGCTGCCTTGAGCACCGCGCAGATCACCAACTACTGCCGGGCCTATTACAACTTCTGCCCGAATAGCGTGAACCAGAAGGACTACTTCTGGTGGGGTGCCTTGACTGGGTCGAACACGGCCAACTGTGTTTTGGCGATGGCCCTTCAAGGCATCTTGATGGCGAACAACACGACGACGGTCACACGATTCACTCATACCACGGGCACCACTTCCAATATCGTCATCAGCGGCAGTTCACTGCTGGCGGAGGCTAAGGGAAATTTGAGCGGACAAAACCCGAGTGACTTCAGCGGCAAGAGCGTCTTTGACTATGTGACTTCAGGTGATGGCTTCTACGCCGATGGCTCCTTCGTTTTCCACGGCAACATCGCCTACACTGGTCAGTATGGAAAAACGCTGCTGAGAGATGTGGCGGACATCGTGAGCCTCTTGAAGGGCTCGACCTGGGCGATCACCGATCCCGAGCTTGCCAATGTGTATGACTGGATCACGAAGGGCTTTGAACCCTTCATGTATAATGGAGCCTTCATGGACATGGTGCGTGGGCGTTCGGCTTCGTGGTCGTCCGCAACCGAATACGACATCGGCGCGGAAGTCATCGAGTCGATTCGCAGAGTCGCCACCTTTGCCCCACCTGCCACAGCCACGGCGCTAACGAACTTTGCGAATTCGCCGCGCCTGGCGTCGGGGCAGTTTCATTTCGCGGGGATGGATCGCGTGGTGGCACTGCGCAGTGGCTGGGGATTCGGTCTGAGCATGTCATCGAGTCGCATCGGGAACTTCGAGAACCTCTTCAGCAGCTCCAATCTGAAGGGCTGGTTCACCGGCGATGGGATGACGTATCTGTATGTCGGCGCGACGGACACGCAGTTCATCGACACCTTTTGGCCGACGGTCGATTACTATCATCTGCCAGGCACGACGGTGGAACAGGGCTATGTCCCACAGCCAGGTGTCACGGATCAAAACTGGGTCGGTGGAGCACAGATCGCGGGCACTTACGGAGCGGCGGGCATGGCATTGCATCCAGCACCAAGTGCGACGACCAGCTCGACCCTGAATGGCAAGAAGTCGTGGTTCATGCTCGACAACGAGATCGTGTGTCTCGGTGCAGGGATTGCCTGCACGACGGGCAATGCCGTGGATACGACGGTGGAGAACCGCCGACTGGGTGCGGTGCCGACGAGCAACCTTACTGTCAATGGTGTATCCTATCCGCCCACGGCTGGCTGGAGTTCATCGCTCTCCGGTTCGACTTGGTGCGCGCTGGATGGCGTGGGTGGCTATTACTTCCCGAGCAGCACGAGCAGCCTAAATGCAGCATTCGTGGCGAGATCGGGCTCATGGACGCAGATCCGGCCTGATGACAACGACACCACGGTCTATAACGATAACTATCTGAAGCTATGGTTTAATCACGGCGTAGCTCCAGCGAACGCGAACTACGCCTATGTGCTTCTGCCCGGAATGAATGCGAGCGGCACGAGCACTTATGCGCAGAAGCCGGACGTCGCGATCGTTTCCAACACGCCGAACATTCAGGCGGTGAAGAGTGTCGGCCTCGGTGTGGTGAGTGCGAACTTCTGGGCGACCGCAGGCGGCACGGCGGACTGGATCACGGTGAACAAGCGCGCGTCGGTGGTCACCCTGGAGACCTTTAATGGCATCACCGTCGGCGTCTCCGATCCGACCCAGAGCATCACCACGCCGATTACCGTCACCTTGAACCGCGCAGGCACCGGCATCGTCGCCGTGGACGCGGGCATCACCGTGACGCAGTTGACGCCGAACATCATCTTCACGGTCAATGTGAATGCGGCGAGGGGTAAGACCTTCCAGGCTTCATTCACGCAGGCGGCGCAGCCGCCGGTGATCACCAGCATCGGCACGTCGAGCGGCAACCAAGGCTCGGCATTCAGCTATCAGATCACCGCCAGCAACAGTCCCACGAGCTATGGTGCGAGCGGATTGCCAACAGGTGTCAGTGTGAACCCAGGCACGGGGCAGCTCAGCGGCACGCCAGGACAAACGGGGACCTTCGCGGTGACGATCAGTGCTGCCAATCCAGGCGGCACGGGTAGCGCGACGCTGACGCTGACGATCCTGCCGCCAGCGCCCGCGATCACGAGCAGCCTGAATGTGGCGGCCATTCCCGGACTGCCGTTTGAATATCAGATCACGGCGACGAACAGTCCCATCAGCTTCGGCGGGATTGGGCTGCCGGCGGGCTTGAGCGTGAACACTTCCACGGGCCGGATCACTGGCACGCCGACCGGGGCGTTCACGGCGACGATCACCGCGACCGGCGCGGGCGGGACTGGGTCGGCCACGCTGATGGTCTCGGGGCCTGCGACCACTTTCTCCACGTCAGGCCTCTGGACCTGCCCGGTGAATGTAACCTCCGTGCAGGTGGAATGCTGGGGCGGGGGCGGCGCGGGCGGCAGCGGATACAAAGCGACGGCGAACGCCTTTGCCGGCGGCGGTGCTGGTGGAGCTTATGCGAGCAGCATCGCGGTCCCGGTGATTCCTGGCACCGACTACGTCGTGACGGTTGGGACAGGCGGAGTGAGCCTGACCACGCCCGATCTCGCGACGGCAGTCGGTGGCGAGACGTCGTTCAGTTTCGGAGCGACAACGCATTGCCTGGCGAAAGGCGGTGGTGGTGGCCAGACCATCATCAATCTCGGAACGAGTGGTCGGGCTGGATTGGCTGGGCTGGGTAGCTCACTGGGATGCGTGGGCGACACGGTCTTTGCAGGGGGTAGTGGTTACGCGGGCCAAGGCAGCAGCGGCAGCCCGACGGTGAGTTCTGGAGGCGGTGGCGGCGGGAGTGCAGGCCCCGGCAGCGCAGGCATCAGCGCGACGGATTTTCCCGGAGCCGCAGCCGTGACTGGCGGCGGGACCGGGGGAGCGGGCAAGTCCGGCGGCAATGGCAATGGCCTCGCAGGTGGCAGTCCGGGCGGTGGCGGTGGCGGTGCCAGAGCATCCGCGACCGGCGCGCAAACCACCGGGGGAAGCGGAGGCGCGGGACAGGTGATCGTCACCTTCAACAAACTCACCGCAAGCATCGCCCTCGGCGCCCTCGCGCACACCTTTGACGGAACACCGAAAGCCGCAACTGCGACCACCAGCCCAACCATTACTGGCACGGTGACCTTCACCTACAACGGCTCACCAACCGCGCCGACAACCGCGGGCAGCTATAGCGTTGTCGCGACGATCAACGATCCGAACTACACCGGCACGGCCACTGGCACGCTTGTCATCGCGGAAGCAGTGACCAGTTGGCGCCAGCTTTTCTTTTCCACCACGGCGAACTCCGGCATCGCCGCTGATACTGCCAACCCCGACGGCGACGGACTCACCAATATTGAGGAGTATATCTTCGGCACCCTTCCCACGACACCAGGGAACACATCACTGCTCGGCGCGTCATCATCCGGCCCCGACATCGTGCTCACCTTCATCGCCCGGCAAGCCACCGGCACCGGCTACACCGGGCTGGTTCGGCACTATGCTTTGGAATTCACGACCGATCTCTCCAGCGCCGCATCCTGGGCACCATTGGCCGGCTACTCCGACATCGTGGGCGCGGATCAAACCGTGACCATCACGCAGCCCCGCAGTGGCCCGAATACCTTCTACCGATTGAAAGCCTGGCTGCAATGAGCCCCCGCGGTTCAATGTCCGTTACACCGCTGTCGCCAGTCCAACGTCTGAAACTCCGCTCCCCATGAACGCCCCCATCATCACGACTCGTTACCGCTGGGTCATCTGCGCGCTGCTCTTTTTCGCTGCGGCCATCAATTACATCGACCGTCAGGTCATCGGCATTCTCAAGCCGACCTTGCAGGATCAGTTTCATTTCGATGAACGTGCCTACGCCGCGATCGTGTTCAGTTTTCAGGCGGCTTATGCCATCGGGTTGCTGGCCGCGGGGCGGGTTATGGATCGCATCGGGGTGCGGTGGGGGTTTGCGCTGGCGGTGATTATTTGGAGCTTCGGGGCGATGGCCCATGCGCTGGCGGATTGGTTTCCGTGGTTGAGGCTGCCGACCCTTTCGATCGATCCGCCGGCGATCGTGCTGCTCGTCGGCGCGACGGCGGGTTTTGCCATTGCGCGGGTGGTGCTCGGACTCGGGGAGGCGGGGAATTTTCCCGCCAGCATCAAGACAGTCGCCGAGTGGTTTCCGAAGAAGGAACGCGCGCTGGCCACGGGCATCTTCAATTCCGGGACCAACATCGGCGCGCTGCTCACGCCGTTGCTCGTGCCGTGGATCACCCTGCGTTGGGGCTGGCAGTGGGCCTTCATCGCCACGGGCTTGCTGGGCTTTGTCTGGGTCGTCTGGTGGCTGGCTGCTTATCGCGCTCCGGAGCAGCACCCGCGCGTATCCGCCGCGGAACTCGCGCACATCCAAAGCGACCCAGCGGAATCCACCGTAGTCATTCCCTGGCGCCGCCTTTTTCCGCACCGGCAGACGTGGGCCTTCGCGCTGGGCAAGTTCATGACCGACCCGATCTGGTGGCTCTATCTTTTCTGGGTGCCGGATTTCTTGAAACGCAACCACGGCCTCGACCTCAAGACGATGGGTCTGCCGCTGGTGGTGATTTACCTCGTGGCCGATGTCGGCAGCATCGGCGGCGGCTGGATTTCCTCGCACCTGCTCAAGCGCGGCTGGACGCCAAACGCGGCGCGCAAGACCGCGATGTTCATATGCGCGCTCGCCGTCGTGCCGATCATCTTCGCGGCGAAGGCCAGCAATCTCTGGGTCGCCGTGGGTCTCGTCTCCCTCGCCGCCGCGGCGCATCAAGGCTGGTCGGCGAATCTCTTCACGCTCACCTCGGACATGTTTCCGAAACGCGCGGTCGGCTCGGTCACCGGCATCGGCGGCATGGCGGGCTCGATTGGCGGAATGCTCATCGCGCTCGTCGTCGGCGAGATTCTCCAGAAGACCGGCAGCTATGTGCCCATCTTCATCATCGCCGGCTCGGCGTATCTCGCGGCGTTGCTGGTCATCCACCTTCTCGCGCCAAGGCTGGAGCCAGCTCGGGTGTGAAGCGGGCGGCGTGAGCGCCCGAGGCTCCGCGCTGCCATTCAATTGAAAAGCGCCGCCGCCTTCATCGTGGCTCAAGGTTGGACGTGGATGATTGGAGCCATGAAACGCGCTCCGCATCGAATCCACGCAGCGATTGGCCTCACGCGAGTCTTCCCCCGCGCGCTCCTGCTGACTGCAACGGCCACGACTTTTTTTGCGTCGGACGATGCCGTGGCGGCGGACTGGGCGCGCTTTCGCGGGCCGAATGGCTCCGGCATCGCGGTGGATGCGAAGCCTCCGGCGACCTGGAGCGAGTCGCAGAATGTCCGCTGGAAAGCGGAACTGCCCGGTCCCGGCACGAGCAGTCCGATCGTCGTGGGCGACCGCGTTTTCGTCACCTGCTACTCGGGCTGCGGCGACGAGCTCGGCATCGGCGACATGCAGAAACTCCACCGCCACCTCGTCTGCGTGAATCGCGCGGATGGCAGGATCGCGTGGTCGGCCGCAGTGCCGGCGGCGCAGCCCGAGGATAGCTTCAGCGGCTTTCTCACCGAGCACGGCTACGCGAGCCACACGCCGGCGAGCGACGGTGAGCGCGTCTATGTCTTCTTTGGCAAAAGCGGCGCGGCGGCTTTCGATCTCGCGGGCGCGAAGCTCTGGCAGACCAGTCTCGGCACCGATTCCAATCGCAAGGGCTGGGGCTCCGGCGGCAGCCCGATTCTTTACAAGGACTTCGTCATCATCAACGCCTCCGAGGAATGCCACGCGCTGGTCGCACTCAACAAGAAGACCGGCAAGATCGCGTGGAAGGCCGAGGGCGCGGGTCTCACCTATAGCTTCGGCACGCCCGTGCTGGTGGAGAGTGAAGGTCGCACCGACCTGGTTTTCTCACTTCCCGGCGAGCTGTGGGGACTCAATCCGGACACGGGCAAGCTCCGCTGGTTCGTGGAAACCGGGCTGACGGGCAATGTCGCGCCGAGCGTCGTTGCGGGCGACGGCGTGGTCTATGTCTGCGGGGGATTTCCGCGGCTCGGCGCGATCGCCGTGCGCGCCGGCGGCAAGGGCGATGTCACCAGGACACACATCCTGTGGACCGGCAGCATCAGCACCTACGTGCCCACGCCCGTGCTGCACGAGGGGCGGCTTTACTTCGTGAGCGACGCCGGCTTCGCCACGTGCCTCGACGCGAAAACGGGGAGCGTCATCTACAAGGAACGCGTGCCCGGCGCGAGCGCGACGGGGCGCGGCGGAAAGCCGTTCTATGCTTCCGCCGTTCTCGCGAGTGGACTCGTCTATGCCGTCAGCCGGCAAAATGGGACGTTCGTTTTTGAAGCGAAGCCCGAGTTCAAACTCGTCGCGCAAAACCGCATCGCGGGTGACGACTCGCAATTCAACGCCACGCCCGCCATCGCGGACCGCCAGCTCTTTCTGCGCTCCAACCGCGCGCTCTACTGCATCGAAGCAACGCCGTCTGCCGGCACCGAAAAAACCAGGTAACCAAAACACATCATGAAAAAACAAATCGTCCTCCTCGCGCTGGCCCTCGGCGCATCCACCAGCCTCATCACTGCGCAGGAAGGCAAGCCGCCCGCCGGTGGCCCGCCCGGCGGCGGACAACGCCAACCCGGAGCCGAAGGCCGTCCCGGAGGCCAGGGTGGCCCTGGTGGACAACGCCCGCCGAGCCCGATCATCGAAGCGCTCGACGTGAATAAGGACGGCGTGATCGACGCCGACGAACTCGCCAAAGCCGCCGAGTCGCTCAAGAAGCTCGACAAGAACGGCGACGGAAAACTCACCGAAGACGAATTCCGTCCGCAGCGTCCCGGCGGCCAGGGTGGCCCCGGCGCTGGCCCCGGCGGACGCGGGCAAGGTCCGGGCGGACAGGGTGGACGTAGTGAAGGCCGCCCACCCGGCGGCGGCCAAGGCGCTCCCGGCGGTGAAGCGAAACCGGCGCGGCCCGAACTTGAGAAGTAATCAGCCTCAAGCGCTGAGCCGCGCGAATGGCGGACGATGGAGCGATCCACACCGCGTCCGCTTTTCCGGGCCGCCGCCGCACATCGAACGTCACGAAGGCAGGCGCACGGTGAACTCCGCGCCGTTTCCCGGCTCGCTCGCGGCTTCGATGCTGCCGCCGTGCGCCTGCACGATGGCCTGGGCAATCGCCAGGCCGAGGCCGCTGTGGCCCGCGGCGCTGGTGCGGGCTTTGTCGGCGCGATGGAAGCGCTCGAAGATGTGCGGCAGGTCTTCGGCGAAGATGCCGGGGCCGGTGTTGCTCACGGTCAAGATGGCGGTCCCGTTCTGGCGTTTCGTCGTGACCCGGAGTTCGCCGCCGTCGTGGTTGTAGTCGATGGCGTTGCTCAGGAGGTTGGTGAGGACTTGCGCGATGCGCTCGGCGTCGCCGAGACATGGGGCGGGGGAAAAGTCGGAGTGGATGATGATGCCGCGCGCTGCGGCCAGCGGCCGGATGTGTTCGATGCCGTCGGCGGCGATCCCGGACAGGTCGCATTGTTCGCGGCGCAGCGGCTCCTGGCCGGCGTCGAGGCGCGCGAGTTCGAGGAGCGATTCGATGAGCCGCCGCATCCGCTGCGTGGCTCGCTGGCAGGCTTCGAGGGTCTCGCGGTATTCGGCGGCGGGGCGTTCGCGGGCGAGGGCGGATTGCGTTTGCGTGAGTATCACGGCCACGGGCGTGCGCAGCTCGTGCGCGGCGTCGGCGGTAAAGCGCGCCTGCTGGGCAAACGACGTTTCGAGGCGTGCGAAGGTCGAGTTGAGCACGCCGGCGAGACGGCCGAGTTCGCTGTCGGTATCCGCCGTGCCGATGCGCTGGGAAAGATCGCCCGCGGCGATCTTCGCGGCGGTGGTGCTGATGTCTTCCACCGGCCGGATGGCGCGCGCGACCAGCCAGCCACCGCCGAGCAGCCCCGCGGCGAGCACCACGCCACCGACGGCGGCGAGCGCGGCGGCGAGCGTGCGAAGGTCCGCCTGCTCGGCGGCAATCGAGCGGCCGACGAGCACGCAATCGACGGGCGCGGCGAAGAGAAAGGACTCGCGAAATTCACCGCGCATCCGCGCGACGACGCCACCGTTTTTGGGCTGCGGCACCTCGACCGGCGCCGCGGCGGAACGCAGGACGGGATCTTTTCCACGCATCCAGATGACGAAGTAGTAGCCCGAGTCGGCGGCGAAGAGCGCGGATTGCGCCGGAGACAGGCGCACGTCGATCCGGGGGCGCCTCTCCGCCTCGCGCCCGGGCCCGCCGCGCAGGGCATCCACGAGCACCGACATGCGCTGCTGCAAACCCTCGTCGATCCGGCGGAACTGCCGCGCTCTTTCCAAATGAAAGGCCGTGAAACCGAAGCCGCACAGCACCGCCACAAGCAGCGCGCCATACCAAAACTGCAGGCGCCAGCGGATGGACTTCGGGAAACGCATCATGCCTCGATGCTGTAGCCGTGGCCGCGCCGGGTGGCGATGAGGTCATGGCCGAGTTTCTTGCGGATATTGGAAACGTGGACGTCGAGCAGGTTGGAGAGGGTGTTGTCGCTCTCGTCGAAGAGATGCTCGTAGAGCGCCGTGCGCGTCACGACTTCCCCGCGGTGCAGCGCGAGGTATTCCACCAGCGCATACTCGCGCGCGGTGAGCACCACGGGCTTTTTCATTTGCGAAACGATGCGCGCCGCGATGTCCACCGTCACATCGCCGATCTCGATGACTGATCGCACTTCGCGCGCGCTGCGGCGGATGAGCGCTCGCAGGCGCGCGAGCAGTTCGGGCAGATCGAAGGGCTTCACGAGGTAATCGTCCGCGCCGGTGTCCAGCCCGCGCACGCGATCCGCGCTGCGGTCGCGCGCGGTGAGCAGCAGCACCGGCGTCTTCTTTTTTGCGCGCAAGCGCCGCAGCACCTCCCAGCCGTCGAGGCGCGGCAGCATCACGTCGAGCACGATGGCGTCGTAGTTCACGCTCTCGGCTTTGAAGAGCCCGTCCTCGCCATCCTCCGCCGTGTCCACGGCGTAGCCCTCGTCGCGCAGGGCGCGCGCGAGTCCGCGGAGCAGGTCGGGTTCATCTTCGACGACGAGGAGGCGCATAGGGCAGGATCGAACCGCTTACCTTAAGAACCGATGAAGCTCCCGCGGAAAGCGCGTGCTTCACGTTCCCTAAAGGTTCGTCCCGACAGTGTGGTGGAGTGAAAGCCCCCATTCTCGCCATCTTGCTTGCCGCCGTTCCCGCGATCGCACACGACACCGGTGCGCCACACACCGACGGCGCGGTGTCCGACACGTCGGCGCCGGCATGGTTTTCAGGCGGAACGACCGCGGCCTTCACCGCTCCGGCGGGGAATGGCGCGCTGATGTCCGCGTCGTTCTCGCCGTTCAAGCCGAACGTCCGATTCTACAACGATGCGAACTATTTCTACGTCGAGGGCGACTCGATGCCGGATGCGACGCTGATGCCGACGCCGATGGTCGGCATCACCGCGTGGCAGCAGCAGTTGCCGATTCCGGTGGGTTACTTTGGGAATGTCACGAACCCGGAGGGCGACACGGGTTCACTCGGCTATGGGCAGCCGAATGTGTGGCGCATCCCGCTCGTGCCGGTGCCGGCGGCGTCGCCCATTTCGCTGACGGGAAATTTCCTCCGCGGCGCGGTGGCGCTCGCGGCAAATGGCATCCCGATCTTCAACCCGCGGAATAACACGGGGCAGTTTTCGCAGGCCATCGGCGAGCTGGATGCCTACGGCGGGCACTGCGGGCGCGCGGACGATTACCACTACCACATCGCGCCGACGCATCTCTACTCGGTGCTCACGCCGGACAAGCCGTGCGCGTGGGCGCTCGATGGCTACCCCATCTACGGCTACCTCGAACCGGACGGCGGCGCGCAGCAACCGCTCGATGCGGACGGCGGGCACGATCACGGCGGCTGGGGCTACCACTACCATGCGCGCGGGACGGTCGCGTCGGGACCACAGAGTCCTTACCTGATGAATGCCATGCACGGCACGGTGGTAAACTACGGCGGGCAGATCGATCCGCAGCCGACGGCGAGTTCCATCGCGCCGGCGGGCTCGCCGCTCGCGGGCGCGGTCATCACCGGCTTCGCGCGACCAGCGCCCGATTCGTATGTGCTGAGCTACACGGTGAGCGGCACCACTTACACGGTGACCTATTCGATCGATCGCATCGCCCACACGGTGACGGTGAATCATCAGACACCGACGAATCCCACTGGCACCCCCGCGACTTACACGAGCACGTCGCGCTTCAACTACTACCCGATGACCGGGCCGTCGCTGGCGAAGCTGCCCGACACCGGCCAGACGCTGAGCGCGACCGCGAACTTCGGCGAAGACAGCGACTACACGATCAACGCGCCGAGCTTCACCGACCACGGCAACGGCACCGTGACGGACAACGTGACCGGGCTGATGTGGCAGAAGACGGACAGCGGCGAGATGACGTGGGACACTGCGCGCACGGGCGCGACTTCGCTGAATCTCGCGGGCTTCACGGACTGGCGGCTGCCCACGGCGCAGGAGGCGTTCAGCATCCTCGATCACGAGCGCAACCCCGCGCTGAACCCCACTTACTTCGTGAACAACGCGGGCGGCACGCCGGGTTGCTTTTGGACGGGCGATCTTTTCTACGGCGACAACACCAAGGTCTGGTCCACGAACACCGGCGGCGGAATCGGGCCGCATCCGAAAACCTCGACGATCAGCGCGGGCGGTGCGCTGCGCTTCCATGCGCGATACGTGCGCGGCGCGAAGCCGACGACGGGGCACAATTATCTCAACAACAACGACGGCACGATCACCGACCTCGACACGGGGCTGATGTGGACGCAGGCGCCGTCGTCCGCGATGTCGTGGACGAACGCGCTGACCTATGCGGAAGGGCTTACGACCGGCGGCTTCAGCGACTGGCGGCTGCCGAACGTGAAGGAGCTGCAATCGCTCGAAGACATCCCGCGCGCGACTGCCTCGGCGACCACGACCGCGCCGAACTTGAACCGCACGCTTTTCCCCGCGGCGACGGCGACGGCCTACTGGAGCTCGACCTCGGTGAAGTCGGGCACGCCCACGCAGGCATGGCTGGTGGACTTCGGCGTCACGACGACCGCGACTCCGCCGCGCAATCAGCAGGGCATCGTGAGCTACGAGCCGTATGCCTCGACGTATCCCGTCTTCGCCGTGCGCACGACCTCGGTGACGACGCAGATCGCCGTCGAGCAGCCGAGCGGCACCGCGCTCACCGACGGTGCGAGCACCGTGAGCTACGGGAATGTGAATGTCGGCAGCACTTCGACGAAGACCTTTACGATCCGCAATACCGGCAGCACTTCGCTGAGCATCACGGGCGTGACGATCGATGGCGCGAACGCGGCGAACTTTGCGGTGACGGCATCTCCGGCGAGCACAATCGCGGCGGGCGCGAGCACGACGATGGATGTGCGCTTCACGGCGGGCACGGCGGGGAGCAAGGTCGCGGCGCTGCACATCGCGAGCAGCGACACGGCGGTGGGCGCGGCCTTCGACATCACGCTCGCGGGCACCGGCTACATCCCGCCGCCGACGATCACGGGCGTCACCGCGGTGCCGACAGTGCCGAGCAATGTGGACACGCCTTTCATCAACGCGACGGTGACGCCTGCGAGCGGCGCGACGATCTCGGGCGTGCAGCTCAGCTACAACACGGGCGCGCAGGTCACGAGCACGGTCTTCGCGGAGACGATGGCGAGCGTGGCGACGCCGGGCGGCGCGGGCGGCTGGGATCAGACGGCTTCGCCGGCGGTGTATCCGTGGACGCTGGTGTTCAACAACGGCAACGGGAACATCAAGCAGACGACGGCGGCGAATCACACCGCCGCAGGACAGGGCGGGACGTGCGGCGTGGAGTTCAGCAAGGGCGCGACGGCGACGGCGAACTCGATCACGACGACGAACAACATCGATGCGACTGGCACGAGCGGTTACGTGGAGTTCTGGGTCGCGACGAGCACGCTCACGTCGGGGCTCGGCTGGACGTTCCAGCTTTCCACCGACGGTGGCACGACCTGGGCGGCGGCGACGACCGGACAGATCACGGAGCTGACGGGAAGCAATCACACCTTCCAGCTTTACCACTACGACCTGCAGGCCTCGGAGCGCGTGAGCACGCTGAAGATGCGCTTCAATATGTTCGGCAATGGCGTCGGTGGCGCCGGCGCGTCGAAGGTGCAGATCGACGACATCACCCTGGTCAAGACCACCGGCGCTGCGCCGGTGACGCTCACGATGACGGGCTCGGCGAGCGGCGGAGTGTGGACCAGCCCGGCTCTGCCCGCGCAAACCTCCGGCACGACGGTGAGCTATACGATCACCGCGACCGACAGCAACGCCTCCGCCGCGACCGCGAGCAGCAGCTACACGACAGGGCCGGCGCCGAGCATCACGACGGGCGCGAGCTTGCCCACCGCAACGCTCGGCGGCGCGTATTCGCAGACGCTCGCGGCATCGGGCGGGACGGGGACGACTTACTCGTGGAGCGTGAATGCGGGCTCCACCCTGCCGGCGGGGCTCACCCTGAGCAGCGCGGGCGTGCTCAGCGGCACGTTAAGCGTGGCGGGCACTTACACCTTCACGCTGAAAGTCACCGACAGCGCGGGCCGCATCGCGACGAAGGCGTTCACCGTCAGCACGATCACTGCGCCGAACGTCGTCATCATCCTCACCGACGACCAGGGCTGGGGCGACATCGGGTATCACACCGCCGCAGGCCAGGTGCCGATTCAAACCCCGAACATGGATGGCTTCCTGACCAATGGCATTCGTCTGGAGAAGTTCTACGCCACACCCGTGTGCAGCGTCACGCGCTCATGCCTCCTCACCGGTCGCAACACCATCCGCACGGCCACCGGCAATAATCGCGGCGTGAACCTCAGTGAGCATCTCATGCCGCAGACTTTCAAAGCCGCTGGCTACCAGACTTACATGTGTGGCAAGTGGCATCTCGGTGGCTGGGGCAACAACACCAACACCACGACACTCAATGGCTCCACCGTCACCGTCATCCAGGAGGGCGATGCCTTCCTGCCGCACAATCGAGGTTGGGACATCCACTACGGTCAGTATGGCGGTGCCATCAATTACTTCACCCACCGCACCAACGACCCCGGACTGAACACGGCGGTCGATTGGTGGCTCAATGGCGTCACGCAGAACGAAACGACCGATCTGCAAGGCAACGGCGGACACTCCACCGACCTGCTGGCCGACAAGGCGGTCTCGCTCATTCAGAATCGTGATCCGTCGAAACCCATCCTGCTCTATCTCGCGTTCAATGCCGTCCATGCAGGCGTCTCCGCACCACCCGCCTACATCACGAAGTATCAAAATCTCGGTGTCACGGATCCGGCACGCCGCACCCTTTCCGCTGCCGTGGACTGCATGGACGTCGCCATGGGGCGTGTGCTCGCCGCCCTGGATACCGCAGGGATCGCCAACAACACCATCGTCGTCTTCATGAGTGACAACGGAGGCAACGTGCCCACCGGCTCCATCAATGCTCCGCTGCGCGGCACCAAGAACCAGGACAGCTACGACGGCGGCAACATCCACACCCCGGCCGCGATCCGCTGGCCGGGCGTGCTCGCCTCCGGCGTGATCAGCAATCAGTATGTCTGGGTCGGCGATATCTTCCCCACGCTCTGCGCCGCCACCGGCGTGACACCGCAGAACACCAAGGCATTCGATGGCCTGAACCTCTGGCCCGCACTGCTCTCGATCAACAGCGGCAACCCCGATGGCGTGCAGCGTCCATCGACTCTCGTGACCTCCGTGACCAAACCCGCAGCCTTCAACACCTTCACCGATCCCGTCGTCGGCGGCAGCAAGATGTTCAAGCTCATCCGCACCAAAGGCCCGCCGGTCACCAACGAGCTCTTCAACATGACCGATGATCCGTATGAGACCACGGACCTCGCCGCCAACGCCGCGTATGCGACGATCATCGCCACGCTCACGACCGCGATCACCAACATCACGGCGGAGAACTATCCGCCCCACATCGGTGAAGCCCCAAAGACGCAGAGCTTGCAACAAGGCAGCAGCATCACGCTTTACGCACCTTTCACCAGCTACGGCAAAGTCCCGAGCGTGCAGTGGCGGAAGAACGGCACATCCATCAGCGGCGCGACCAGCTACTACCAAGTCACCGATGCCGGCACTCCTGTGAACGGCGTCTTCATGGCCACGCTCACGCTGACGAACCTGAACAGCACGCACACCGCGAGCTACAGCGTGACGGTCAGCAGCACCAACGGCACCACCACCAGCGGTGCAGGTGCGCTCACCGTCATCAAGCCCGTCAGCACCCAGAACGACGGCTTGCCCGACTCGTGGAAGACCGCGAATGGAATCGACCCGAACTCCAGCGCGCCCATCAACGGCCCACTCGGCGACATTGAGAAGGATGGGCGCAGCAACCTGCTGGAGTATGCGTTCAACACAAACCCGAACGCCTCCGAGGCGAATCCCATCTCGGC
>JANOAZ010000106.1:0-5941 GCA_031411395.1 Chthoniobacteraceae bacterium
ATTGCCCTGACCGACCGAGTGGATGCGTCCACCGGCCTCCTCAAACTCGCCGAGCATTCTTGTGCGTCGGCCTTTGTCGATGCCGGCCTTGTTTTGAAAACCACGACGATACAACTCGAAGGTGCGCGGATCGTAGTCTTCGGGCGCGGGCACGGGCAGCCGGCCCCCCGTTTGGGTGAACTTCCACCGGAAGCCGTAACCCATCGTTAGCTTATCTGCGCTGCCTTCGGGAGATATTTGAATGTCTTGTAGGAAAGGCAGCAGGCCGCTCTTCGGTTCGCCGGGCTTCACATACGGATCGATGTCATACACTGCGAGATTCTGCTGAGCCCCGGCGAGCGATTCGCCGTAGGTGTCGCGACCTTCGCGACCGAAGGTGTAAGAAACGCCCGCGCGCGCCATGAGATCGCCCTCATACGAGCAATCGATGAAGACTCGCGCGGTGATTCGGAGTGCCTCGCGGGTCTTCGGCTCCGCAACCGGGCAGCCGATGCGATCCGGCGGCGCGTGATCGAGGGTGATGCTTTTGATCGTCGCGCCCTCGCGCTGCACTGCGGCCACGCGATGGTCGAAGATCACTGGAATCGCGTGCTCCTTCAGCATCGCCGCAAACGCCTCGCGATACTGCGCGTCGTTGTAGTCGCTCTTGAGGAGGCCGCGCGTCGTTCCGGAGACGGCTTTTTCGCGTCCCCAATCAATGTGCATCAGTCCACCGCCGGTCATGCCGCCGAGCCAGCGCGACGGCTCGATGATCAGCACTCGCGCTCCTTCCTTGGTTGCAGCGACGGCCGCCATGATGCCGCTCGCGGTGGCTGCGTAGATGCAGATGTCGGGCGGTGGCGCCTCGACGCCAAAGACCTCCGATGGCAACGCGGAACTCAGAAGTGACACGCCGGTGAGTCGGAGAAAGTCTCTGCGCGGGATGTTCATGCCGGCGGAATGTGCCTGCTCGCCTTCGCACGAGCAAAACTCTTCGGGACGAGAATTCCGTGGTGGCGAATCATCCAGTCGCCAGTGTGCGGTTGAGATGGCCATCGCCTTGTCATTCCGAGCGAAGCGGAGCGGAGTCGAAGAATCTCATGCATCTGCGGGCAGCGGCGGTGCGGAGCAGGTGTCCGCACAAATCCGCACCACCTCCGCCCACGGACGCGAGAGATTCCTCCACTCCGCTTCGCTCCGGTCGGAATGACGGTTCGTTTGAATACGTCGAGCGCTCCCTGGCGCTCCGTCCCCCGGCGGCACCCCCTACGCGCGGCGTGCCCAGCGGAGTTTCGCCGAGGTCGAGCGCGGGTTCGCGTGGCGCTCCTCCGGGGAGGCACGCACCACCTCGCGCGCGACCTCCGCATACACTCCCGCGCGCAGCCCTTCGGTGAACGACTTTTTCACCCGGCGATCTTCGCCACTGTGGAAGGTGAGCATCGCGACCCGTCCACCTGGATTCAGGCAGGACGGCAGATTGCGGAGAAACATTTCGAGCGCGGAGAACTCATCGTTGACCGTGATTCGCAAAGCTTGAAACACCCGCCGAACGCTCAGCTCGCGCTCCTCCGGCGCCGCCTGCACAAGCAGCGCCCGCACCGCCGCAGCCAGTGCCGCAGTCGTCCCGAAATAACGGCCTGCAAGCGCCGGCGCGAGGAGCGCGGCATGCGGTTCATCCGCGTTTTCAGTGAGCAACTCGGCGAGGTCGGCGGCGCTCACTTTTTCGAGCAAGGCTGAAGCCGGCTGGCCGCGTTGCGGATTGAGCCGCATGTCGAGCGGTCCAGCCACCTTCGCGCCGAAGCCGCGCGCGGGGTCATCGAGTTGCATCGAGGAAACGCCGAGGTCCGCGAGAATGCAGTCCGCCCCCGCGAGGCCGGCGTCCGCAAGAATTCGCGGCAGCCCCGCAAAGTTGCCGCGGTGGGCCGAGAAAGCGTCCGCGCCAAATCCGAGGGCGCGAAGGCGGGCTTCAGTCTTCGGCAATTCGATCGGATCAACGTCGAGGCCGAAGAGGCGCCCGCCGGGCTGGAGCCGCGCAAGGAGTTCCTGTGCATGGCCGCCGAATCCGAGCGTGCAATCGACCGCCACATCGCCGGCGCGGGGCGCGAGGACTTCGAGGATCTCGGCGACCATGATCGGCCGATGAGTTCCCGCCGGCGTCTTGCCCGACGCCATCACCTTGGCGACGGTCTCCGCGTATCGCCGCGGATCGTGCTCCTTGTATTTATCCTCGAACCGTCGCGGATTCTTCCCCGAGTAACGCGGGCGGCGACGGTGCGGAGCGGGTTCGGGAGCGGCGTCAGTCATGCGTTGGCGCGCAGGTCAACAGGCCCAGCGGCGTGACCGTGAAGCAAGCTACGCCGCCCGGCGCACGCCGAGCGTCGCGAGGACACTCTCGAAAATCACGCGCCCATCGATGCTGCCGAGCAGCGGATCTGCGGCGCGCTCGGGGTGCGGCATCAGACCGAAGACATTGCGCGCGGCATTGCAGATCCCGGCGATATTCTCAGCCGAGCCGTTGGGATTTCCCTCATCGGTCGCCGCACCGCGAGCATCGGTATAACGCAGCAGCACACGGCCGTGGCGGTTCAGCTCCCGGAGCGTTTCGGCATCGGCGACGTAGCAGCCTTCGCCGTGGGCGATCGGCAGGTCGAGGAGCGATCCCGTCAGGGCCTCGTGGAGAAAGGGGTTGGCGACGCTTTCGACCCGCACCCAGCGGTGCTCGCAGATGAAGTGGAGATTGCGATTGCGAATGAGCGCGCCCGGAAGCAGACCAGCCTCGCAGAGAATTTGGAAGCCATTGCAAATGCCGAGCACGAGCGTGCCCGCGGCGGCGGCCGCTTTCACCCCCTGCATCACCGGTGAGAACCGCGCGATGGCACCGCAGCGCAGGTAGTCGCCGTAACTGAATCCGCCGGGCAGCACGATCAGATCGTAACCCGCGACGCTGGTTTCCTTGTGCCACACGTAGCTCACGTCCACGCCGAGTTCGCGCAGCACGAGGTGGCAGTCCTGATCGCAGTTGGAACCCGGGAAGCGAATGACGGCGGCTTTCATTTCAATGTCCTTTGGTGAGTTCGCGGAAGCGCTTTTCGTTTTTGTAATCCGTCACCACGAAGAAAGCGTGAATGACTCCCGGAAGCCACCCGAGGAGCGTGAGCAGGAGGCTGAGAAAAAAGCTGCCCATACGGCCCGTGAGCAGCACGGCCACCGGTGGCAGGACGACGCAGAGGAAAAAGAGCATCGCGCCGCGACTAGCGTTGGATCTCGAGGGAGTAATCCTCGATCACCGGATTCGAGAGCAGATCGCGGCAGACTTCATGGAGTTGCGCTTCGGTCTCCGAGCCGTCGAGTTCGAGTTCGATGACCTTGCCGACACGCGCGCTTTTCACGACCGGCAGGCCGTGATGATGGATCGCGTCGCGCACGGCCACTCCCTGAGGATCGAGCACGCTTTGCTTTGGCATGACGGTGACTTTCGCTTTCATGAGGGCGGCAGGGTAAGGGCGCGCCGGGATGGAGCAAGGCGGAAGTGTTGGGAGGCGAAATCGGGAGTCAGAAATCAGTAAACGTTCCGAGATCACCTCCTGACTCCTGACTTCTGACTCCTGGCTCCTTCTTTCAAAATGCCGGGTGACAATCGCGACGCCGTTCGTCTAACGTCCGCCATGATCTTGACCCTCCGCACGCTGGCAGGAAGCCTTGCGCTCGCCTGTTTATGCGCCTCCGCGGCCGCTGAGGAAGCCGTCTTGACCAAGGAAGAGATGGCCGATGCGGTCCGCACGGATGAATTTTCCATCCCCACCCCGGCGGAACTGATGGTCGCGCTGGAAAAGCAGGGGAAACTCGATTGGACGTCCAAGTTTCGCGCCCCGATCGCGACGAATTATCCGAGCCGCGCGCAGCTCGCGCTGAACCTCGGCAGCCTCGTCGCCGATGGCTTCGTCGCCGTCGAGGCCGAGGATTCGCAGCAGGTGAAAAACCTCGGCAAGGACATCCTCCAGCTCGCGAAAAATCTCGGAGTGAACAAGGAAATCCTGATGCGCGGCTCGAGCATCGCGGACTTTGCGGATCGCAAGCAATGGGACCAGCTCAAGGAGGAACTGGAGGCCACGCAAAACGAGGTCAAGGAATCGATGCAAGGGAGCAAGGACGGCGACCTCGTCACGCTCGTCAGCGTGGGCGGCTGGGCGCGGGGCGTGGAAGTGATCAGCAGCTACATCGCCGATCACTACACCGAGGCCAGTGCGAAGATCCTGCGACAGCCGGCGATTGTGGCCTATCTGAACAAGAAGCTCGATGCGCTGCCGGAGAAGCTCCGTGACGACCCGAAGGTAAAGAATGTGCGGGCGAGAATGATCGAGATGGAAACCGTCGTCAGCTTTCCCCGGGACAAAGCCCCCCCGGTGGCCGACGTGAAGAAGCTCAGCGGGCTCGCCGCGGAACTCGTGAAAGACATCGCCCGCAAAGACACGAAATGAAGCGAACCCTCACCCTCGCAGTCCTCGCCGCCGCCTTCACCCTGGCCCCGCTCCGCGCCGCCACCGACGGTGAGGTGGAGGCGCGCCGCATCGCCATGGAACTCGCGGGCGCGTTTGGCAATGACGGTTTCAAGCTGCGCGACGGCGTCGTCATGGGCTCCCTCGATCCCGGCAAGCCGAAGCTGGTCCAGGTCAATCTCTATGCCGGCAACGAATACTGGTTTTCCCTCGCGGCGTCGGGGACGGCAAAGAAGGTCGCCGTGACCGTCTTCGACGAGACGGGCAAAAAGATCGACGCCGAGCCGTATCAGGAAGGCGTGACCGCCGCCGCGGGATTCTCCCCCGAAGCCAGTGGCCCGTATTTCATCAAAGTGGAACTCGTCGAAGGTGCGACCGCGGCGTACTGCCTCCTCTACAGCTACAAGTAAGCGATGCCCTTCGAATCTTCCCAAACCACCGAGAAGCTCGGCGGCTCACGCGTCACGCAGTTCTCGATCTTCCTCTCGAACCGCGTCGGCGCGCTGCTCCACGTAGTGAAGCTGCTCAACGAGCACCACGTCCATGTGCTCGCCGTGAATGTGCAGGACTCCGCCGATACCGCGATCGTCCGCGTGGTGGTCAGCGATCCGGAAAGCGTGCAGACGCTCTTCCTCGAAAACGCGGTGCCATTTTCCGTCTGCGATCTCGTCGTGGTGGAACTCAAGGAAGGCGCCACCGAACTCGGACGCCTGCTCGCCGCGCTGCTCGCCGCCGAGTGCAATATCTTCGGCAGCTACGCCCTGCTCACCCGGCCCCGCGGCCGCACCGCCCTCGCGCTCCACGTCGAGGACAACGAGTGCGCGGCCTCGGTGCTCCAGTCGCAGCAGTTCACGATTCTCGGGCAGTCGGATATCTCGCGATGAATGCGCGCGTCGCGCGCGCGGAAAATCGCGAGCAGGTGGCGCGGTGTTTTGAAGTGATGCGCGAGCTGCGCCCCCATCTGACTGATGTGGAAACGTTCGTCGCCCACGTGCTCCGGCAGCAGGCGCAGGGATTCCGTCTGGCGTTTGTCGAAGCCGATGATGAAGTGCGCGCCGCCGCCGGCTTTCGCATCACGGAGTGTCTCTGGCTGGGAAAATTCCTTTATGTCGATGATCTCGTCACGCGCGCGGCGGATCGCTCGCGCGGATTTGGAAAGCTGCTCATCGACTGGCTCATCGCCGAATCCCGCGCGGCGGGTTGCGCCGAGTTGCATCTCGACTCCGGCGTGCAACGCTTCGACGCGCACCGGTTCTATCTCAGCCAGCGCATGCAGATCACCTGTCATCATTTCGCCCTCAAACTCGCCTGACATGTTCGCCGGTCACGACCTCATCCTCACCTGCCCGCACTGCCAGGCGCTCGCGAAGCTGCCCATCCCGATGGAAGAGGAATTTCCCGGAATGGTCACGTGGACCGACGGCTGGCAGACCGCCCCGGGCCTCGATCGTCCGCCCCGGGTCACG
>JANOAZ010000107.1:0-6447 GCA_031411395.1 Chthoniobacteraceae bacterium
CGAAGGACCTCTCGCATCTCCGCCGGCAGGCCACCCGGCAGAAAAAGTATGAGATCCTTCGACTGCGCGCCGCCCTGCACACCCCCGCAATCCCACCCCTGCCGCGCGGCGCTCCGCTCAGGATGACCGCGTGTTTTTTGGATGCGCGCTTCCCGTCAACGCTCCCTTTCCCGACTTCCGGTACATCCGCTCAGGGAGCGGCCAGTTCGAGCAAAACGACGCTTCCATCCACGAAGGTCACGGAAACTCGGAAGTGCGTTTCGTCATAGTCACTGGCGGCGCCGATTGCACCGGGGACGGCCTTGAGCACGCTCAGGCTCTTCACCGTGCGCTCCTTGCCGCGGACATTCAGTTTCTGCCCGGTGCGCAATAGCAGATTGAGAGAGCCGGCGGCGTTCGCCGCCCACAGGCCCGAATTGCTGGCCGCGGTGACGCCGGCAGTGGCATTGACGGTGAGGAGCGCCGTAAAGGCCGGACCCGAGTCGGGGCCATCGGGAAGTGCGAGGGATACGAACGACGCGAACTTGCCGCCGCCGGGCGCGCTCTCACCGACGCGCGCCAGGAGCTTCGGCATTTCGCCGCCGGGCGCGTACCACAGGCACGCGACGGGGGGCGCGGTCGCGTTCGGGGCGGCGAGGCTGTAAAATGCCGTCCGCCCGATCGGGCCCGAGACCGGATCGCCAAAGGTCCTGTAGTTGCCCAAAACCAGATTCGCGGTGGGAAAACCCTCGCGGGCCAGCATCGAAAGGCCGCCGGCCGTCGCGGAAAAAATCACCTGATCAGTCGCCGTGGTCGCACCGCCGACCGCGGCCTTCAAGTTGGCCAGCGCAGCGACTCCATTCGCGCCAAATCCGGGGAGGCCGAACGAACGAATTTCCGTGCTCGCGAGCGTGGAGCCCGCGGCGCCCGATGAAGCCCACAGCACCCACTGCGAAGCGTCGGTCGCGGTGGCGGGGATCGAGTAGAGCGAATGGGTGAGATCGCTGAAGGTCAGGCGGACCCCGATCGTCTGGGCATCGGCCCGCCAGCGCCCTTCGCCCAGGGTGCCCGCGATGCCGACCAGCGTGCCGATGATGCTGATCTTCCTCGGTCCGACCATGGCCCCCTTGCGCACGAGCAGGCGCACGCGGCCGTCGGCGAGCGCGGCACACAGCGCGGTGTCATCGGCTGGGGTGACGCCGAGACCTTTGAGTTTTGCGATGAAGAAAATCGCGCCTCCGGGGCCGCCGGTGGCATCGATCGAACCGAAGCTGAGGATGGAAAGCGCAGGGTTGTCGGCGAAGGCCGTGCCTTCCCGCGCGGCGATGCGCACCGGCCCGGCCGATAGTCCGGCGAGAAGGACCGTGTCGTTGCCAAGGGTAACGCCACCCGGCCCGGTGGCCAAAACCGCCAGCGCGGCATCCCCGCTCGGGGAATTGAGTCGGGAAAATTTCGCGCCCGCCAGCCCCGGAGCATTGTCACCCACTTTGACGCGGGCGCGCCCACCGGGAGCGAAGATTGCGGAGGTGACCTTGGTGCCAACTTTGATCGTGCCGGCAAATGCCTCGGAGTTGGACGCTCCAAATGAGGCGTAAACGGAACCTTCCGGCTCCCCGGGAATCTGCCGGCCGATCATCGCCAGAACCGGCGGCGTCGCTGGCGCGGAGTCCGCCACGTTGATCGCCAACGTCGCCGGCGCGCTGGTCCCGCCGTCACCATCGTTGCAGTAGAGGGTGAAAGTCCGTGCTCCGGCGTCGGGGAATTGACCGGCGATCCGGCGCAGAATGGCGCGGGCGGTCGCCGGGGTGGCGGCCTCGTTGAAAACCACGGAGAGCGAATCGCTGGTGACACTCCACGTGCCCACTTCGACCCCTCCGAAAAACACGGCCGCGCCGGTGAGATTGACCTGCCTCGCGTCGTTTCCCTCCGGGAGGATCGAGAGATTCGCCGGGACCGAGCCACCGACCCACAGCCAGCCCCCTTCGATGCCCGCACTATCCCCGTCCGAGACGGTCGAGTCCGCATCCAGGACCAGCGGCTCAGCTCCCGGTCGGCGAGACTGCGAAGGCACCGACCACGCGGCTTGCGGGGCTGTGTTGGCGGAGTTTGGGAAGAGCCGCGCGTCCCGCTCGACGGTCGCGCCCAGATCGTCCGTCACGGTGAGATGAATCCGATAACTGAAGGATTCCGTGGCGCTGTAAACCGGCGAGAGCGTGGCCACCCCGTCGGGCGTCAGGATGGCAGGCTCGGGATGTTCGTGGTGCTCATGCTGGAGATAGACGTTCCAGCGCGTGGTCGTCGGGTGATTGGGAATCTCGACGACTCTCCGCGACAGCCGGTAGTCGGTCGCCCCGGTCAGCGGGTATTTCGTTCCGTGAATCGGACTGAGCAATTCCACCTCGGGCAGGGTGTGATTGACGAAGACCGGGACACTCGCCAGGGCCGTCGCTCCCTGCGCATCGGTCACCGTGAGGAGGACATCGAAACGCGTCGCGTCCGCGGCGTTGAAAGTATGCGCGGGCTGCGCCGCCGTGCTGGTCGCGCCGTCCCCAAAATCCCACAGATACTTGAGCGCGGTTTTCTCGGGATCCTTCGATCCGAGGCTGCTGAACTGCACCGCCAGCGGGGAGCCGCCGATCCGCAGATTGGCCGACGCCACGGCGACCGGCGGGGAATTGCTCCCGCCCGAGTAGGTGATTTTCCGGATCACGGGGATCGTCATGTCCACGTAGTAAAGGCCGCCCTGCGAGGGATGCGTGGCGATGAAAATCGGGCGCCCGCCGGTGGCGAAATGATGGACCTGCACGGGGCGATGCTCGCCATCGAAAACGACGTTCTTGATCCAGCCCTGGACGTAGTCGGCGTGAAAGTAGGTGCCGCGATAGGCGGCGGGGAAGTCGGTGCCGCGGTAAAACACGCCTCCCGTGCTGGTGTTGGCGAGAAACTGCGGACCCGCGACCGGGGAACCGGCTGCGCCGATGTTCGTCTCCGACGCCGCGAGGCCATCGAAGGTCGCGGCCCGCGCCGGCCCGCCCAGCGCAAAGTTGCGCCCGACGTCAATGACCGGCCGCCGGTGCATGAACCTCGGAGTATTCGCCGGGATCTCCATCGCGGGATTCGTCGGATTCGGCCATGCCGGAGTGCCGAGCGTTTCCTGCACGAGCAAATCCTTGAACTTGAAGAAACCGCCCAACGGATTGGGAGCGTCGAGATTCACCGCGGGCGAGGTCTGGTAGTTCGGGTCCGCCACGAGGCCCTGATAGAGCGGCCATCCGCAGTTCTGACCGCCCCCGGTGATCACGTTGATTTCCTCCCAGTCCTCCCAGCCGACATCGCCCAGCACCAGCACGCCGGGATTTCCATCCGCGGAGAGATGACTGCCCGTCTCGGGGCGGAGCGTCATGCGATACGGATTGCGCACTCCGAGCGTCCAGACCCGCGATTTCGCGGAGCGCGGGTTCGCCGGATCGAAGAAGGGGTTGCTGGGCACGCCATCGCCGGTGCTCGGATCGAGGCGCAGGATCTTGCCGCTCAGCGAGTCCAGCAACTGCGACCGGAACGCGCCCACATCTTCCTTGGGTCGGATGATGCCATCGACCAGCGCCTGCGCGGCAAAGCTGTTGCCGTCGTTTCCGCCATCGTCCATGCCCTCCCAACTCGCGGCATCGCCCGTCGAGACGAGGAGCGTGCCGTCCGTGCCAAAGACCAGGCTCCCGGGGCAATGCGAGGTGTGCAGGATGGGGATGCCCGTGCCCACCGTCTCCCCCACGAGCACCCGCCGGCTGGCGGGATCGACCGTGCGAAAACCATCGCTGGCGCGCGCGGTGTAACGCGTCACCCGCGCGATCGTCGCCGCGAGATATTCATTGGCCGCCGGGTCGTAGGTCGGCGTCCCCGCGTTCAGCAAATGATGCCGATCCACCACATACGTGACGTAGATGTAGCCGTTCTGCTGGAAGAGCGGATCCAGGGCGAAGCCGAGCATTCCGTAATCGCTCCAGGCTCCGACTTCGTCCCGGATATCGAGCAGCGGAATCCACGAATTCACGCCATTCTCGAGAATGAAGACGCGGCCCGCGCGTTCCCAAACGTAAACCCGGTTCACCCCCTGCGAGCTGGGATCGAAGGCGATGCCAACCGGCTCCGTCCACCATTTCCCCACTTCCTCTTCCGAAAAGCCAGGGGGCAAATCCATCGCCGGTGTCGGAGGCGCGAGCAGCAGCCAAAAGGCCATCAAGCCCAGCCATCCACGCGCGCGGACTTCTCCGGCCAACGATAAAGCACGCGCCGCGAAACGTTCACCCGCCACGTCCCTTCGCGGGACTCGCGCTGGGTTTGTGAGCTCGTCGATGTTCGTTAGCATACCCGCTCAACAGCACGGCTTGTTCCGGCTTCCAGCTTCTTCCGGAGACATGGGGGCCGGATGCCGTTTGACCCCGGACACGCTTTCGCGCAAAACCACGCGCACTTTCGCGGCGCGCAACATTCCCCGGCGTCCGCGCTTTGACCGCCTCCATGAATCTCGTCGCCACCTCGCTTCGCCGCCCGCTCACCGTGGTGGTGCTGGTGATCGCGGTGTGCCTCGGCGGTTGGCTGGCGGTAAAGCGGATGTCGCGCGACGTCTTCCCGCCGCTGGGCATCCCGACGATCTATGTGGCGCAGCCCTTCGGCGGCATGGACCCGGCGCAGGTCGAGGGCTACCTCACTTACTACTACGAGTATCACTTCCTCTACGTCACGGGGATCGAGCACGTGGAGTCGAAGAACATCCAGGGCGGCTCGATCATGAAGCTGCAATTCCACCCCGGCACCGACATGTCGGCCGCGATGGCGGAAGTGGTGGCCTACGTGAATCGCGCGCGCGCCTTCATGCCGCCGGGCACGCCGGGGCCGTTCATCATGCGCTTCGATGCGGGCAGCGTGGCGGTGGGGCATCTCGTCTTTTCCACGGAGAATCCGGCGCGCACCGTCGGCCAGATGCAGGACGCCGCGCTGAACATGGTCCGCCCGCTTTTCGCCACGCTGCCCGGTGTATCGGCGCCGCCTCCCTTCGGCGGCGGGGCGCGTTCCATCGTGGTGAATGTGAAGCCCGACCGGATGCGCGCGCTCAATCTCTCGCCGGATGAAATCGTGCAGGCGGTCGCGGCGGCGAACGTGATCAGCCCCAGCGGCAACATGAACCTCGGCGACCAGTATCCGATCGTGCCGGTCAATGCCGTGGTGAAGAACATCAAGGATCTCGAAGGCGTGCCGCTGCGGGTCACACCGGCCGGCGCGGTCTTCGTGCGCGACGTGGCCACCGTCGATGACCAGAGCGACATCGTGACCAGCTACGCGCTCGTGAACGGCCGGCGCACCGTTTACATGCCGGTGACGAAACGCGCCGATGCCTCCACGCTCGCGGTGGTGGAGTTGGTGAAAAAGAGCCTTGCCAAGTTTCAGACCGCGGTGCCGGAGGATGTGAAGGTCACGTTCGAATTCGACCAGACGCCGGTGGTGCTGCGGGCGATCAATGACCTCGTGAAGGAAGGCGCCCTCGGCGCGATCCTCACCGGCCTGATGGTGCTGCTCTTTCTGCGCGATTGGCGGAGCGCGCTGATCGTGGTGATCAATATTCCGATCTCGCTCCTCGCCGCCTCCTTCGCGCTGTGGGTGACCGGGCAGAACATTCACCTGATGACCCTCGGCGGTCTCGCGCTGGCGGTCGGCGTGCTGGTGGATGAAGCGACGGTGGCGATCGAAAACATTCACGCGCATCTCGCTCGCGGCGTGCCGCTGGCTCGCGCCGCGCTCGATGCGACGCGCGAGACAGCGGTGCCGCGGCTGCTCGCGATGCTCTGCGTGCTCGCGGTGTTCACGCCCGCGCTGTTCATGGTGGGTGCGGCGAAGGCGCTCTTCACGCCGCTCGCACTCGCGGTCGGCTTCTCGATGGTGGGGTCCTATTTTCTCTCCAGCACGCTCGTGCCGGTGCTCAGCGTGTGGCTGCTGCGCGGGGGAAAAGGACATGTCGAGCAGCGCCGCACCGGGGGCGTCTATCGCGCGCTCGCCCGCGGCGCGGTAGCGACGCGCTGGCTGCTGGTGCCGATCTACCTCGCGGTCGCCGCGCTGGTGCTCTGGATCATCGGCGCGCACCTTGGCGTCGAGATTTTCCCCAAGGCGGACGCCGGCCAGATGGCGCTGCGCGTGAAAGCGCCCGGCGGCACCAAGCTCGACAACACCGAGCAGCTTGCTCTGCGCGCGCTGGAAATCATCAAGCGCGAGGCGGGCGCGGAGAAGATCGCGCTGACCATGGGCCTCGTCGGCGTGCATGCGTCGAACTATCCGGTCAACCTCATCCACCAATGGAATGGCGGCCCCGAGGAAGCGTGGCTGGCGGTGCAGTTCAAGCCCGGCGCGGGCGTGCGCATCGAGGCCTTGCAGGAAAAGCTCCGCGGCACCTTCGCGCAGGAACTGGGCGGAGCGAGCGTG
>JANOAZ010000108.1:0-7627 GCA_031411395.1 Chthoniobacteraceae bacterium
GATGACGCTTTATCGCGGGCTCGATCACGGCGTGAAGGGCGGTCACTTCGCGGTGCATTCGTTCCTTTCCGGCGTGCTCAATTCCGAGGCGCAAAACCGGCCCGATGGCAATGTGACCATCGACCAGTATCTCGCCGATGAGGTGGGCTATCAGACCCGGTTTCCGTCGCTGACCGTCGGTTCGGAAGGCGGCATTCACGGCGGCTGCCAGATCGCGTGGACGAAGTCGGGCGTGCGCGTGCCGCCGATCACGAATCCGGCGGAGTTGTTTGAGAAACTTTTCATCGGTGACTCCAAGGATCGTCAGGCGCGTCGCCAGCAGGAAAACCATGTGCAGGCCTCGATTCTCGACTCGATCCGCGAGGAGGCGAACCATCTCTCCCGCCAGGTGAATAAGGAGGACAAGGACAAGCTCGACGAATACCTCACCTCCGTGCGCGACGTGGAAAAGCGCCTGGAACTCCGTCAGCGCTGGACCAGCCAAACGAAGCCGCAAGCGCCTTTTGAAAAGCCGTCGAACCGCAACGCGGTCGAAGATCTGCCGCTGTTGTATGAGCTGATCGCGCTCGCGTTGCAGACGGACTCGACGCGCATCGCCACGCTGGAGATCGGCGGCGATTTCATGCCGCAGCACCTCGGGATCACGAAGGACTGGCACGGCCTCTCGCACCACGGCAACGACCCCGAGGCCGTCGCGAGCCTCATCACGCTCGAGAAGTATCAGATCGAGCACCTCGGCAAATTCCTCACGCGCCTCTCGAAAATGAACGATGGCGAGCGCACGCTGCTCGACTCCACCACCGTGCTTTTCGGCAGCGGCATGGGCGATGGCAACTCCCACAAGAACTCCGACCTGCCCATCATCCTCGCCGGCGGCGGCTACAAGCACGGCGAGTTCCGCCAGGTGCCGCGCGAAGGCGCCAACAAGGTGCCGCTGTGCAATCTCTTCGTGGACATCGCGGAAAAGATGGGTCTGGAAATCGACGCATTCGGCAGCAGCACGGGCCGCTTCGCCTGATGCGGCGCATTCGCAAGGTCTGCCTGCTCGCCGCCCTCGCGGCGATGCCCTGGGCCGACGCGGCGCGGGCCGAGGAACTCGTGCCGGCGGCGAAACTCGTGGGGCGATTCCTTGAGACCTACTGCCTGGATTGCCACGACTCGACGACGCAGAAGGGCGACCGCGATTTTGAGCCGTTCACGCTGCCGTTGAAGTCGGTCGCGGATCTGATTTCGGCGAAGGAGATCATCGATCAGATCACGCTGAAAGAAATGCCGCCGAAGAAGTCCGACCAGCCGACGGACGAAGAGCGTCTCGCCGTGCTGCGTGCGCTGCGCGAAGGCACTGCGGCCGCTCGCAGCAAGCTGGAAAGCTCCGGCTCCCGCACGGTGATGCGTCGCCTTTCCAGCCGCGAATATGAAAACACGCTCGCGACGCTCTTCGGTCGTCGCGTGGACACGCTGGGCCTCACCGCGGATTTTCCGAAAGAGAAAACCAGCCAGCACATCGACACCATCGGCCAGACGCTGGTGACCTCCGGTTTCCTCATCGATCAATATTTCCAGTCCGCGAACCGCCTCGTCGAGACACGTCTTGGCAAGCCAGCGATGGAATCGCAGCAGTGGCGCTTCAACGGCCACTTCCTGCAATACGAGGAGTTGAGTGGCTCCCACAAGTCCGCCTTCAACTACCGCTACCTCAACCTCTACGAGCAGCCGAACACCGACACGCGCCAGGGCGGCTACGGCCACATTGAGGACTTCAAACAGGGCGTGCCCGTCTCCGGCCTCTATGACATCGAGGTCGAGGCCACGGCGCTGCATCGCGACACGCATTACGATCCTGAGATCTTCGGCATCGATTTTTCGGAACCCTTCGTCCTCGGCGTCGTGCCCGGCGATGTTACCAAAGGCCACATCCACTACCCGCAGGCGATCGAGCCGCTGCTCGCCAGCGCCGTGGTGCCGGACAACGAGCCCACCTGGTTCAAATTCCGCGTCTGGCTGGAGGCCGGGCAAACGCCGCGCTTCATCTTCCCGAACGGCCCCTATGAGTCGCGCGCCTCGGTCGTCACGATCAACAAGCGCTACAAGGCCGAGTTTACGGGAGACATTGGCCGGTCTGGCGTCGGGCGCGCTCATATTTTGAGGGAAGGCAAGCTGCCGCACATCCGGATCAGCGAGATCAAAATCGACGGCCCTGTGGCGGAGAAAGGCGGCAGCGCGGAGGAGGTCGCGGTCTTCGGCCACGACGGCTTCCAGGCGGATCGCGCGCTCGATCAGCTCCAGGCCTTCGCCGAGAAGGCGTATCGCCGGCCGCTCACCGACGCGGATCGCCAGCCCATCCGCGCTCTGTATGAGAAGCGCCTCGCGGAAAAAGCCCCGCCGCGGCAGGCCGCGCTCGATGCGCTGAAATTGATCCTTTGCTCGCCCTCGTTCCTCTACCTCAGCGAGATCACCGATGAATCCGCAAAAGCGCTCAAGGCCTACGACCTCGCTTCACGTCTGTCCTTCGCGCTATGGGCCGCACCGCCGGATGCCGCCCTGCTCACAGCGGCGAAATCCGGGCAACTCACCCAGGACGCCGAGCTGAAAAAGCAGATCCAGCGCATGCTCGCCGACGAGCGCATCACCGCCTTCGAGAACGGCTTCATCGATAGCTGGCTCAATCTCCGCGACCTCGGCGGCATGCCGCCCCCGCGCGAGACGAATCGTGCTTATTACGCCGAAGACCTGCCCTCCGCGATGAAGACGGAAGTCCGCCTCTTCTTCCACGACCTGCTCAAAAACAACGGCTCCGCGGTGCAGTTCCTCGATGCCGACTACAGCTTCGTCGATAAGAAACTCGCCAAGCTTTACGAACTGCCCGAAGCGAAAACCCTGCGCCTCGCCGACGGCTTCAAGAAGGTCACCCTCCACGGCAACCAACACCGCGGCGGCCTGCTCGGCATGGCCGGAGTGCTCACCGTCAGCGCGAACGGCGTGGAAACCACGCCCGTGACCCGCGGCGTGTGGGTCAGTGAAAACATCCTCGGCATCCGCCCGCCGCCGCCGCCAGACGAAGTGCCAGTCATCGAGCCCGACGTCTCTGGCGCCACGACGATCCGCGAGCGTCTCGCCAAACACAGCACCGACAAGACGTGCGCCGAGTGCCATCACAAGATCGACCCGCTCGGCTTCAGCCTGGAGAGCTTCGATCCCATCGGCCGCTGGCGCACCACTTACCCCAAGCCCAAGCAGAAAGACACCCCCGCGCCGAAGATCGACACCACCGGCGAGTTTCCCTCCGGCGAGACCTATCAGGACTTCGCGGGCTTCAAGAAGATCATCCGCGACACGCGCCATGACCACTTCGTCCGCCACCTCATCCGCCAGACGCTCAGCTACACTACCGGCCGTGTCATGGAACCCGCCGACATCTTCGTCATCGAGGAAATCCACGAGAAGGTGAAAAAGGAAAACCTCGGCCTGCGCACCCTGCTCGTCGAATGCCTGACGAGCGCGGTCTTCCGGTCCCGGTAGAGCGGACATTTCCTCAAAGGACGCGATCGAGAGGGTCGAAGCGCGAAGAGATCAAAGCAGGCATTAAACAAGGACTGCTTGTGGGAGCGTTCTGCTGAAGCGACGACGTTCTGGGATCCCGCGAAAAAGTGGACGGCGCGATCGGGAGATTGTCGTTTGGCATCACGGATTGAATTGACCTTGCGCGTCGCGGCAGGAACGGGCGAGCTTGCGGCACGATGTTCTACTTTCTCGCCGCCGTCGCGCTCTGGCTGATTGTGCCGCGGTTGCTGCGCAAGTTTGCGGCGTGGAAGAACCAGAGCGAGGCGGAGCGGTCGTTCACGGTTCGCTTCACGGCGTTTTCGTGGATGCTCGCGTTCGCGTTCGTGGTGGCGATCCTCTTTCTCCCGACCAAAGGACGGGTGCTGATGCTCGTGCCGGTCTTCCTCGCGGGAATGTCGCTCGCGAAGTGGTGGCAGAACTCGCGCGCGCGTTTGCGGCGCGATGCGGCGGCGACATCGAATTTTGAACGCGCCCGCCGGATTAATTGACCCACGTTGAAATACAGGAAACACCCACTAACCTTCCCTCCATGCTCCGCCTGACTCCGATGAAATCACTCGCCCTCACTCTCGCCATCGCCGGGCTCCTCGCCGTCGGCATCCATGCCGCCGACAAGGAAAAGCCGGAAGCTTCAACCAAGAAAGGAATCACTGCCGTGAATAAGGAAGATCTCAAAAAGAAACTGACTCCGCTGCAATACGCAGTGACCTGTGAAAATGGGACCGAGCGCCCGTTTGCCAACGAGTATTGGAACAACCATGAGCCCGGCATCTACGTGGACGTGATCACCGGCGAGCCGTTGTTTGCTTCGACTGCGAAATACGATTCCGGAACCGGCTGGCCGAGCTTTTACGAGCCGCTGAACAAGACCGCGGTGGTGGAAAAGAAGGACGTCACGGCCGGCATGGTGCGCGTGGAGGTCCGCTCGAAGACCAGCGACGCGCACCTCGGCCACCTCTTCAACGACGGCCCGCAACCGACAGGGCAGCGATACTGCATGAACTCAGCGGCGATGAAATTCATCCCCGTGGCGAAGCTCAAGGAAGCCGGCCTGGAGAAATATCTGCCGCTCTTCGAGAAAGTGGGCGCGAAGAAATAGCGACCGCGCGTATGCGGGGCTGATGGCCACGATTTCCAAACCGGGGGCACGGCAGTTGCGATTCCGTAGTAACGCATGAAACTCTCGCATATGAAATCCCGCCTGCACTGCCTGGCGATGCTATGGGCCGCGACGGCGTGCTCGGCCACGCCGGAGTGGGACCTGAAACGTTTTGAGGGGCGCGACTACGTGTCGCTGGAGAGCGTCGCGAAGTTTTACGGCTTCCCGCCGCCACCGAAGATCGAACCTCTGCCCTTTCTCGGCCCGCCGGCTGAGGGAATGGACTTCGCCTCGATGGGCATGGCCCATCCGATCCCCGATCTGACGCTCAAGGCGGGGAACATGGAGGCGCACATCATTTTTAAATCCCGGGAGATCCTCATCAATGGCGTGCGGCAGTGGCTGGCTTTCCCCGTCCTCGTGGATGGCACACAGGCATATCTGTCCCGGCTCGATCTGGTGAAGGAACTGGAGCCACGGCTCCGTCCGGAGAAAATCGTGGGGCTCGGCCCGGTCGATACCGTGGTGCTCGATCCCGGCCACGGCGGCCACGAACGCGGTGCCGCCTCGCGCTATGGCTTCGAAAAAGACTTCACTCTCGATGTGGCCCTGCGCGCCCGGACCCTGCTCGAAGCGCAGCGCTACAAGGTCGTGATGACACGCTCGTCCGACATCTATGTGCCACTCGAAACGCGCGCGGACATCGCCAACCGCACCGCCAACTCGATCCTGGTGAGCATTCACTTCAATCAATCGCCGACGAATGCCGCCGCGAGCGGCTTCGAGATTTTTTCCATCGCCCCGCGCGGCGCCCCGGCCTCGAATGATGGCCCCCGCGAACGCGACCTCCGCGAGGAACCCGGGAACGTCGCCGATCTGCCGAGCACTGCGCTCGCCGCGACGATCTACCATGCGCTCCTCGGCCACATCCCGGTTTTCGATCGCGGGTTAAAGCACGCGCGCTTCGCCGTCCTGCGGCGCTGCATCCGGCCCGCGGTCCTGGTGGAATGCGGTTTCGTGAGCAACGGATCGGAGAGCGCCCTGATAGGTTCACCCGCGTGGCGCGGCAAGCTGGCAGCGGCGATCGTGGACGGCGTGGATAATTACAAAGGACTCGCCGAGCACGGCCAGCGGCCGAAGGTGATGGCGGACTACCGCAGCGAGCCCCTCCCGGCGGCGCAGTAGCCTGCGCGGCCAGCGCGGGGTTTTTCGTTTCGCGGGGCGGGCTCCTCTGCTTAATTCACGCCCCATGATGAACCCCGCCCGCTTCCTCCCCTGCCTCGCCGTCCTCGCGGCCCTGTTGTGCGCGACCACGCTTGCCGACACGATCACTCTGACCACGGGAGAAAAGGTGGAAGGGAAAATCGTCGGGGAGACGGACACCGAAATCACCGTGTCCGTGAAAATCTCCGCCGCGGTAACCGACGAGCAGATCATTCCCAGGTCGAAGGTGGCGAAGATCGAAAAGGAACAACCCGACGAGATCGCGTGGCTGACCTTGAAGAATCTCAAGCTGGGCGCGAACTCCCTGCCCGCCGCGCAATACGATGCGGTGATTCGGCCGCTCCAGGGGTTCGTCAACGAGTATCCGAAAAGCGCGCATGCGGCGGAGGCGAACCTGCTGCTCGCGCAATTTGCCGGTGAGAAAAAGCGCGTGGAGGAAGGGGAAGTCCGGCTCGGCGAGAAGTGGCTGAGCGCGGAAGAAGCGAGCAAGGAGCGCTACCAGATCAACGGCATGATCGCGTATCAGTACATGCGCAACCAGCGCGCAGCGGGTGACCTGATCGGGGCGCTCAATTCCTTCGACCAGATCGAGAAGACGCTTCCCGGGGCGAAGAACTTTCCCGACGCCGTCGAGACCGCGCGCGAGACGCTGGCGGCGCTCAAGACCACGGTCGATCGCGCCCAGCAAATGTTTGCGACCCGGAAGGCGGAGTTCGAGGCCGGCGTCGCCAATTCGAGCGCGCTGCAAAAGCCGGAACTGCTCGCCGCGCGGCAAAAGGAACTCGCACAAGGCGAGGCGGCGGTCGCGGCCGCGGAGCAGGCAAAGATCAAGTGGCCCACGCTGGTGCCGCGCAGCGACAAGAACCTCGAAGTGATCGCAAAAAAAATCCCGACCGAACTGCAACGCCTCGCGAGCATCGACGTGGCGAAGCTGCGCCAGTCCGTGCAACTCAGCGAGCAGGGGCAGAAGGAACTCGCGGCTCAGAATGTCGCGGCGGGTGAAACGTTCGCCAAGGCGCTCGCGCTCTGGCCCAACAACGAACTCGCCAAACGCCTGAAACCCGAAGCCGCCACGCTCAAAGCCGCCGCCACACCCGCGCCGGTCGCGGAAGCCCCCAAGGTCCGCGCAGCCACGCCCGCCCCCGCCACCCCGCGCCCGCGTCCGGTCGGCGCCGACATCCCGCCGGAAGAACCCGCGAAACCATTTTTCCTCACCATCGGCGGCATCATCACCATCGTCGTGATCCTCGCCCTCCTCCTCGCCGGCTGGACCGTGTTCAAGAAAATCAAGGCGCGCAGCAGCGACGTCCTCGAATAGCCGCCATGACCGCACGCCGCGCGCAGATCGAACGCAACACGAGCGAAACCCGCATTCGCCTCGACCTCACCCTCGACGGGCGAGGGCAGAGCACCATCGCGACGAAGATCCCCTTCTTCGATCACATGCTCACGCTCTTCGCCCGTCACAGCCTGTGCGATCTCACGATCGAGGCCGACGGCGATATCGAAGTCGATCTCCATCACACCGTGGAAGACACCGGCATTGCCCTCGGGCAGGCCGTGGCGCGCGCCCTCGGCGACAAGCGCGGCATCCGCCGCTATGGCTGGTGCTACGTCCCGATGGACGAGACCCTCGCCCGCGTCGTCATCGACTTCAGCGGACGCCCTTTCCTCGCCTATCGCGGCCCGGAAAACGTCGCCTCGATCGGCGCCTTTTCCTTCACCCTGCTTGAGGAATTTCTT
>JANOAZ010000109.1:0-19379 GCA_031411395.1 Chthoniobacteraceae bacterium
GACGATGTCAGAAACTTTACCGCGATCATGCGCGCCGAACGCTCGCTAAGCCGGCGAATGAGGCTGGAGTGAAAACTCAAAGGCTCCCATGAGTCCTCCAGTCATCATCCTCGGCGTCACCGGCTCGATCGCGGCCTACAAGGCCGCCGATCTCGTGAGCAAGCTCGTGAAGCGGGGATGCGAGGTGCATGTGGCGATGACTCACGGCGCGCAGGGATTCATCACGCCGCTGACCCTGCAAACGCTCTCGCGAAATCCTGTGCTCACGAGTGTCTTCGACGAAGCAGCCGGATGGAAACCGGGACATATCGATCTCGCGGATCGCGCAAACCTTCTCCTCATCGCGCCCGCGACTGCGAACGTGATCGCCGAACTCGCGTGCGGTCTCGCGGGCAATCCCATCGGCGAGATCGCGCTCGCGACACTTGCGCCCGTGCTCATCGCCCCGGCGATGAACGGGAAGATGTGGTTGCATGCGGCGACGCAGCAGAATGTCGCGCTGCTCAAATCACGCGGAGCCGAATTCATCGGTCCCGAGGAGGGCATGCTCGCGTGCGGTTACGAAGGCATCGGGCGACTTTGGAATGTGGATGACATCGTCGCGCGCGCGCTCGTGATGATCGCCGCGAAGCAGTAGCGAAAAATATTTCGTCGCGCGAAAATTTTTCCGCGCGCACCGCAACGCCGCGCGCGCGTTTTTTCACGATCCCCGCGAAGCCGCATAAACACAGGCACTCGCAGCCAGTGGAAAAACTTTTCGCCGCATCACCACGACGACGCGAGAGGCGATGCAACCCGCGCGACGGCCAAAGTTTTCGCACGTCACACAAAAATTACGTTGACGCTCACGAGCAACTTCATTACGCCAAGCACACCAAACGAGAATGCATTTCTCAACGAACTCTCAGAAAATTTCAGCGACCCGCTACTGCGGAAGGAAAGGGGGGATTATCGATGGCGACTAAGAAACCCACGAAAAAAGCAGCACCTAAAAAACTGGCAGCGAAGAAACCGGCAGCAAAGAAGGCTCCGGCCAAGAAGGCACCAGCCAAGGCTGCAGCGAAGAAGAAGAAGTAAGCGGCTACCAGCCCTAGTTGTAAACGGGAGGAGACTTCATTTCTCCTCCCGTTTTTTTTGTAGAGAATCGCCGCCCTTTCATCCGCCCATGCTCATCCCCAGCTATCTCGAAGCCGCCGTCGCCGCCGCCCAGGCCGCCGGAGAACTCCTCCGCCAAAACTTTGGAAGCGTGCTCGATGTGAACGAATTCGCGGCGCACGACATCAAACTGGACCTCGATGTGCGCGCCCAGGACCTCATCACCGGCATTCTCCTCGAACGCTTTCCGGAACACGCGATTTACGGCGAGGAGGGTATCGCGGGCAACCAGAGCAGCGACTTCCAATGGATCGTCGATCCGATCGACGGGACGGTAAATTACTTCTACTCGATCCCCCACTACTGCGTGAGCATCGCGCTGCGCGAGTGCGGCGAGATCATCGTCGGCGTGATCTATGATCCATCGCGCGATGAACTCTGGCAGGTCGCGAAGGGCGGAACGCCCACGCTCAACGGGAAACCCATCGCGGTCAGCGCGCGGACGCAGCTTTCCGATGCCACTCTCTCGATCGGTTTTTCCAAGACGAAGACGACGATCTCCGCCGGGCTCCCGCTGCTCGAGAATTACGTGAAGCGCGCTCGCAAGTGCCGCCTCATGGGCAGCGCCGCGCTCGATCTCGCCTACGTCGCGTGCGGTCGGCTCGACGCCTACATCGAACAGTCCGTCAGCCTTTGGGACGTGGCCGCGGGCAAGATCCTCGTTGAGTCCGCGGGAGGAAAGTTTGAAATGACTCCGCGCGAGGACACGCCGGAAAAAATTTCCGTGATCGCATCGAGTGGTCGCATCGACCTCGCTGTATGAACCTGACCGGCATCGGATACGACGTGCATCGCTTTGCCACTGGCCGGCTCCTCGTCCTAGGCGGTGTGGAGATCGCGCATTCGCAGGGACTCGAAGGCCACTCGGACGCCGACGTGCTTTCCCACGCCATCGCCGATGCCGTGCTCGGAGCCGTGGGCGAGCGAGACATCGGCCATCACTTTCCGAATTCCGATGAAACGATCCGCGGCATCAGCAGCCTCGAGATCCTGCGGCAAATCTCCTTTCTCCTCGCGGGGAAAAATTCACGGGTGATCAACGTGGATGCGACGCTGATCGCAGAGGCGCCGATGATCGGCCCGCACGTGGCCACGATGCGCGCGAACATCGCGGATGCGCTCGGCATTCCGCTGGGGCGCGTGGGGGTGAAGGCGACGACGAACGAGGGAATGGGCTTTCTCGGTCGCGGCGAAGGGATCGCCGCCATCGCGGTGGCCTGCGTGGAGCAGGTCGATCAGTAGCCGGCAAGAGTCCATGGCCACCCGTTTCTTCAACACCTACTCGCGGCAACTCGAAGACTTCGCGCCGCTCGATCCGGCGGGCAAAGAGGTCCGCCTCTACACCTGCGGCCCGACGGTTTACAACTATGCGCACATCGGAAACTTCCGCGCCTATGTCTTCGAGGATCTGCTCCAGCGCCACCTCGAGGCGCGCGGCTACGACGTGTTGCGCGTGATGAATCTCACCGATGTCGATGACAAGACGATTCGCGGTGCGCGCGCCGCCGGAAAGCGGCTTAGCGACTTCACGCAAATCTACAAAGACGCATTTTTCGAAGACCTCGGCATGCTGCGGATCAAGCGCGCGCAGCACTTTCCCGCGGCGACCGAACCGCAGTACATCGAGCGCATGATCGCGATGATCGGCGACCTGGAGGCGAAGGACATCGCCTACCAGGCGGAGGACAAGAGCGTGTATTTTCGGCTCTCACGTTTCGCCGACTACGGGAAGCTCGCGCACCTCAACCTCGACGAACTGCGGCCGAGCGGTCGCATCCGCAACGACGACTACGAGAAGGAAGCGCTCGGCGACTTCGCGCTGTGGAAGGCGTGGGACGAAGAGGACGGCGAGGTGAAATGGGAGTCGCCCTGGGGACCGGGCCGGCCCGGTTGGCACATCGAGTGCAGCGCGATGGCGACCGCACTGCTCGGGCCGGAACTGGATATTCACTGCGGCGGCGTGGACAACATTTTCCCACATCACGAAGCGGAGATCGCGCAGAGCGAATGCTGCACGGGGAAGAAGTTCGTCCGCTATTGGCTCCACTGCGCGCACCTCATGGTCGAGGGGCAGAAGATGTCGAAGTCGCTCGGGAATTTCTACACGCTGCGCGATCTGCTCGAAAAAGGCTGGTCGGGCCGGGAGATTCGTTTCGCGCTTCTGACCGTGAATTATCGGCTGCCGCTGAACTTCACTTTCGCCGGCGTCGATGGCGCGCGCGCCGCGCTCGGGCGCATCGATGAATGGGTCGCCCGCCTCACCGAGAAGGCCACGGCGACCGCAGAGCCGACGGCGCTCACCGCACATGCGGAGAAATTCTTCGCCGCGCTCGACGACGACCTGAATATCTCCGGTGCGATGGGGCATCTCTTCGACCTCATCCGCGAAAGCAACCGCGCCCTCGACGGCGGCGCGCTCACCGCCGGGCAGGCCACCGAGCTGGTCGGCGCGTGGCGGCGGATGAATTCCGTCCTCGGCTTCGAGCGCGGCGCGGCGGCGGTCCCCGCCGAAATCCTCGCCCTCGTCGAACAGCGCCTCGCCGCGCGCGCGGCGAAAGAGTGGGCCGAGAGCGATCGCCTGCGCGACGCCATCGCCGCGCTCGGCTGGGTCGTCAAGGACACCAAGGACGGCCCGAAGCTTACACCCCGCTGACTTCAGGGGAGGCACCGCCCGATGAAGCCGCTGCCATCCATCCTCGCCCTCACATTCTGGCCCGCGATGTGGCTTTGCGCGCAGGCGCCCGACGCCGCGCCGCCGATCACCAGCGTGCGTGAACTGCGGGCGATCACAGGTGAAGAGGCGAAGTTAAAACGCCCGGTCCGCGTCCGCGGCGTGGTCACGTTGATGGAGCCGGGGCGCACCGCGTTCATCCAGGATGGCGACGACGGCACCTTCCTCCATCTTCGCCCCGGCCAGAGCGATTTGCAGCCCGGCCAGATCGTGGAAGCGGAGGGCGTCACCTATGCCGGCCTCTACGTGCCGGGTGTCGAGCCGACTTCGTTTCGTGTGGTCGGCGAGGGTCCGCTGCCCACACCCCGACCGGTCACCTTCGAGCAACTCGCCTCGGGCGTTTTCAACTACGAGTGGGTGGAAGTGCGCGGCATCGTGCGCAGCTACCGCGCTGCGCCGGATGGCCACACCGTGCTCGCGCTCGCCCTTGGCGATGGCCGGCTGGAAGTCCACGCCAACAGGCCCGACCCCGCCGCCTCCGAGCAGCTCATCGATGCCCGCATCCGCCTCGCCGGCCTCGCCGCCGGTTTCATCAATGACCGGCGGCAACTCGTCGCCCCGCATCTCCGCGTCACCGATCTCTCCACGGTGGAGGTGGAACAGCCCGCGCCTCTCGAACCTTTCGCCCTGCCCGCAACCCCGATTGCACAACTGCTGCGCTTTCATCCCGAAGGCGTTCCAGGCCACCGCGTGAAAGTCACCGGCGTCGTCACCCATCACCTGCCCGGCGAAGCGCTCTTCCTTCGCGAAGACACGCGCGGACTGCTCGTCGAGACGACCGAAGACCCGACGCTCGCGCCCGGGGATCTGGTGGAGGCGCTTGGCTTCGCCGAAATGGGCGCGTTCAGCGCGGTCCTCCGCGACGGTGCCTTTCGTCGCATCGCTTCGGGCGAAAAACCCGAGCCAGTCGCGGCGAGCGCGAAGGAAATCCTCAAAGGTACGCACGATGCCGACCTCGTGACGCTCGATGCGCAGGTCGTCGATGTGCTGCGCGGGGCAAATGAATTCACCCTCGTGCTCCGCGAAGATGAGATCGGCTTTCACGCCCGGCTCGGCGGCGAGGAAGCAACCCGGCTCGGCTCAGTGCGGCCAGGCAGCCGCGTCCGGCTCATCGGAGTCGCGCGGGCCACGCAGCCGGAATTCTCGGGCACCGGGTTCAGCGCCCGGCAGCGTTCCTTCGAGATCCTGCTCCGCACCCCGGACGACGTCACCGTGCTGCGCGCGCCCTCCGCGTGGACCGCCCGCCGGCTCGCCGCCGCGCTCGGTGTACTCGCGCTCGTGGCGGCTGCGGCCCTCGCGTGGGTCGTCTTGCTCCGCCGCCGCATCGCCGCGCAGACCGCGATCATCCGCGACCAGGCCCGCGCCGAAGCCGCGCTCGAAGAACGCGAGCGGATCGCCCGGGAATTTCACGACACGCTCGAACAGGAACTCGTCGGCCTGATGCTGCGCCTCGATGCCGCTTCGTCGAAAGTCACCGAGCCCAAACCGCGCGAGCTGCTCGACGGCGCGCGGCGTCTCGTGCAGGGCGTGCAGGCGGGCGCGCGCAGCCTTGTGTGGAATCTCCGCCAGCCTGCGCTCGATGTGGCGAGCCTGCCGGAGGCCATCTCGCAAGCGGTCGCCGATCTCCGCGAGGGCCGGCAGATCGAGGTGCAAACCGAGGGCGAAACCCGGCGGCTCCCCGGCGTGATCGAACATGAAATCCTCCGCGTCGCGCAGGAAGCCGTGACCAACGCGGTGAAGCACGGCAGCGCTCCGCACATCCACGTCTCGCTCGCCTTTCGTCCACGCGAAGTGCAACTCCGCGTCAGCGACGATGGCCGTGGATTCGACCCGGACCGCGATGGCGCGAAGCCGGGGCATTTCGGATTGATCGGCATGCGCGAGCGGATGAAAAAGCTCGGCGGCGAATTCGCGATCGAAAGCCGGGCCGGTGGCGGCACGACGCTCTCGGCGACCGTTCCCCTCCCCGACTGATCATGCCCAAAGCCAAACGCATCCGCATTCTCGTCGCCGACGATCACCACGTCGTGCGCAGCGGCCTCGCGGCGTCGCTCGGGCTGGAGGAAGATTTTGAAATCGTCGGTGAAGCCGAAAGCGGCACGCAAGCCGTCGCCCTTTTTCCGAAGACCACACCCGACGTGGTACTCATGGACCTCCGCATGGCCGACGGCGGCGGCATCGAGTCCACCGCAGCGCTGCGTGCCAAGCTGCCGGACGCGCGGGTGATTATCTACACCACCTTTGACGGCGACGAAGATGTCTATCGCGCCGTGCAGGCGGGCGCGCGCGGCTACTTGCTGAAGTCCGCACCGCGCAGCGAACTCCTCGCCGCGATCCGCACCGTCGCCGCGGGCGAGCGCTACCTCCCACCCGAACTGGCCAGGCGCCTCGCCGAGCGGGTCTCCGGTCCCGGCATCAGCGAACGCGAGATCGAAGTCCTGCGCCTGATCAGCGCCGGCAAGAGCAACAAGGAGATCGGCGCCACGCTCCACATCGCCGAGGACACCGTGAAGCGCCACGTGAGCAACATCCTCACGAAACTCGGCGTGAACGACCGCGCCCAGGCCGCGACTGAGGCGATTCGGCGAGGATTCCTCCATCTCTAGCGCGACTGCCGAAAGGACCTCGCCGGTCCTGCGCAGCGTACATCGATACGGAGTTGGGAAGGCGACGTGGAGGGACACGCTCCGTCGTGTCCCAGCTCACTCGGACACGACGGAGCGTGTCCCTCCAAATTGCGCCTCCGCGTCTTTGCGTGGGCATTCTCATCGCCGCTTTTAGGGTTGGCGAATTGCCGGCGTTGAAACAATGACCGCGGATTCCGCGGATTAACGCGGATTCCCGGACCGAACTATCCGCGTCAATCCGCGAAATCCGCGGCCTCATTCCTCCCCAAATGGTTTTCACTTATCCCTCAGCGCGAAGGGAAAACCACTTTACGCACGTCTCATGCGCTTCTATAAACCGCGCGTCCCCGAACATGACGTTTCATCCTTCAGGAGGAATCCTTCTCCGGATTGCCTTCGCTGCCGCGCTACTGATCCCGGGATTCTCGGCGCTTGGAGAAAGCGCGACGCAGGACAACTCCGGGCCGGCGAGTGATCCCCTGAAACGCCTCGAGTGGCTGAAGTCGCGCACGCCTCCACCGCCGGTGCGCAAAACGTATTTTCGTACTTCGGAGAGCCGCGCCGCCACGATCCGCACTCCCGAATCTCAACCGCGCGCAACCCGCCCAGCCGAGGGGCGGCCGCCCGCACCACAACCACCCGCGACACCCGCCGCCACGCCGGCTCCCGTCGAAGTGAAGCCGCCGGCCGCCACCACTCCCGCGCCGAAATCAGCCGCCATCCGCGCGACACCTGCGCCTTCCGCGAAAGTCCGCGCCGCGGTGGCGCCGGCCCCGACTCCGCAGCCGCCGATTGCGGCGGGACCCGAGGCAATCGCCTCAAGATCGCGGCCAGAGGCGACGCCGGTTCTTGTCGCGCGCCTGGCGACGCCTCCACCCGTCGAATTCAGATCCATCGCGCGCTCCACGCCCGCTCCGCGCACCTCCGGCGATTCGCGCTATCCGTGGAAGACGGGCATCGTCACCACGGTCTTCTGGGTCGGTGAACCCGTCGGGGGCAATAACTTCACCCACAACTTCAGCAGCTCCTGGGATCCGAACTGGGCGCGCAATTTCGGCGGTTTTGACAATCCAAAGCCGGAAGCGCGACGACGCTTCATCCCGGTGAAATTTGTCCCGCGGCAGAATCCATTCTACATCGCGCTGCCATACAACGACGTCACGCGAGGCACCACCAAGCCCGAAGCGCGGCAGGTAATTCCCTGGTTCAAGGAAGCATTCCAACGCGAGGGATTGTCGGTCTGCCGCGACCGCTGGGTGGCCGTGCGCAATCGCGCGGGCAAAATCGGCTATGGACAATGGAGCGACTGCGGACCGTTTCGGACCGACCACTGGCAATATGTTTTCGGGAAGGAAAAGCCGAAGCCGAACCTCAACAAGGGCGCCGGCCTCGATGTCTCCCCCGCCCTGCGCGACTATCTCGGGCTCGATGGCACCGACCTCACCGATTGGAAATTCGTGGACTTCAAAGACATCCCGAGCGGCCCCTGGTCGCTCTACGGGGAGAACAATACTTTCACTCAAAAGTCTCTCCGGTCCGCAAAACGCGCGGGGAAGGCGAACGAGATTCTGGCCCGAATCCCGTAGAGGTGTACCGAAAGTCGGCGAGGCGAACGGGACGAACACACTGGCGCGTAGCGCCCATCGAAAACTCCGTCATCCTGAGCTTGCGAAGAATGACATCTTTTGGATGCGGCGCTACGCGCCACGCCTCGGCGCCTCTGCAGTGACTTTCCCACTCACCCGAAAGTGTTATCGAAAAATCCCCCACCCGCTCGCGTGCTTTGCGGGTTATTGTCCACGACACTCCTGCCCGTGAACGTCCCCTCCCGTCTCCCCATCCTCCTCGCGCTCGCCGCGTCCGCCTTTGCCAGCCCGTACGACGATCTCGTGGGAAAGGACAAGCCGGTCGCGCACTGGACCTCCAATCCCGCGCTCACGAAATCACTCCTTCAGGCCGGCGCGGAACTCGGCGACGGGCCGCGCCCGCCAGAGTATCCGCCGTTCGGCGACACCAACCACGCGATCATCCTCGGAAAACCCGGCGCGAGTCTGCGCATCCCCGATCCCGGCGCGGACAGCATCTACGACTTCAAGAAGGGCGACAGCATCACGCTCGAAGCGTGGGTGCGCTGCGACCAGCTCGGCAACGGGCAGAATTCCTACATCATCGGCAAGGGCCGCACGGGCCGGCCCGGCCAGCCGGCGCATAATCAAAACTGGGGCCTGCGCTTGCGCGAAGAGGATGGCACAGCGCGCGTCAGTTTTGTCTTCCGTGACGAACGCGATGCCACATCGAAAGGCGAGGAATTCTGGCATCGCTGGACGGCGAACACCGGGTTCCTGCCGGGCCAGGGCTGGCACCATGTGGCGGTCCTCTACACGTTTGGGAAATCGGACAGCGTCCGCGGTTTTCTCGATGGCACGATGGTCGGCGGTGAATGGGACATGGGTGGTGCGACGGAACTCGGCCCGTGGATCGATGATGATGAAGTGTGGCTCGGCACCTCGATGGGCGGCTCCGCCGGCTCCAGCCTGCGCGGAGGAATCGACGAGGTCGCCATCTACCGCAAACTCGTCAACGCCGAGACGCTGAAGGCGCGCTTCCAGCGCCTGACACCCGCGCCGGTGGTGAAGCTGGAGGAACTCCCCAAAGGCCTGGTGCGTGTCGAAGTCCTCGAGCATCGCGTGAACGAAAACGAATCCTCCACCGGCGATTGGACGGTGAATGATTCCGACGCCGGGAAAAGCAACGCCGGCTTCGAAGCGTCGTGGGGCAACGTGCCGACGACCGTCACCGAATCCTGGACCGAGCCCGCCTTCGCGCTCGCCGGACTCATCGCAAAATACTCGCCGCGCGGGGTCATGCGCGACCGGTCGATCCCCTTCCTCCTTCGCCTCTCCGCCGCAGTCACACTGCCGGCGGGAGAGCATCGCGTGCTCGTGCGAGCGATGCGCGGCGGGCGGCTTTCCGTCGATGGGGAGATCGTCGCCACGTCCGCGCTTTTCCCGAAGGCCGCCGGCCCGTCGCGCGCTTCCGACGCGGAGGCGGTCGCGGATCAGCTCGAGGTCCAGTTCGTTAAAGAAATGTCGATCCTGCCTCCCGGCCACAGCGAGGCCATGGCCACGATCAAGTCCGACGGAAAACCGCACGTCTTCACGTTTGAGACCTTCGTCGGCGGAAAGAATCTGCGCCCCGAACTCGGCCAGCCGCTCGTCGCGCTCTCGACCGGCGACGCGCCCTTCCGCCTCCTGGCCGCGAACGACCAGTGGTTCGACGTGAGCGACGAAGCCATGAGCCACTACGCGCGCGAGCAACAGGCACGGGTCGCGCAGCTCGCGGCCGGACGCCGCATGCACGCCGACGAAGTCGCCTACTGGAAAATGCGCCACGACCTCGCCCGCGCCGAGATCGCGAAGAAACCGCCGGTCACGGTCCCGGAAATCCGCAATCCGCAATCCGCAATCCGCAATCCGATCGACGCCTTCGTCGTCGAAAAACTCGACAAGGCCGGAGTGCAGCCCTCCGCCTTGACCGACGACTCGTCCTTCCTCCGCCGCGCCACGCTCGACACGATCGGCCTCGTCCCGACACCCGAGGAACTCACCGCCTTCCTCACCGACACCAGCAAGGACAAGCGCGCCAAGGCCATCGACCGCGTGCTCGCCGACCCGCGCTGGGCCGACCAGTGGGTGCCCTACTGGCAGGACGTGCTCGCGGAGAATCCCGCCATTCTCAAAGCCACTCTGAACAACACCGGCCCGTTCCGCTTCTTCCTCCGCGACGCGCTGCGCGACAACTGGCCGATGGATCGATTCGTCACCGCGCTCGTTTCAATGGAAGGCAGCTTGCGCAACGGCGGCACGGCCGGCTTCGGCCTCGCCACGCAGAATGATCTGCCGATGGCGAACAAGGCGCAGATCATTTCCTCCGCCTTCCTCGCCATGGAGATGAAGTGCGCGCGCTGCCACGACGCGCCGAATCATCCCTTCAACCAGGCGGACCTTTTCGCCATCTCGGCGATGCTCCAGCGCGCGCCGGTGAAAGTCCCCGGCTCCAGCCTCACCCAGGGGCTCAATGCAAACAGCCACGTCGTCGTCTCGCTCAAGCCGGGTCAAAATATCGACGCACATTTCCCGTTCGCCGACCTGCCCACCGAGCCGTTGCCCGGCGTGCTGCGCAATGCGGAAGACTCGCGCGAACTGCTCGCCGCGATCATCACCGACCCGCGCAACGAACGCTTCGCGCAGGTCGTCGTGAACCGGCTGTGGAAGCGCCTGCTGGGCTTCGGCATCATCGATCCCGTCGATGATTGGGAAAACCTCAGCCCTTCGCACAAGGACATGCTCACCTGGCTCGGCCGGGAACTCATCAGCCACGACTACGACCTGAAGCACGTCGCGCGGTTGATCATGAACTCGCAGACCTATCAGCGCGCGGTCACCGACACCGGCTCGAAGTTCGCCAAGCCTGCGGAACGGCTCTTCCAGTCACCCGCTCGCCGCCGCCTCACCGCGGAGCAGCTCGTCGATTCGCTCTTCCAAGTCGCGGGCAAGGAGTTCGATTGCGAGGAGTTGAACTTCGACCTCGATGCGCGCCGCACGATCAAGGATTTCCTCAATCTCGGGAAGCCGCAGCGTGCGTGGGAATTCGTCGGCCTGAGCAATGAGCGCGACCGTCCTTCGCTCGGCAAGCCCGCCGCGCAGCCGTTCACGGATGTGCTGATGAACTTCGGCTGGCGCGATTCCCGAGCCGAACCACGCAGCACACGTGAAGAAGCGCCCAACGTGCTCCAGCCGGCGCTCCTGGGGAATGGCATCCTCGGCGCGCGCATCACGCGCCTGAGCGACGACAGCGCCTTCACCGCGATGGCCCTGCGCGACCAGCCGCTCGACGATCTCATCACCCAGCTCTTTCATCGCGTGCTCAGCCGCGCGCCGACCGCCGGGGAACGCGCCGCCTTCACCGCCACGCTTCGCGACGGCTTCGCCGAACGCATGCCCGCCGTGCCGAGCGGCGACCTGCCGAAGAAGCCGCGCATCACGAAGTTCGCGATGTGGAGCAATCACCTCCACCCCGACTCCACCCCGATCGTATATGAACGCGAACGCATCATCCGCGCCGGCGATCCCGCCACCCCGCGGCTCGCGGCGAATTGGCGCGAGCGCATGGAGGACGCCGTCTGGGCGCTCATGGTCACGCCGGAATTCACCTTCGTCCCATAGTGAAAAAACACTGTCATCCTGAGCGGTGCGCAGGCGGGCCAGCGGGCGGAGCGAAGTCGAAGGATCTCCAACCATTTCCGCGCACCGCGCCCCACGAAAGAAATAGTGAGAGATCCTTCGACTGCGCTTTGGTCGCTTAGGCTCCCTGCGCTCCGCTCAGGATGACAGATTTTTGGATTCAACGCACCTCAACCACCTTTTCACCCACCTATGAACCGCCGCCAATTCCTCACCCGCACCGCCGCCGCCGCCGGCGCCCTCGCACTTCCGCGTTTCGCCAATGCCGCTCCTGTGCCGATGGGCAAAGCCGAGCACTGCATCTTCGTCTGGCTGGGCGGCGGCTATTCGCAGATCGACACCTTCGACGCCAAGCCGACCAAGGGCGACGGCAAGAAAATCGCGGGCTGTTATTACGACATCATCGACACGGCGATTCCCGACGCAAAGTTCTGCGAGCATCTGCCGCGGCTGGCGAAAATGGCCGAGCACCTCGTGCCGGTGCGCTCGGTGAATCACAACGTCATCGATGAACACGCTGCCGCGACCAACCGCATGCACACCGGCCGCCTGCCGAGTGGCAGCGTCGTTTATCCGTCCATCGGCTCGATCATCGCGCACCAGCGCAAGGCCGCCGCCGATGGCGTGCCAGCCTACGTCCTGATGGGTTACCCGAGCGCCACTCGCGGCCCCGGCTTCCTCGGACCGAAGGCGGGCTACGTCTATCTCACCGATACCGCCAGTGGCCCCGCCGGCCTGTCGCTTCCGCCCGATATTTCCCGCGAACGCGCTGCCCGCCGCAAAGGATTGCTCTCCGCGGTGCGTGAAGATTTTCGCGGACGCGTCAGCGACACCGCTCCGCGCGACTACGATGAAGCCATCGAGGAAGGCTTTCGCCTGCAAGGCGGCGACTTCATGAAGGCATTCAACCTCGGCACGGAGCCGGATTCCTTGCGCGCGGAGTTTGGTGATGAATTCGGGCAGCGGCTCCTGCTCTCACGCCGGCTCATCCAGCGCGGCGTTCGCTTTCTCGAAGTGGGATACAATATCAACTTCGTGAACGGCGCCGGCTGGGACACGCACAACGCCGCGCAGAAGGAGCAGCACACGCTCATCCAGGGTCTCGACAAGAGCATGGCCGCGCTGATCACCGATTTGAAAAACAACCACCTGCTCGACAAGACGCTCATCGTCGTCGCCGGGGAATTTGGCCGCCCCGCGACCTTCGACAGCGGCGGCGGGCGCGGGCATCACGGGAAGAGCTTCACGGTCCTGCTCGCTGGCGGCGGCCTGCGCACCGGCCAGTGCGTGGGCACCACCGACGACCTCGCGATGAACATCGTCGAAGACCCGGTCAGCGTGCCCGACCTCTTCGCGACGATCATGGCCACGCTGGGCGTGAATCCGACCAAGAGCCTCATGGACGGCGAGCGCCCCGTGCCGCTCACCGACGGCGGCGTGCCGGTGAAAAAGCTGTTCGTGTAATCCAGCGACGCGGTCAGTTTCGATCGCTCCGCGGATTCCCGCGGACTCCGTCAGCCAGGGCGAATCGCGCCATTTTTCCGCTGTTCCTCGGGTCAAATGTCGCTTACTTCGATCCCTCCTTCACCACCCCGTTCACGATGAAAACCCTCCCCGTTCTCACGATCGCTGCATGCTTGTGTGCGACCTTCACCGCTCCTGCTGCCGACAAACCCAAAGGCCGCAAGGCGCCCGATGCTCCGGACGCCGGCCAGAACGTGAATGAAAACAAAGCGACCCCACCGGGACGGATCAAGGTGGCGAAGGATTTCAAGGTGGAGCTGCTCTACTCCGTGCCGTTTGCGGAGCAGGGTTCGTGGGTGAATCTCTGCGTGGATGGCAAAGGCCGCATCCTCGCGAGCGACCAATACGGCGGGCTGTATCGCTTCGCGCCACCGGCGGCGGGGCAGCCGCTCGATCCGGCCACGATTCAAAAGGTGCCGGCCCCGCTCAAGGCGGCGAATGGGCTGCTGTGGGCCTTCGACGCGCTGTGGGTGGGCGTGAACGACTACGAGAACGGGGACAACTGCGGGCTGTATCGAATCACGGATTCCGACGGTGACGATCAGCTCGACAAGGTCGAGAAGCTTCGCGGCATGCAGGCTCGGGGCGATCACGGCGTGCATGCGGTGGTGCTGGCGCCGGACGGCAAGTCGATCTTCCTCATCACCGGCAACGGCGCGAAGCCGACCGAGGCGAAGACCTCGCGAGTGCCGCTCAATTGGGGCGAAGATCACCTGCTGCCGCGTATGCCGGATGGCCGCGGATTCATGCGCGAGGTGCTCGCACCCGGAGGGATCATTTACCGCGTGTCGCCGGATGGAAAAGACTTCGAGATCTACGCTTCGGGCTTCCGCAATATCTTCGACGGAGCGTTCAACAAAGACGGCGAGCTCTTCACCTACGACGCGGACATGGAGTACGACTTCAATACGCCGTGGTATCGCCCCACGCGCATCTGCCATGTGGTGAGCGGCGCGGAATTCGGCTGGCGCAATGGCGCGGGCAAACGCCCCGAGTGGTACACGGACAATGTCGGCCCGGTGGTGAATATCGGGCCCGGTTCGCCGACCGGCACCACCTTCGGTTACGGCGCGAAGTTTCCCGCCAAATATCAAAACGCGCTCTTCGCGCTCGATTGGAGCTGGGGGAAACTCTTCGCGGTGCATCTCCAGCCCAAGGGCGCGAGCTACACGGCGACGAAGGAGGAATTTCTCTCCGGCGCACCGCTGCCGCTGACCGACGCAATCATTCATCCGGGCGACGGCGCGATGTATTTTGCCATCGGCGGACGCAAGGTGCAGAGCGGCTTCTACCGCGTGACCTACACCGGCAGCGAATCGACCGCACCGGCTCCCTCCGACCACGATGGGCAGGACAAGCGGGATGTGCGGCGCCAACTGGAAGCGTTTCACGGGAAACAGGACGCGAGCGCCATCCTCAACGCGTGGCCGCATCTCGGCAGCCGGGATTTCTTCATCCGCTGGGCCGCGCGCATCGCGGTGGAACATCAGCCGCGGGAAAGCTGGCAGGAGAAGGTCTTCGCAGAGATGAACCCGGAAGCAAAAATCCAAGCCCTGCTCGCGCTCACGCACGTCGCAGGCATCGATCCCCAACATCGGAAGCCAACCGATCCGCCGAACGATCCCGCGCTCGGCGCGCGCATCCTCGATGCGCTGGCGAAGTTTGATTTCAAGGCTCTCAACAACGAGCAACGCATCGGCGTCACCCGCACCGCACAGATCGCGCTGGTGCGCTTCGGCATGCCGGACGACGCGACGAAAGCACGGCTGATCGCGGCCTTCGATCCCCAGTTTCCGGCGGCGACCCGCGAGTTGAACCAGGTGCTCTGCGAATTGCTCGTCTTTCTCCAGTCGCCCACGATTGCGGCGAAGGCAGTCACTCTTCTCGACAAAGCGCCGGGCCAGGAGGAGCAGATGGAATACGCCCGCTCGCTGCGCATGCTCAAGACTGGCTGGACCACGCCGCTGCGCACCACCTACTTCGAATGGTTCCTAAAGGCGGCAAACTATCGCGGCGGTGCGAGCTTTGAGAAGTTCATTGAGTTTATCCGCAACGACGCGGTGGCCAGCCTGAGCGATGCGGAGAAGACCGAACTCGCCCCACTGCTCGCAAAGACCCCGGAGAAAAAATCCCCGCTCGAAGCCGCCGCCAGCGTGCTCGCCGGCCACACCACGATCACCCCGTGGACGGTCGAGCAACTCGCGCCGACCGAGGCGGAGTTGAAGGGGCGCGATTTTGAAAAGGGGCGCAAACTCTTTGGCGCCGTGGGCTGCTACGCCTGCCACCGCTTCGGCAATGAAGGCGGCATGACCGGCCCCGACATCACCGGTGCCGGCGGGCGATACACGCCGCGCGACCTGCTCGATGCGATCATCAATCCGAGCAAGGAAATCAACGAGCAGTTCGTCCCGACCGTCATCACCAAGACCGACGGAACTCAAGTGATCGGCACGATCGTGAACCTGAATAGCGATACTGTGAAAGTGAACACCGACGGGAGCGACCCGAACCAGCAAGTCTCCGTCGATCGCAAACAGGTCACGAGCATTGAGGCCTCCAAGGTTTCCCTCATGCCGCCCGGCCTGCTCAATATCCTGAGCAAGGACGAAGTGCTCGACCTCCTCGCCTACATCCTGAGCGGCGGCGATCCAAAGAACGCGGTTTTCGCCAGGCGCTGATCGGACGGGGAGGGATCGAGGTAACTTTTGCCGAAGCGAAAATATCGCTTGCGACTACATGTGTAATCGCTCATTGATTACACCCGTAATCCATGACGCCCCGGAAAGCAGCCCTCTCCCGCAAAAACGGAAACACGCATTCCGCCCTCCCCACCATCTCCGATGCCGAGTGGGTGGTGATGCAGGAATTCTGGCAGCGCGGCGATAGCACCGCGGCGGAAATCGTGACTGCGCTGGAAGGGCGCATGGATTGGAAACGGCGCACGGTACAGTCGCTGATCAATCGGCTCGTCGGCAAGGGCGCGCTCGGTTTCACCAAGATCGGCCGCGAGCATCTCTACCAGCCACTGGTCGCGGAGGCGGACTGCGTGATGGAGGCGAGCCGGAAATTTGTGGATCGGATCTTTGGCGGCCGTCTTGCGCCGCTCCTCGCGTGCTTTGTGGAAAGTGGAGAAGTGAGCACGCAGGACATCGCAAAACTTCGCCAAATCCTCGAGGAGGCGAAAAAGAAATGAACGCGGATCTGCTCCTCCTCCTTTCGGCTTGGGCCTGGCGCACTTCGCTCGAAGCGCTCCCGCTGGCGCTCGTCGTGATCCTGCTCTGGCGTCTGCGCGCCCTGCCCGCGGCGTGGCGCTGGTGGTTGCCGGCGCTCTTTTTCCTGCGGCTCGCGATGCCGCAGGTGCCGGAGACGGGCTGGCATCGGTGGAGTCTCGCGGCTTGGGTTCCGGCGGCGGAGTCTTCGCTCGGCGCCGTCGCTGTGGTCGAGTCGGGCGGTTCGATTGAAAAGGGATCGGCGCTCCCGATCCTCGCAGTCCTGTGGGGGCTTGGCTGTGCCGCGGTCGCAGGCTGGATCCTGGTTTCGCACTGGCGTCTCCGCCGCTCAATCGACCGGTGGGGCCGTCCGGCGGAGGCGGATTTGGAGCAGCACGCCGTCTGGGCTGCGGCTCGAATGGGGCTTTCGCGGTGCGTGCCGCTGCGGGTGATTCCCGGCTGGTCCACGATGGCGGTGCATGGCTGGCTGCGGCCGGAGTTGCTGATTCCCGCCGATCTCGCGGATCGCTTCAACGTCTCGCAGATTCGCGGGATGTTCCTCCACGAGATGGCCCATGTGCGGCGGCGCGATATGCTGTGGACGTGGCTCGCGCTCGGCCTCTGCGCGCTGCATTGGTTCAATCCGCTCGCGTGGCTGGCGCTGCGCCGCTTCCACGCCGACCGAGAACTGGCCTGCGATGCAGCAGCGTTGCGGGCGCTCGATGATCCGCACGCCACGACTACGGCGAAGCCTTGCTGCGGTGCCTGGAGTGTCCCGCGCTTCGCGCCGCGCCCGCCCTCGCGCCATTTTTTCGACGCTTTTCCGAACTCAAACAACGCCTCCAGAACATCATGAAACCCACCTCCCCCACCCTGCGCAGCCGCCTCATCACCGCGCTCCTCGTCCCCACCCTCGCGGCCGTCACCTTCACCACCGCCCGCGCCCAGCGCGATGGCGACGCTCCAAAGCCCGCGTCCCCGGAAACCCCGGCCGCAGAGCGCCCGCTGCGCGATGGCGAAAAGCCGAAGGCCGAGAAGCGCGACGGTGAAGGCGGGAAGGAAAAGATGCGCGACGGCGAGGGCGGCAAACCCGTCGCCCGCGACGGCGACAAACCCCGCGAGGGCGCGCGCGACGGAGACGGAAAGCGCAATGCCGAGCGCGACGGCGACGCCCCGCGCAAAGCAGGTCCGCGCGATGGTGATCAGCCGCGGAAAGGTCTGCGCGACGGGGATCAACCCAAGTCCGGCCCACGTGACGGCGAGGGTAAAAAAGAGGGACCGCGCGATGGCGACCAGCCACGCAAAGGTGCGCGCGAAGGTGATGCGCCCAAAGCCGGCGCACGCGAGGGCGATGCCGCCAAGCCGGCCCGCGAGGGCGAGCGCGGGAAACCGGAAGGCGAAAAGCCCGAGGCGCGCTAACCATTTTTCCCCGCCATGAACCCGGTGCCACTTCGAGCCTGCGTCGCGGCGCTGTTCCTCTGCAGCGCGGTAGTGGGAGTCGCCGTGGAGAAACCGTGGTCCTTCACGCCGATCAAGAAACCGGCGGCGCCGAAGGTGGCCAGTCTGGCGTGGTGCCGGGATGGCGTGGATGTCTTCGTGCTTGCGAAGATCGAGGCGAAGAAATTGACACCGAATCCGGACGCCGATCGCACCACGTTGCTGCGGCGCGCGACCTTCGATCTCACGGGATTGCCGCCGACCACTGAGGAAATCGAATCGTTCGTGCGCGACGCGGGAACTGACGACCAGGCCTTTGCTCGAGTCCTCGATCGGCTGCTCGCTTCGCCGCGCTTCGGCGAACGCTGGGCGCGGCACTGGCTGGACATCACGCACTATGCGGACAGCGTCGGCCGGACGATCAACGCGGCGTTTCCCTACGCGTTCCGCTACCGCGATTACGTCATCGACGCGTTCAACAAGGACAAGCCGTATCCGCGCTTCATCGCCGAGCAGGTCGCGGGTGATTTGCTGCCCTCGCGGAGCAACGAGGAGCGGCGCGAAAACTTGACCGCGACTGGCTTCCTCACCCTCGGTTCGATGGATCTCTCGGATGCCGGAGGTGAGCAATTCGCGATGGATCGGGTGGACGATCAGATCGACGTGACGACGCGTGCCGTGCTGGGACTCACGGTGGCTTGCGCCCGGTGCCACAATCACAAGACCGATCCGATCAAGCAGAGCGACTACTACGCGCTCGCGGGAATTTTCTACAGCACCGAGACTTGGCCGGGTGTGGCGGGGAAAGGCGAACTCGGGCCGAATGGCTATGTGGACGAGGATCGTCTGGTGAAGCTGCCGACGGCCGCCGCGAGCCCCTCGACTGCGGCCGGACGTGGCCGCACCTCCGCCAATGCGGACGCGAGCGCGGCGATGGATGCGATGATGGACGCACAGCGCACCAAGGGATACCCTACGGTGTTTGCCTTCCGGCCCGACCGCGCGATGGGAGTGCTCGAAGGGGAAATGCGCGATTGCGCAATCCGCATCAAGGGGGATCCACACGACCTCGGCGAAGTGCCGAAGCGAGGCTCTTTTTCGGTGGCGGGATTGCCGCCGTTGCCCGCGGTTCCGGAGAATGTCAGCGGACGGCTGCAACTCGCGCAGTGGCTGATCGCGCCGGAGAATCCGCTGACGTCGCGCGTGATTGTGAATCGCGTCTGGCAGCATCTCTTCGGGCGCGGGCTGGTGCGCACCGTGGACGATTTCGGCCTGACCGGCGAGGCACCGTCGAATCCGGAACTGCTCGATCATCTCGCGACGCGCTTCGCCGAGGGCGGCGGCTCGGTGAAGAAATTCCTCCGCGCGCTGATGCTCAGCCGCACCTACCGCCTCAGCAGCGCGGGTGACGCGGCGAGGGAAAAGTTGGACGGCGCGAACGAGCTCTACTGGC
>JANOAZ010000110.1:0-5265 GCA_031411395.1 Chthoniobacteraceae bacterium
AGCGGCCAGCCCGAATCCAGCGATGAAGCTGGCCGCTGATAACGCGGAGAACGCAGAAGACGCGGACGAGGAAACGGGTGAGATCCGACATTTCCTTCCACGGACGGCGCTAAACCAAAATTTGTTTTTTGAAACCGCGGATTACGCGGATTAACGCGGATTCTGAGGCACCTGCTCGTGGTCTTCGTGGCGGACATCTCTTAATCCGCGTAAATCCGCGAAATCCGCGGTCGTCTCCATTCCCGAGCTTGCGGTAAGTGTTGCCGACCTCCGTTCCTCCCCATCCGTGTCTTCCGCGTTTTCCGCGTCGTCTGCGGTCTCAATTCTCCTCCTCCTCGCAGCGTGCGGGAAAGTGCCTCTCGCCTCCACGCCGCTCCCGCAGCGCGCATATCTCTGGCAGCGCGAATGGACCCCCGCGGTCGCCGCCGCGGTCCGCGATTTCGCCCCGCGCCTCGACGGCCTGATCGTCCTCGGCGCCGATCTCGCGTGGCAGGACGGCCAGCCACGGGTCCAGCGCCCGGCGGTCGATTGGGCGGCGCTGCGCGAAGCAGGCCGGCCAGTGGGTATCGCATTGCGCATCGATCCCTCAGCCGCGCCACTCGCAGCAGATGGGGAAAAGGTGCGCCTCTTCGCGGACACCGCGCGCACGCTCGTGGCGGAAGCTGCGGAGCACGGCGTGCCCTGTGCGGAATTCCAGGTGGACTTCGATTGCCCGGATCGAAAGCTCGCCCAATACCGCCAGTGGCTGCCCGCGATCCGGGAAGCCATTCGGCCAACCCGGCTCGTCATCACCGCCCTGCCGGCGTGGTTGAACGAGCGCGAGTTCAAGGCGCTCATCGCTGTCGTGGATGGCTACGTCCTGCAAGTCCACTCCGTACCCACGCGACCGAGCGGGGAGCGGGCCGCATTGTGCGATCCCGCGCGCGCGCAGCGCTGGGTGATGGAGGCCGCGAAGCTCGGCCATCCCTTCGTCGTCTCGCTGCCGACTTACTCCGCACTCGTGGGTTACGATCCGGGCGGGCGGCGGCTCGGCATGGCGCTGGATGGCGTGCAGCCATCGTGGCCGGCGGGAACGCGCGTCGTGGAATTTTCCCCGGACCCCGACGCGCTCGCTCGCCTCGTCGGCGGCTGGCGCACCGCGCATCCCGTGGCGATGACCGGCATCATTTGGTACCGGCTGCCCGTGAATAGCGCCGCGCGGAACTGGCGCTGGCCCACCCTCGCCGCGGTGATGGAGGGACGCCCGCCCGCGCGGCGGCTGGAGATTCTGACCGAGGGAGAAAATCCGGTGGACCTGAGCCTGTCCAATCAAGGCGAAGCCGAGGAACTGCTCGATGTCACCGTCGTCGTGCGTTGGGAAGGCGACGCGCCGCCCGCCGTCGAAGCGCTTCGCGGCTGGTCCGTTACCCGTCACGCGCACGAGGTCCGCTTCGTCCGCAGCACGGTTTCCGTTCCAAGATTGCTGCCGGGGAGCCGGCGTGTTATCGGCTGGCTCCGATTCGATCATCCTCCCGTTCTTCATGTGGAAATCATTCGCTAGTCTCGCCCTCGTCACCGCGATCCTCAGTCGGCCCGCCCTTGGCACCGGCGACTTCCTCTCAGACCGCTGGCTCGGCAGCGGAGGATTGGCCGCGGAAATGTCGCCGGAGTTTTTTTGGGAGCTGGAACTCCGTCGCATGGCCCGGGAATTCAGCGCGCCCGAAAAACGCATCGCGCCGGAAACGCCCACGGACGAACCTGCCGAGGGAGAGTTGCCTGTCCGCACAAAATTCACCGAGCAGGGCGATGTGAAGGACTTCGACAACGCGCTCAAGTCGGGTCGAATCAAACCTTCGGACCCCGCCAAAGCAAAAGCGCAACACGAGGCGGCCCGCAAACTAGTTAGCACCGCCAAGCCGGACACCGTTGGGTCTTTACCCGAAGAGTTCGCCTCCGAGTTTGCTGACTATCATCGCGGCGCTTACTCCTTCCGCCTCGGCGCCGCGCACTTCGAAGAAGCCCGCGAAGCATGGAACGCGCTGCTCGCGCGGCCCAAGGAACAACGCCACTACCGCACCGTATGGGCGACCTTCATGCTCGGCAAGCTGGCCCTGGCGATGAAAAGCCCCGACGCGGTGAAATGGTTCCGGCAAGTGCGCGCCCTGGCTCGCGAAGGTTATGCCGATTCGCTCGGTCTCGCGGCCGATAGCTATGGGTGGGAAGGAAGGAGCGAACTAAGGCAAGGTCACGCCGAAGCCGCCGCGAAGTTATACCTCACCCAGTTGGCGCTCGGGGATGATAGCGCGATCGTTTCGCTCAAGGCCGTGGTCCCGGATCGGCCCTCAGTCGAGGGAGTCATCAACTACGATGGGATTCCGGACGAAGCGCCCTTTGAGGAACGCACGAAGCTCGAAGAAAAGCGCGGGAAGGAAATCCAGCCCCGGCTCAACGACGCGGTGCGCAGCCCGCTCCTCCGCCGCCTGATCACCGCCCACGTCCTCGCCACCGAGACCCAAATGCAGATGTGGAGTTACGGCGCCGGAGGCTCCGAGACCGAACCCCGGCAGCGCTGTCTGCGCTGGCTGGCCACGATCGAAAAGGCCGGCCTGCGCGAAGTCGAAGACGCCGACCACCTCGGCTGGGTCGCCTATGCCGGTGGCCTTTACGACGAAGCCGCGCGCTGGCTGAAAGTCGCGCCCGCGGAATCCGCGACCACCTTATGGCTCAAAGCCAAGCTGCTCCGGCGCGGAGGCAAGCTCGCCGAAGCCGCAGAACTCATGGCGAAAGCCCTCCGACTGGTTCGCGCCGATGGGCTGGCTTTTGTGGATTCGGAATTCACGTACGGGGAAAGAATCTTTGTTCCCGATCAATCTGCCGCCGGCGATCTCGCCGGGCTGCACCTGACGCGCGGCGAGTTTGTCCAGGCGATGGAGATCTTCCTTCAAGCAAGGCTCTGGGAAGATGCCGCGTTCCTCGCCGATCGCGTCCTCACCTCCGATGAGCTGAAGAAATATGTGGACGAGCATCTGCCGGAATCGGCAGCCACACCGAAAGAGGACTCACCTCCCGATGACCCCACGCGCATGCGCTGGCTGCTCGCCCGCCGCCTCGTCCGCGAGGATCGCTACGACGGCGCCCGCCCCTATTTTCCCAAGGAACAGCGCACCGTCCTCGATCGCTATGTCGCCGCGCTGAAGGACGGCGAAAACGCGAAGCGCTCCAAGTCCGATCGAGCCAGGGCGATCTTCACCGCCGCCTGGCTTGCTCGCTACGATGGCATGGAACTCATGGGCACCGAAGTGGAGCCCGATGGCTTCGTGAGCGGCGGCAACTTCCCGCCGGGCGAACTCGATATCGAGCGCGGCGAGGGAGTGCGCCTCTCGTTCGAGTCCGATGGGAAGAAAGAGGTGATCAAAAAGACGCCCATCAAGCTGAGCATCCCCGCCACCGCCGCGGAAAAACAGCGCCTCGTCCAGAGCCGGCCACAACCGTCGCGGCGCTTCCACTATCGCCACGTCGCCGCCGGCCTCGCCTGGAAAGCGGCCGGCCTGCTCGCCGATGGCAGCGAGGATCTCGCCGACGTGCTCAACACCACCGGCGCATGGATGAAGGACCGCGACCCGAAGCTGGCCGACAAATGCTTTCAAGCGCTCGTGCAACGTTGCGCCGCGACGAAGATCGGCAAAGCCGCGAAGGCAAAGCGTTGGTTCGTGGAGGACATGCGCGGCCCGTGGAGCGCGCCTTTGAGCAAGGAACGCGAAGCCACCGCAAACACCCGGTAGCGATGCTCTCGACGTTTTCTTTTCCGACAACGACGTGCTTCGGAGTCGGCGCGCGCAGCGGGATTCGCGACGCCCTCGCGCGATCGCGCTGCGCACGGCCGCTCGTCGTCACCGATGCGGGCCTGCTGAAAACCAACGCCTTCACACTGCTGAACGAGGCCCTCGGTGAAGCCGCGATCTTCGGGGATGTGCATCCGAATCCCGTCGAGGAAGACGTGGAAGGCGCCTTCCGCGCGTTCCGGGAAAATGACTGCGACGCCGTGATCGCGTTCGGCGGCGGGAGTGCGCTCGACGTCGGGAAGGCGGTCCGACTCCGTATTAAACGACCGGAAATGATGCTTCGGGAATTCGACTACGACGCGGATTGGAGCGGGCTCGCACCGCTCATCGCGATCCCCACCACCGCCGGAACCGGGAGCGAGGTGGGGCGCAGTTCGGTGATCATCATGGAGCATCGCAAGCGCGTCATTTTCCATCCCGCGCTGCTCGCGAGCCTCGTCGTTCTCGATCCGGAATTCACCCGCGAGCTGCCGCCGAAGCTCACCGCCGCGACCGGCGCCGATGCCTTGACCCATTGCATCGAGTCGTTCACCTCGCCGGTCTTTCATCCGCTCTGCGATGGCATCGCGCTGGAGGGAATTCACCTGATCTCGGGCGCGCTGGTCCGCGCGGTGAAGGACGGCAGCGACCTCGATGCGCGCGGCCGGATGCAGGTCGCAGCGGCCATGGGCGGCATCGCGTTCCAAAAAGATCTCGGTGCGACTCACTCGCTCGCGCATCCGCTGTCGTCGTTGTGCGGCCTGCATCACGGACTCGCCAACGCGCTCTGCCTGCCGTTCGTGATGGACTTCAACGCGGAGCGCAAACCGGGCGTCTATCGGCGCATCGGCATCGCGCTCGGGCGCAGCGATCCGAACGACGCGGACACCATCGCGGCGGTACGCGCGCTCCTGGAGGACATCGGGATCAAGCCGGGGCTGCGGGCGCACGGGGTCGATGAATCAAAGCTCGATGCGCTCGCCGACCAGGCGTTCGAGGACAGTTGCCACGCGACGAATCCGGTGCCGGTTACTCGCGGGGATTTGCGCAGCCTTTACGAACGCGCGTTGTGATGTTTCCGCAGAATCCATTCATCGACGGGAAATCCTGCGCTCCTCGCGAAGGGCGCCGACTGCAACTCATCGACCCGGCGAACGAGGAGCCGTTCACCGAGATTTCCGCCGCGGGTTTCTGCGAGGTGGATCATGCGCTGGCCGGCGCGCAGCGTGCGTTCGAGAGCGGCTGGCGCGATTTGCCGCCCGGCAAACGCGCGGAGATTCTTTTCGCGGTCGCGAAAAAGCTGCGCGAACACGCGGAGGAAATCGCCGCGATCGAGTCGCGCAACATCGGCAAGCCGATCACCGACGCGCGGGACGAAGCGGCGCTGGGCGCCCGCGTCTTCGAGTATTACGCCGGCGCGATCTCGACGTTCTTCGGCGACACGATTCCCGTCGCGCGCGGCGGC
>JANOAZ010000111.1:0-6290 GCA_031411395.1 Chthoniobacteraceae bacterium
GGTTCCGAGCACTATTGGAAACCTGCGCTCCCTCATCCAGCTTTCCCGTGTCGCTATCCCTGGGGGGCTGCGCCCCCTGGGGGGTAAACTTTATGAGGAAACGACCGGGAGCGGCACGGCCGAAACGGGCAATCCGGGGGAGGCGGGATTCGGCGCGATTCAGCAAGGCTTCATCGAGTCTTCAAACGTCAACATCGTCGAAGAAATGGTGAACATGATCCAGGCGCAGCGGGCGTATGAGATCAATTCGAAGTCGATCCAGGCGTCGGACGAAATGATGGAGCGGGCGAACCAGATCAAACGATGATCCGGCACGTCTGCATCGCGATCCTTTTGCTGGCGGGCGTCGCACAGGCGCAGCTCGCCGGCTTGCTCGAACCGGTCCAGCTCTCGAACGGGCTCGCGCAGGCGGGCAGTGCGGGACTCGATCGCGTGGTGAAGCGCCTCCAGTTGGAATCCGGGCGGCATTTCCTCGATGGCGAATCTTTGCTCCGCGAGCTCGAAAAGGAACTGTCCGTGCGCTTCGGCGTGAACGGCGAACTGAAGCTGACCTTCGTGCGCCCGTGGCCGGCGGTCGCGATGCCGGCCGATGATTTCAGCGTGACGGTGACGGACGCGCCGCCGGATGGCCTCGCGAGCAGTTTCATCGTGAAGGTGAAGGTGGTCTCCGCCGCGGAAACCGTGGGCGAGTGGCCGCTGGCGGTGCGCGCGCAGCTTTTGCAGGAGATGTGGGCGGTGACCGGCCGCATCGAGCGCGGGCAGCCGCTCGTTCGTTCGGTGCTCACCGCGCAGAAGGTGGATGTCCTGCGCGACCGCCAGCCTTTCATCTCCACGGACGTGGACCCCTCGACGCTGGACACGACTCAGCCGATCACCTCACCGCGGCTGCTACAGCGGCGCGATGTGGCCGAGCGGCCGGTCGTGCGCAAAGGGCAAATGGTGGAGGTCGTCGCGCGGCAGGGCCTGATGGCGATCAGCATGAAGGCGCTCGCCCTGGAGGCGGGCGCGGCGGGTTCGCTGATCCGGCTGCGCAATCTCGAAAGTCACAAGGAATTCAGCGGCCAAATCACTCATGAAAGCAAAGTCCAGGTTCAGTTCTAATGCCATGCACGACGACTCCAAACAGCGGCGGGAAAGAAGCCGCGGATTACGCGGACTAACCGGATTGCGCGGATTGGTTTTCCCAAGAATCCGCGTCATCCGTTTCATCCGCGTCATCCGCGGTCGCCTTGCGACGCTCGGCCTCGGCCTGCTCATTCTGGCGGCGTTTCCGGTCCAGGCGGGTTCATTGTGGAAGGATGGCGTGACCGATGAGCGCGGGATGTTTGCCGACAAGCGTGCGCGCCGGGTGGGCGACATCGTCACGATCGTGGTGCAGGAGACGGCGACGCTGAGCAACAGCCTGCGACTCAAGACCGACAAGACGAGCAAGTCCGGCCCGGAAGGCGTGGCGAGCAATCTCCTGAACCAATTCCTGGGCAATCTCCCGAGCAAAATCTTCAGCAAGCAGATCGGGGAAAACATGCCCAAGGATTACAACATCACGCTGCCGACGGCGCCGAGCCTGCCGGTCTCCGGGTCGAACGACTACACCGGCGGGGGTGAGATCAAGAACACGCAGACGATCGCGACGCGGGCCGCGGTGCAGATCATCGACGTGCTGCCCAATGGCAATCTCGTGGTCGAAGGCATCCGGCAGATTTCGTTTTCAAAAGAGCGGCAGTTTGCGTCGTTGCGCGGGGTCATCCGCCCTTACGACATTCAGCCGGACAATACGGTGATCTCGAGCAACATGGCCGACGCCCGGATCGACATCGTGGCGGAAGGCGTGCTTACCGACGCGCAAAAGAAGGGCTGGCTGCTGCGACTCAACGACAAGCTGAACCCGTTTTGATCGTGACCAAAATCTTCTCCAGAACTCTGCCGCTGCTGATCTGCCTCGGCCTGGCCGTTTCCGCCCACGCGTCCCGGATCAAGGACCTCACCGTGGTCGAAGGCGGGCGCGACAACCAGCTCGTCGGCTACGGCCTCGTCGTGGGCTTGGCGAGCAAAGGCGACAGCAAACTTTCCTACACCGTGCAGAGCGTGGCGAATGCCTTGCAGCGGTTTGGGGTGAACGTGCCGCCGAATACGATCAAGTCGGACAACGTGGCGGCGGTGATGGTGACGGCGGATATTCCGGCCTTTGCCAAGCCGGGCACGCGAATCGACGTGACGGTGTCGGCGATCGGCGATGCCAAGACGATCCAGGGAGGCATCCTCATTCAGACACCGCTGATGGGCGCCGATGAAATGGTCTATGCCGTGGCGCAGGGGGCGCTCGCGGTGGGTGGTTTTCTCGGCGGCGAAGGTGGAGCCGGTGGCGCAACGGTCCAAAAAAATCATCCGACCGTCGGCACGGTCTCCGGCGGGGTGCTGGTCGAGCGGGAGATCGCGACGGAGATCGTCACGGATCGCGCGGTCCAGTTGCTCCTGCTCAATCCGGATTTCGCTTCCGCTGCGCGGATCGCTGAGGCGATCAACAACGTCTTCCCGAAAAGTGCGCTGGCGAAGAATTCCTCGACCGTGAACATCTGCGTGCCCGATGCCTACGACGGTTACGAGGTGAACTTCATCGCCTCGCTCGGCGCCATCGAGGTGGAGGCGGATAATGTCGCCCGCGTGGTGATCAATGAACGCACCGGGACGATCATCGCCACTTCCAATGTCCGCATCTCGACCGTCGCGGTGAGCCACGGCTCGCTGACGATCACGATCGCGTCGAGCCTGGGCGTGAGCCAGCCGAATGCCTTTGGCAGAGGCGAGACCGTGGTGGTGCCGGGCACCAAGACCGATGTCACCGAACAGAAGGGAGGATTCAAGGTGGTGGACGAAACTCCCACGATCCAGCAGGTGGCCTCGGCCTTGAATGCGCTCGGACTTTCCACCCGGGACATGATGGCGATTTTCCAAAGTATGAAGCGGGCTGGCGCGCTTCAAGCTGACCTCGTGCTGAACTGAGTTATGCAAATCCCCGCCATTTCGTCCGCGCTTACGGCCGCGAACCGGCCGGAACCCGCGGCCCTGCCGCAGGCTCCCGGGAAGCTCGCGGAGGCATCGCGGCAGTTTGAAAGCATCCTGCTCCGGCAGTTTCTCGGCGAATCGATGAAGCCGCTCCTCGAAGGCGGACCCTCGGGCCAGGTCTATGGGTATCTTTTGACCGACACCCTCGCCGACAGCCTCAGCAAGGGCGGCGGACTCGGACTTTCCTCGGTGATCCAGGCGCAACTCGGAAAGGAGCAGCCATGAGCGGAATGCTCGCGATGACGGACGAAGCCGTGGAGCCGAAGGAACTGCTCATCGAGTTGCTGCGCGCGGAGATGGAGGAATACGGCGGACTGCTCGCGCTGCTGGAGGATCAGCAGGCGGCCATCGTCGAGCGCGCGCCCGATCGGGTGCTGGAGATCAACACGTCGATCAATGACCAGATGCGCATGATCCACGTGCGCCGGGAGACGCGGGAGGAGTTCGTCTCGACGCTCGCGCTCAAGCTGCACCAGCCCGCGAGCACGTTGCGGGAAATGCTCCGCTTTTTCCGGCAGCCGATTCAACCGCTCCTCGAAGCCTTGATCGATGAAATCAACAGCCTCGTCACTCGCGCCCGCCGCCGCGCGCAGCAGAACCAGATGCTGCTCGCCCGCTCGATCGAGGTAATGCAGGAGGTGCTCCATCAACTTCATCCCGAAACCATGCACAAGGTGTACGGCGCCGATGGGCGTTCGCTCTTCGGCGTCCGCGAAGCCAGTTCACGGTGGGTGGTGCATACCTGATTTATGGCCGGACTTCTTGGAGACCTCATTGCTTCTTCCCGCGCCCTCGCCGCCCATCAGACCGGCGTGCAGGTGGCGGGCCGCAATATCGCGAACGTCAACACGCCCGGCTACGCCCGGCAGCGGGTGATTCTCGGGGACCGGGCCGTGGTGCAGACCGCGGATGGTCCGCGAGGAACCGGCGTCGAGGCGCTCGGGGTGAAGCAAATCCGCGATGCGCTTCTCGACCGCCAGGTCATTCGTGAATCTTCGCAGACGTCGTATCTGACGGCGCAGCGGGCGGCCTACGACAAGGCGGAGTCGGCGCTGGGGGAACAGATCGACCGCTCGTCGGACTCCGCGTTCATCGGCGACTCGGCGGGCTCGACCAATGGGCTTTCCTCCGCGCTCAACGAATTCTTCAACGCCTTCGACAACGTGGCCGCTGCTCCAAACGAGGCGGGTGCCAGGCAGGTGCTGCTGCAAAAGGCGGAGGCGCTCGTGAGCAAGTTCAACCTCGCCGATCAGCGGCTCTCCGGCCTGCAATCGGATCTCACGGAGCAGATCGGCACCGACGTCACGACCGCGGACAATTTGCTCAAACAGATCGCCGATCTGAACAAGGAGATCGCGAGCTACGAGATCAGCGCGCCGGGGTCGGCGCTCGATCTGCGCGACCAGCGGCAGATGCGGCTCGAGGAGCTCGGCAAATACATGAATTTCACCGCGACCACGATCCCCGGATCGAACGGGCAGGTGCAGATCACGGCGAAGGACACGGGCGGCGCGGACGTGGTTCTCGTGAATGGGGTCAACGCCATGGGCAGCTTCGCATTTAACGGCACGAGTTTCACGGGCGGATCGGTCGGCACCACGCTGGCGCTGTCCGGCGGTTCGTTGCAGGGGAGCCTGAGCGCCCGCGACGGAGCCATCCAGCAGCTCCGCGATGACGTGAAGCTCACGGCCGATCAGTTCGCGACCGCGGTCAACACCGCCTACAATCCGACCGCCGCGACGGGCAACTTTTTCACCATCCCGCCATCCACCGGCATCATCCAGCTCGACCCGACGCTGAGTTACACGACGCTCAAGACGACCGACTCGGGGAATGCGGGCGCCAACGAACTCGCGCTCGCGGTGGCGGAGGTCGCGCAGAAGAAGTTTTCTACCGCGGGCGGGGATCTGGTCGATGGCACCATCGGCGGATTCTACAATCGGACCGTAAGCGGCTTCGGCGAGACGATCGTGGGCGTGGATTCGAAGCTGGCGGACCAGGAGATCATCCAGGGCATGATCACCCAGCAGCGGGATGCGGTGAGCGGTGTGTCGATGGATGAGGAAGTGGCGGACCTGATGAAATTTCAACGTGCCTTCCAGGCGTCGTCGCGGGTGATCGGCGTCATCGATACGATGCTCGAGACCCTGCTCAATACCGCTCGCTGATCGCTGCCATGCGTATTCCAGACCTCAACAATTCGGACAACCTGCTGGGCCACCTCCAGCGCCTCAATTCGCGCCAGGCGGGACTGCAAAACGAGGTCTCCACCGGCCAGCGGATCACGCGCCCGAGCGACGACCCGGCCCCCGCGGCCCGGGTGCTGGAGATGCAGGCGGAGAAGCAGCGCATCCAGCAGTATTCACGCAATGCGGATCGTGGCCTGGAGATCAGCCAGACGACTTACTCGGCAGTCAGCGAACTCAAGAAGGTGTCCGATCGGGCCGGCGAGATCGGTGTCCTGGGGACGGGGGTCCTGCTATCCGACCCCTCGGCGGCGCAGAGCTACGCGAAGGAGTTGAACCAGCTCATCGAGCACGGGCTGCAGATGGTGAATTCGCAGTACGCGGGCGAGCATCTTTTTGGCGGAGTGAAGACGGACACCGCGCCCTTTGCCGCGACGCGCGATGCGGCCGGCCAGATCACGGGCGTGACCTACGCGGGCGCGGCGACCTCGGCGGAATTTCACATCGGCGAGGGGGCGAAGATTTCGCCCTTCAACACGCCGGCGTCGAATCAGGAGCTGGGCAATTTCATCAACAACCTCGTGGCGATGCGCGATGCCCTGCAGAGCGGCAGCGCGGGCGCTGTGCAGGCTGCGCAGCCGGCTCTGCGCGCCTCCGAGGATCAGATCCTCGGAGCCGTCGGTGACCTCGCCTCGACACAGACGCGCCTCGAGGGGGATCAGGCGCAGAACGAGGCCCGCTTTTCCGAGCTGGAAAAACTGACCTCCAAGGAGACCGACGCGGACCTTTCGGAGACGATCGTGAAGCTGACGCAGACGCAGACGGCCTATCAGGCGGCGCTGCAAGTAGGGGCGCAGGTGATGCGCGTCTCGTTGCTCGACTACCTGCGGTAGGCGGGCCGCCGGCCGCACGGCTGGCTGTAGAGCGACTGCCGAACGACCCGTCATCCTGAGCGCGGCGTTGGGAGCGTAAGCCGGCGCCTAAAAACTCCGAAGGGCACCCTGCTCATCCTCTTTGTCATGCTCTTGCTCTTGCTCCCAT
>JANOAZ010000112.1:0-56959 GCA_031411395.1 Chthoniobacteraceae bacterium
CCGCTGCCCGCGGATGCGAGAGATTCCTCCACTCCGCTACGCTCCGGTCGGAATGACGGATTGTTGAGTTTTGGACCCATCCCTAATTCGCACCATCAATCGGCTTGTTGCCAAACCACTTCGCCGGCGTCACCTCGGGCACCTTGAGTTCCACCCGGAGCCGCTTCAGTTCGGTCTCCAGCTTCTTCTGCGTGTCGGCGTATTCGGTGTTGCCGAAGACGCTGCGCAGTTCATGCGGATCCTCCTTCAGATCGAATAACTCCCAGTATTCATCCTTCGTCCCAAAGAAATGGACGAGCTTGTAGCGATCGGTCACCACGCCGTAGTGCGGGCGCACGCGATGCGGCGTGGGGTATTCGTAATACTGGTAGTAGAAGCTCTTTCGCCAATCGGGCGGCGTCGTTCCCTTGAGCAGCGGCACGAGACTCCGGCCCTGCATCTCCGCGGGCACCGGGATCCCGGCGGCATCGAGGATGGTTTCCGCGTAGTCCAGGTTCGAGACGATGTCGTTGTTTACCAGGCCCGCCTTGGCCACGCCCGGCCAGCGGACGAGCAGCGGCGTGCGCAGCGACTCCTCGAAGATCCAGCGTTTGTCGAACCACCCATGTTCGCCGAGGAAGAAACCCTGGTCGGCGGAATAGATCACGAGGGTGTTCTCCGCGAGTCCCTCGTCATCGAGATACTTGAGCACCCGGCCCACGCCGTCATCGACCGCTTTCACGCAGCCGAGATAGTCGTGCATGTAACGCTGATATTTCCACGAGACGAGTTCCTTGCCGGATAGGTTGGCTTTGCGAAAAGCCTCGTTACGCGGCACGTAATAGGCATCCCACGCTTTGCGCTGCTCGGGAGTGAGCTGCCCTGGGGTCACCAGCTTGAGATCCCGTTCGGTCATCGTCTTCTCGATCGTCATGTCCTGATCGCGCTCGGCGATCCCGCGGCCTTTGTAGTCGTCGAAGAGCGTCGCTGGCTCGGCATACTTGCGGTCCTTGTCGTGACCGAGATGGCGAAGCGGTGGCTCCCACTCGCGATGCGGCGCCTTCTGCTGACACATCAGCACGAAGGGCTTCGACTTATCGCGACCCTTCAGCCAGTCGAGCGAGGCATCGGTAATGATGTCGGTAACATAGCCATCGATCTTGATCCGCTCACCGTTGCGGATCATGGGCGGATTGTAATACACGCCCTGCCCTGGGAGGACCTGCCAGAAGTCGAACCCGGTCGGGTCGCTTCCGAGATGCCACTTGCCGATGATCGCGGTCTGGTAACCCGCCGCCTGCATCAATTTCGGAAAGGTCATCTGCGAACTGTCGAAGTTACTGTTCGAGTTATTCACGTAGCCGTTGAGGTGATTGTATTTTCCGGTGAGCACGGTCGCCCTGCTCGGACCGCAGATCGAGTTTGGCACCACGCAGCGATTGAAGCGCACACCTTCCTTTGCGATGCGGTCGAGGTTTGGCGTGTCGAGCAGCTTGCGCGGATCGCCATAGGCGCTGAGCGCCTGGTAGGCATGGTCGTCCGAGAAGATGAAGACGATGTTCGGGCGTTTGGCATCGGCACCACGAAGTGCGGGAACCAACGCAACGAGAGAGAGGAGGAGGCAACGGAGGAACATAAGGCGAGTTAGGGCGAGGGGAGGCTAATTAGTCAATGCGCGGTTCAGAAGATTGGCCGCAACGAAAACAACCTGTCATCCTGAGTGGAGCGGAGGTGGAAAGGTGGGCGGAGCGCAGTCGAAGGATGACTGGGCTATCTTTTACGCGCAGCGGGATGATGGATGTCCACTGCGCCGGTGTTTTGCTGAGGCGCGCCGGGCGTGCTGCGGCCGTCGGCGACATACTTCTCGAGCAGCTTCGTGAGGCGCGCGACGATCTCGGGATGCTCGGCCTGCACGTTGCGCTTCTCGCCGATGTCGGCGGAAAGATCGTAGAGTTGCACCGCCGGTGAACCGGCCGGCGCCTTCCCCGGCCGAGGCTCACTCCACCCACCGGAGTCGGCGCAGAGTGCCAGCTTCCAGTTTCCCTGCCGGATCGCAAACGACCCATTGATCGAGTGGTGCACGAGCGCCTCGCGCAGCGGCTTTTCCGCACGGCCTTCCATCGCCGGGAGCAGGCTCACGCTATCCTCGCCCGCGGTGTCCGGCAGCTTCGCGCCGACGATCGCCGCGCAGGTCGCCATGAAGTCATTGAGGCACACGATCTGATCGCTGCGCGTCCCCGCCTTCACCCGCGCCGGCCAGCGCACGAGATAAGGCACATGATGTCCGCCGTCGTAGATGTCCGCCTTGTTGCCGCGGAAGACGGAGTTCGGGTTGTGCCCCTTCGCCGCCAGTTCCTCGAACTTCGCCTGAGGCGAACACCCATTGTCACTCGTCACGATGATCAGCGTGTCCGCCGCGATCCCGCCCTTTTCCACCGCCTCCATCACCTGCCCGATGCTCCAGTCCGTCTGCATCACAAAGTCCGCGTACGGATTCAGCCCGCTCTTGCCCAGCCACTCCGCGGTCGGCGCGATCGGCGTGTGCGGCGCATTGAGCGGCATGTAGATAAAGAACGGCTTGCCCGCCTTTGCCTCCGCCGCGTGCAGGCCGATGAACTCCACGGCCCGCCGTGTCAGCGCCGGCAGCACTCCCTCAGTGGTGAAGCCCGGCGCCGTCGGGCCCTCCCGCGTGGCTCCCCCTTCGCGGCCGGTCATCATCACGAACTTCTGCGTCTCCGTCGGCAGCTTCGTGACGCGGTCATTTTCGAGAAAGGTGTACGGCACCATGTCGAGCGAGGCGGCGATGCCAAAGTAGGAATCGAAGCCGACTGCGAGCGGCCCATTCGTGAACGGCTTGGCAAAGTCCACGCTCCCGACCTGCTCGGGCCTTTCGATATTCAGCTCCGAGACTTCCTTGCCGGGAAATTTCACCCAGGCCAGGCCGAGATGCCACTTGCCGATGCACGTCGTCGTGTAGCCGTGTTGCTTCAGCAAGGAAGCGACCGTCATCCGCCGCTCCTCGATCAGCCGCGGGCTGAGGCCGCCGAGCACCCCGCTCTTCAGCCGCGAGCGCCAGTTGTAGCGGCCGGTGAGAATGCCGTAGCGCGTCGGCGAACAGACCGCGGAGCTCGAATGCGCGTCGGTGAAAATCATCCCGCCCGCGGCGAGCCGATCGAGGTGCGGCGTCGCGATCTTGCCCTGCGGATTCAGGCACTTCACGTCGCCGTAGCCGAGGTCGTCGGCGAGGATGAAAATGATGTTGGGCCGGGCCGGCTCTGCCGCGGATGCGCCGACGCCAGAGACGAACGTGAGGACAAGCAGGGCGGGGAGAATGAATCGGTTCATGGGGGTGCGGGGTAAACTCAGCGCGAGGCTGTTCGTTGTATTCCTTTTTGCCAAGCCACGTCCGCGAGTACGCTCCGGCCATCCGGCGGACGAACGGCAGACGACCCGGCTAACCGCGCGCGTTCCCTAACTCCGCTGGCTCCTCGTCCGCGCCAGGCGGCGGCGATGACGATAGCTCCCGAAGGCGAGCAACCCTGCGGCGCCGAGCAATGCCATGGAGGAAGGTTCGGGCACCGGCACGATCTCGAAGTTCGAGCCAAAATCAATCTGGGCACCGCTGCCGATCAGGGTGAGTCCATTGTCGGAGTAGAAGCTGATTTGCGACAGCGCCTGTCCCGACACATCCTGGCCGAAGAGCAGCCGATCCTGGGAAGCGAGATGGCCGTTCTCCACGGTGTCGGCTTCGGGCGGGAGGGCGTAGCCCGTGCCCGTCCAGTTGTAGATCGAGAGGGTGGCCGAGCCGGCGATGGCCAGGTTGCCAAACAGGAACGTATTCGTGTCGCCGAGCCCGAAATCGAGGATCGAGTTCGCGTTCAAAGACAGCGCGCCGAGCGTCTCGGTGATCCCGCTCAAGCTTCCCGAAAAGGCCAGCGTTCCGCCGTTCAAATCGACTGTCGCGGCGTCATTGATCCGCTCGCCGCCGATCCCGCTGATGAGCACGCTGGCACCCGGATCGAGCTCTAGCGCGGACGTGCCGCTGATGCTGCCGCGGATCTCCAGCGTGCCCGCGGTGACGATGGTCGGCCCGGTGAAGGGACTGGCGGCGGACCCGCTGCCGGAGAGGAGCAGCGTGCCGGCGCCGGCTTTGACGAGGCCGCCATTCCCGGCGATGCGAGCGCCGATGTCCATGTCGGCCGCGGCCGAGCCATCGGCGATGGTGAAGGTCCGACTCGACGCCCCGAGATCCACGGTGCCGGCAAATGGGCCGGCGCTGCCATCGACGGGGGTGACTCCATTGGACTGGAGGGCCACGCCGTTTGTGATGGTCGCTGTGCCGCTGGTTCCCGTGAAGCTGACGTTCCCGTTCAGCATGAGCCGAGCGGCATTGGCCTGGGCGCCGCTGTCGGAGCTGACGATCAGGCTCGGGCTCGCGGTGCCGGAGAAGGTGAGGCCGCCCGCTCCGACCGTGATGCTGCCGGCGCCGAGTCCGGTGGTCTCATCGCCGTGGATAGTATTGGTCCCGCCGGAGATGGTGAGATCGCCGTAAACGTCATTGCCGAAGACGTCGTTGGAACCCCCGGACCAGGTCGGATCGATCACCGTCAAGGCGCTGCCGCGGGAAGAGCGGTAGGCGCCGCCGGAGTTGGCAAAGTGGAAGACGGTGTCCGTCCGTCCGTTCACGTTGAAGGTGCCCGAGGTCATGTTGACGAACACCGAGTCGTCCAACTGGTGGTTGCCCGCGAGCCTCAGTTCACCGCCGTCGATGAGCACATCCGCGGTCACCTTGCTGGAAGCCCCGTCGCCGATGATCGCGTTGACGTTCGGAGTCTTGTTCAGGTCCAGGCGGCCCGCGGTCACCGTGGTGAGACCGGAGTAGGTGTTGGCCTCGCCTCCGTCGAAGGTCAGGGTGGCGGCGCCGTTCTTGACGACTGCGAGGCGGCTGGCGGACTGCGCGATCCGGTTGTCGGTGAGGACCCCGCTGAAGCTGCTGTTGTTGGCCGCGCTGTCGATTGCCAGGGTGCGGGTGTTATTGGCCGAATTGGTGATGAAACCTGCGCCGCTGATTCCATCCAGCGTCTGGTTGAATCCGTTCAGGTCGTAGCCCGCGCCGGCGCTCACCGCCATCGCGCTCGCGATCGGGATGGCATTGTCCGCGCCAGCGGCCTTGAAGATCCCGCCGGTCACGGCTACCCCGGCTCCGCCGAAGTCGGTTCCCGCATGGCGGGTCAGCACGAGCGTGCCGGCGCCAGCTTTGGTCAGCGCGATCCCGGTCGCGGTGCTGGTGATGGCGCCGCTGATCGTGGCCGTGACCGCCGGGCTGGTCACCGTGAGAGTGCGCCCGGCGGTGCCGAGTTGCATCGCCCCGGAGAGCGTCACGCCATTCCCCGCGATCCGCCCGCCGATGGTGAAATCGCCATTCACCGTCGTGGCGTTACCGATCGTCCGCACCGTGCCGTCGCTGAGCAGCGTGGTGCCGCCGGCGATGGCCAGGGTGCCCGTGCCGATCGGGCCGCTGGTGACGGTCGGGAGTGTGCCGGCGCTGTTCGCTCCGAAGATCAGGCTGCCCTGATTGAGGTTGAACCCGGTGTTGAAGGTATTTGCCCCGCTGAGGGCCAGCGAACCGAGGCCGGACTTCGACAGCGGTCCGGTCATGCCGGCATGGGGCGTGATGGTCGCGGAGATGGTCAGCGAGTTCGGCGACAGGCCCGAGGTGGTGATCACCGGGTTGGCGTTGCTGAACTGCAGGGCCGTCAAGGTGGCCGATCCGGTGCTGATGACCGGCGTGGTGGCGAAGCTGTCGTTCGAAGAGGTGATCGCGTCCGCCGCCGTGAGCACGAGCGTATGGCTGTTCCCCGTCGTGGGTGTGCCGAGGGAGACGGTTGGATTGCCCGTGCCACCCGTGTTGTTGAAGGAGAGGCTCGCGAGCGTATTGGCCGCCGCGCTCGCGTAGTTCGGGAAGGTCAGCGTGCCGCCGCCGTTGATGCTCACGTTGCTGGTCGCCGCGATTTGGCCGGGCGCGGTGGTGTTCATCGTTACGGCCGCGTTATTGATGGTGAGATCTCCCGGGACCGTCACCACCCCGGCCGCCGCATTCAGATTCAAGGTACCCTGCTGGACGAACGTGCCGCCCGTGAAGGTGTTGCCGCCCACGGCCGCAGAGTTGTTGAGGGCGAGGGTGGCTCCGCCGCTCTTCACGAGGTTCATGTCGCCGATGAGTTTGGCGCCGATGGAGGTGGTGTTCTGATTGACGAAGACGACGAGATCCGAACCCGCGGTCTCGGCGGTGATCGTCGAGGTGGCGTCGGTGCCGGTGAAGTTGATGGCGGCATTCGAATTAGTGATGAGGCCGACTCCCAGAGTCACCGCGGTATTCGCGCTCAGCGTGTAGGTCGTCGCGGTGGACGTGCTCACCCGCCACGAGTTTGCCGCCTTGGTCCCCGTCAAGGTGCGGGCCGTGCCGCCGTCGGAGTAGTTGCCGGTGATCACCGTCGCGCTGTCGAGCGTCCCGCTCGTGAATGCAGGGGCCACGATGCCCTGCGCCGTCACGCCCATCTGGGAGACACCGTAGCCATTCACATAGGTGGCGAAGGTGTTCGCGTCGGCCACCGCCCAGCCGCCGATGAGTCCGCGGTTCAGGTTGGCGGCGGTGAAATTCGAACCGTTGATCTGATTGAGAATGACATCCCCGTTCAGGTTCAGCCCCTGGCCACCGAGCGAACTCGACGTTCCCGCGAAGCCGTTGAAGTTGACGACGCTCTGATTGGCCGTGCGCACCAGGTTGCCGATGGTGATCTTCGCGGTGCCGCCCGTAAACTGCGATGGCAGCACGTTGATCGTGTTGCCGCCGCCCGTCACCGTCACGCTGCCGACCGTTAGCGTGGAATCCACGGAACCCGCGCCATTGAGCGTGAGCGTGCCGCCCTGCAGCGTCACGGGAGCCGAGGCGGAGATCCGCGCCGGATCGAGATTGCCCGCCGGATTCAGCCCGAACTGATCGACGAAAAGGGTGCCGTACTGGAGATTGAGCGAAGGGCTGGCGAGGATCGAACCGGAATCCCGGAGCTGGAGAATGCCACCGCGCACGATGGTCGCGCCGTTGTAGGTATTCGCGTTCGTCAGCAGAGTCGTGGCGCTGCCCGCGCGGGTGAAGGCGACATTCCCCGAGATCACGCCCGAGAACGTGCCGCCAGCGGTGCTCAGGGTGACGGTACTGCCGCCGGAATTGGTGACCGTGCCGCCATTTCCAGGGAGCGGGTTGACCGCGCTCAGCGCGCCGACCGCCTGGTCGGAGTTCTTGAGATCCAGCACCGCGTCGATCCCGTTCAGGTTCAAAGCGGTGAGCGTGGGAGTGGTCGCCCCTGGCGTGACCACGAGGGTGTGGTCCTGGCCGGAGTTGAGGTTCACCGTGCCGCCGTTGATCGCGACCGTTCCCGTCAGCAGGGTCTGTCGATTGAAGTTGAGCGTTCCCGCGCCCGCCTTGATGAACCCGCCCGTGTTCCCCAGGCCGAAGTAGCCGTTCATGGTCAGCGCCGCATTTCCCACCGTGTGGATCGCCCACGACGTGCCGGCAGTGCCGTTCAACGCGCCGACATTCACGTCGGCGACGCTGCCATCGAGAGCGAGGAGCGAATTGATCACCAGGCTCTGGGTGAGGAGCGCGCCACCGGGGCCGTGGAGGCCGAACGCCGAAGGGGCGAGGGCGGAGTCGAGCGTGCTGGCGCCGCCGATGGTGAGCGTATTGGCGCTCCGGTTGCCCGCGAGCGACACCGTCGTGGCATTGATGCCCGCGTTCTGCGTGGCCGCCCAAGTCGCCGGCGTCAAATTGTACTCCGTCGAAGCGAGGCCGGCAGCGCCGCCGAGCGCGCGATACGCACCGGTCGTGGTATCCCTTACCAGGAATCCGGTCCCGAGCCCGGTGACGGAGGCATCGGCGAGAAGATCCCGACGCACCGGCATCGTGCTGCTGCCATTGAGACCCGTGCCCTGTCCGCCGATGAGGTTCGGCGTGGCGATGGTCAGCGTCGCATTGCCGGCGGCCGCCGTGGCGTCGATGCCGCGGATGAGCCCGGTGCCCGTGGCGTTTTCCCCGCTCAGGGTGCCCAGCGCCAGATTCAACTGAGAGCCCGCGTTCGCCTTCAGCGTGACGATGCCGCCGCCATTCGCCAGGTTGAAGGTGGCAATGTTTTCGATCGTATCGCTGGCGTCATTGCCATTGCCCTCGATCGTGAGCGCCCCTCCCTGGAGGTTGAGGGTGCCCACAAGGTTCAAGCCCAGGCGATGATTGACGTTGCTCCCGGAAGCGAGGCTGTTGTCCACCGTGAGCGTCCCTCCCGTATTGACGGTGAAGACGCCGCCGCCGCTGCCACCGACGCCGGTGGTGCCGGCGAAGGCCGCACCCGCACTCGCGTAGCGCAGTCCGCCACCGCTGACGGTGATCGTCCCGGTGGTCCCCGTGGCGAAGTTCTGGGCCGAGGCCATGGTCATCACGCCGGTGCCGATCTTCTGGAGGGCGACCGCGTTCAGCACCGCGTCATTGTAGCGGGAGAGCTGGCCGGAGAAGGTCGTCGAGGTGTTGTTGAAACCGACCGAGAGGGTGTTGGCGCCGCCGCTGTTGAAGACCGTGCCGCTCCCGGCAAGCGACCCGAGGGTCGTCACCTGTCCGTTGAGATTGAGCGTCGTGCCCGCATCGAGGGTGTAGGCGGAATAGCGCGAGCCGGCATTGGTGGTGCCGATGCGCAGTCCGCCCGCCGCGACCGTGAAAGCGCCGGTGGCCACTTGCTGCGAAGTCACTTGCAACACGCCGGCGCCCAGCTTGGTGATGCCACCGCTCGAACCGACCAGGCCGCGAAGATCCAGCGCAGCCTGCAAGGGAGCGACTTCGATCCCATTCACCATGATCGGATCGACCGTGATCGTGTTCGGGGTAGTGCCAAAATCCATGCGCCCGAGAAGGATGCTGGTGCTCCCGACGTTCGATGAAGTCGCGACGACGCCGGCCGCGCCGATGGTCAGCACGCCGATCGCCCCGGCGCCTGCATTCGCCGCGGTGGTCTGACCGATGCTCGGAGCGCCTCCGCCCTGGTTATTGAAGACGAGGCCCGCGACCGTGTTGTCGCCGTAGAGATTCAAGGCCGAAGAGCCGTTGAGGGTCACCACATTGGCCGCGGCGATCTGGCCCGCGGAGTTGTTCATCGTCACTACGGCAGCATTGAGTTCGAGACCGCCCGCCGGGATGACGGCGGTGGCCACCGCATTGCTCAAGTTCAGCGTGCCGCCATTCACGACCGTCCCGCCGGTGTAGCTGTTGTTCGGATTGACCAGCGTGATCGCGCCCCCGCTCGCGGTGAAGACCGCGCGCACCGCGGAGCCGCCGCCATTGACGTTGTCGATGATCCGGGAATTGATCGTCAGCGTGTTGGCGCGGTTGAAGACGCAGAGATCGGAGTTCGACCCCGGGGCAGCGCCACCCGCGGTGAGCCGGCCGGAGTCGAGCGTCGCGCCGATCGACTGGTTGTTGTTCGGCCCGATGAGGCCGCCACTGGTGAGATTCAGCGTGTCGGTGCCAGTCGCGAAATTGAGCGCGATGTTCGACCCGCTCATGCTGACCGCATTTACGTTCGCACCCCCATTTCCAATGGCGGTCGTCGAGGTCAGGCGGACGTTATCCGTGCCAACCCCGGAGAGGAACGAGTTATTCAGGTCGTACTGCGGAGCGCCCGCCTGGTTCAGAGCCGCGAATCCCAGGCCTGGGATGTAAGTCAGGAAGTCGTTGCCGGTTTCCGCCCAGCCACCGACGATCTTATTGGTCAGCCCCGCGCCGAAGGTCACCGGGTCGGTGGGAATGCCATTGAGGAGATCGACCTTGAACCTGGAACTGCTTCCGATGGTGCCGAGATTGGTGCCCGCGATTTGCAAGGTGGCCGCCATGCCTCCCGTGCGCAGGAGGATGAGCGACGAGATCTCCATCGAGTTGATCCCAGTGCCGCCGACGGCTGGATTGATGACGTTGTAACCGCTTTCGAGGACGATCGGCCCGAGGGTTTCCACCGATGCGGTCTGCGCGCGTCCCAGGATGTTTAACGTGCCTCCGCGGAAGGTAATGTTCGCGCTGTTATTGAGCCGGCCATCCGGCAGGTCCACCGTGCTGGCGGCGTTATCCGCGTTCAGCGTCGCGAAATTCAAATCGATGGACGTGGTATTCGATAGGTTCGCCCCATCCCGGAGCACGGTCGTGCCGCCGTTGAACACGGTGCTGCCGGAGTAGGTCTGCGGGCTGTATAGAGTCAGCGTGTTCTGGCCGGACCGGGTGAAGTTCACGGCCCCCGTGATCGCACCCGCCCAGTTGCGTCCCGCGTTGTCCTGATTGACCACGAAGTTACCCATGCCGGTGCTGCTCGTGATCGTGCCGCCGGCCCCGCTCACCGTGGCATCGCCGAACAGGCTGAAGACCTGCTGGGAAGTGCCATTGAGGTCGAGCGTTCCACCATTCAGCGCCAGATAGTTATTCGGCATGAGGGTATTCGTGCCGCCATCCAACTTAAGGATGCCCTGATTGATCACTAGCTGGCCGGACATCGTGTTCACACCCATCCCGGCGAGTCCGCTGATCGTGGACGTCGGAGTGCTCAGCGTCAGTATTCCCGCGCCCGCCTTCACGAAACCAATTGCGCCATTAGTCTGGCCGTTGCCGCCATTCAGGACACTTCTGATCGTCAGGTCACCCACGGTCCAGATGTTCAAGGGCGAGAAGCCGCTGGTCTGGTTCAGACTCCCGCCCGTGAGATTGGAGGTGCTGCCGGAACGGACGAGGATGCCACCGCTGCTCAGGCTCAGGAGTTGATACGCGCTGAGGGTAAGATTCGCACCGCCGTCCATCGTGATGGAATTGACGGTAAGTCCCGTGGGCACGGGGGTCGTCATTCCGCCATTCAGGAGGATGTTATTGTTGGCCACGACGGAGTTGGCCGTCTCATATTCATTGGCTGCAAGGGGCCGGACGTTGGCGATGGTGCCGGCATTGGTCGTGCCCCCGGAATCGCCGGTCGCAAAGGAAATGCCGGAGCCGGTCGCCATCGTATCCACGAGGGCATAAGGCATAAGTCCCTTGCTTTTAGTCCCGGTCGCCCCGTTCTGGCCATTGAAGGCGAAGCCATTCGTGCTGCCGGTATTCTTGATCGTCGCGACACCATTGCCAGCCGCCGAACCTAGATTGGTCCCGCGGAAGAGGATCGACGCGCCGGTGGGTCCCGTCGTGTTGTTCTGCGCATTGGTGGGAACGTTGGCCGAGCCGGTAAAGACAAGATTGGCTCCCGCCGTGGTGCTCGGCGCCGTGACCGTGATCACGGAAAGCCCGCGACTCAACGCCGGAGCGCCGAATGTCTCGGTCGTCGTGACCGATTCATTGCCGATCAAGTTGAAGTTACCGCCGGTGAAGTTGATCAGGCGACCGTTCCCTAGGCGGTTGTTCACGTTTCCACCGGCTGCGTCCGTGTTATCGAGTGTGAGCGTGCCACCTGGGTTGATGACGTAGTTTCCGGACGTGCTGGAGAAGGCGCCTGCAAAAGTGCCGGCACCTTTGAATGCCACCTCGCCGGCATTCACGCGGAAGCCCGTGGCATCGGAGATGCCCACCGTGTTTGCGTTGCTGATCGTCAGCTTGCCGCTCCCATACTTTTGGATGGCGAAGTAACCGGTGGCCCCGCTGCCCGCGGCGAGCGCGGTTCCACTGAGGTTGATATCACCGGCGCCAGTGAACCAGAGCTGATGATTTGCGCCGGTGTTCGTGACTCCACCGGTGACATTGAGGACACTGCCCGCATCAGCACCGATCGCAGTATCGAACGGCATCGTGATGGCACCGGCGTAGGTGTTCGTGCCGGAAACGCTCTGTAGCTGACCGCCAAAGTTCAGGCCGCCGAGCAACTGATTTCCAGTGCCCTGCGAGGTCAGCGGATTATTGATCGTCACGTTGTTCGCCAGTTGCAGCGCCGCGCCGACCGCTGCGGAGCTCGGTGCGACTGAGATCGTCCCCGTCCCCGCCGCGCTGCTGTTACTGAGTCGAATGGCTCCCGCGTTGATCACCAGCGGCCCCGTCCAGCTCCCGTTGGCTGCGGCGAGTTCCAGCACGCCATTGTCGTTCTTGGTCAGGGAATTGCCCGGGGAGCCGAGGCCAAAGGATGCGTTGATGGCGAAAACGTTGCCCGCGGCGACCTCGATGGCATTGCTCGCCTGGTTGAGGATGATCGTGCGGCCCGTGGCGAAAGTGCCGGTCGCACGGAGACCGACGCCGGTGGCGCCATCCACATCGAGCGTCACGGTGTTATTGATATTCCCCAACGCACCATCCGACCCTGCGGATAGGATCCCGTTCAAGACGCGAATGGTCTTATCCACTCCGCCAAAGGTGTTACCCGCGTTCCCGAGCACCAGCGTCCCGGGACCGGACTTGGTCATGTCGAATGCGCCGCTGACGACACCGGAGAGCGTGAGGCCTTGCACAACGTTGGAGGCGGTCGCAATGCCAACGGCGAAATGCGTTGGTCCGGTCATGGTCGTGCCGCCGGTAAACTCGAGTCCGAAACCATTCTGGTTCGAGACGCTAAGAATGTTTCCGGATATCGAAAGGTCCGTCTTCTGCAGGGTCTTGTTGCGAGCATTCACCGCAGAGCCGGAGCGGTTCACCGTGATCGCAGTATCCCCGGTCACCACGAGATTCCCGCCGAGCGAGAGGCTTTCGGGCGTTCCCAAGGTGTTGCCATCGCCAGTGAACACGAGGCCGCCTGCCGCCTGAATCGTGCCGGCGTAATTGCCCACGGTGAGCGCGCCTAGGCCGGACTTGTTGATTACATCCGTCGAGAGCGAGGGACTCGCGTCGGCGATGGTGACGGTCATCTGCGGCGCGGAGATCGTCGCATTCCAGGTGGACGGGAGCGTGGTGATTCCGTTGAGGGAAATATTCTGGATGCCATTGAACACCGTGTCGCCGAGGAAGGTGAAGTTGTTCGAGACCGAAGCGGCGACGGTGGCAACGAGTGTCGTGTTCGCCGCCATGGTCACGGCGCCGGTGCCGAGCGGACCGGTGACGACCGTATCGAGAAGGCCAGACGGCGTGCTGCTCGCGCCGAGGATCAGGCCGCCGGCCGTGACGTTGACGCCGCCGGTGAAGGTGCTCTGGCCGCCGAGTTGGAGCAGGCCGGCGCCGGACTTGGCGATGCCGCCGTTATCGATCACCGAGTTGATCGTGAGGCCGGATTGCCACGGAGCCACATCCACCCCATTGACCATGGCAGCCCCCACGTTCATGGAGTAAGAGCCCGCGCCATTGAGGTCGAGGGTGCCGTTGGTGATGATGGCCGCCGCGCCGGCGTTCATCGTCGTGACCGCGATGCCGCCGGTGAGTGTCAGCGTGCCCGTTGGATTGAGGGTCGGCGCCGCACCACCCATGTTGTTGAAAGTGATGCCGGTGAGCGAATTGGCCCCAGCGAGGGTCACGACAGAACTGCCGCCCAAGGTCAGCGCCTGGGCCGGGATCACACCGCCCGCGGTCTGGACGAAGGTGGCTCCATTCACGGTGATGCCACCCGTGCCGAGCGTGCCCGCGGCGCCGAGGACGATGGTGGTCGCGTTCATCACCGTGCCGCCGGTGTAGGTATTGGTGCCATTCAGGATCAAACCGGAAGCCGCCGGCCGGGTATCACCACCGGAGACGATCAGGCGGACCGGGCCCGTCACGGGCGCATTGTCTGCGATCACCGCGCCGATGGTGGCGGCGCGTCCGTTGTTGCTGAACGGAGCGTGGATCAGGTAGAGGTCGCTCGGGGAGCCCACGGTACCGCTGGTGATGGTGCCGTTATTGATCGCGACCGTGATGTTGTCCGTGTTCTGGCCGATGAGCAGACCGCCCCCCTGCAAGCGCAGGGTATTGGTGCCTAGATCGATGATCGTGTTGGTCGTGCTGTTGTTGATGTTCAGCGTGTTGACCACGGTGTTCCCGGCGAGGATCGTCGTCCCGGTCGCCGTGTGGCGGACGTTGTCCGTCGCGAGCGGGCTGGTGTTCAGACTGCTGCCGTCGTAGCCGGCCATGCCGACCTGGCCGAGGGCGCTGATGCCGTAGGTCGCATCGTAAGTCGCGTATTCGCGATCCATAATCGCCCATGGCCCGATAATGTTGTTGGTGAGAGTCGGGTTGGTGGTGACGAAGACCCGCGACTGGCTGCCGATCAGGCCCATGCTGCCAAGGTTGTTGAACCGCAAGGTCGCGGTGGAGCCGACGCTGCGAGTGAGGGAGGCAAGGGTGAGATCGGCGGAGTTAATCCCAGGGTCGGCCCGGCCTGGGAAGATGCTATTGTGGCCTTCCACGAGGGTCACGGCACCAAGGGTCTCCGTGGAGTTAGTCTGGGCGCGGCCATTGAAGGAGAGGTTGGCGCCCTTCATGGTGATCGGCGCGGCGTCGTTGACCCGGTTGGCGTTATCCCGAAGCGTGTTGTTACTCAGAGTTAGCCCACCATAGTTGATGTCGATGGCGGGGGTGCTCAGGAGGGTGCCATCGTCCTGGAGGGTCACGGTGCCACCGGTGATGAAGGTGTTGCCGGTGTAGGGGTTGGCGTTTTGCAGGTTCAGCGCACCGGTGCCGGTCTTGTTCAGATAGATGGTGCCGGTGATCTGGCCGTTGAAGTTGGTGTTGCTGTTCACCACGAGGGTGGCCTGCGCTCCGCTGTTGGTCACGGTACCGCCGCCGAGATCGGTGTTGCCGCCGCCATTGGCACTCGAGAGGCCGGAGATGAACTGGACGCCATTCTTCAGGTCCACGGTGCCGCCGTTGTTGACCACCAGTCCGTTGTTAAAGAGCAGGGTGTTGGTCGCCCCGGGAGTTAGATTCAAGGTGCCGCCGTTGACCGTGGTATTGCCGCTGACGAACTGCTGGCTGTTGAGGTTCAAGGTGCCACCGAGCGACTTGGTCATGCCCCCGGTGCCGCTGAAGCCGCTGGTCACATCGAGGGTCTGGCCGCTGGCCACATGGAGGATGCCTTCCGCTCCGGCGAGCGCGACGATCGGGACGGAGAGGATCGAGTTCGCGCCGGCGCCTGTGCCATTGGCGAGGATGCCGCCGCTGGTTAGGGTCAGGGTCGTTGGGTTGAGCCCACCCAGGCCGCCGATATTGGGAACATTGCCGACCAGAGGACCGCTCTTCAGGTTGATCGCATTGAGGGTCTGGTTTCCGGTGAGCGAATTCGCGGTGGCCGAGGTGGCCATGTATGTCTGCGTGGCACCCGCGCTGAGGATGTTCGTCGCCGGGGCATAGCCGGTGAAGGTCGTAATGCCGGTGGCAGCGAAGTAGGTCGCAAACTCGTTGCCATTGGTCGTGACTCGGGCGAGTAACCCGTTCACCGCAGGGACGAGCGCCGGAGCGGTGGTGAAGGTGAGCTTGTTGCTCGCCGTGCCGAAGGTGCCGGTCAGGTCCAGGGTCGCCCCGCCGTTCTGGGCCAGGGAAGCGAAGGTGACAGTCTGGTTGCCACCCGCCGCGAGGTTGATGACGTTGGCTCCGGAACTGATCTGCAGCGCGCCGGTCGAGGTATGGGTGGTCCCGGCGGCATTCGGAATGAAGTTGAGCGTGCCGCCGCCGATTTGCACCACGCGGTTGCTGAAACGGCTGCCCGTGTTGGTCGTGCTATTGTCGAGGGTCAGGGTGCCGTTCTGCCATGCCTGGACCTGGGTGGCTCCGGTGCCGAAAGTCGCCGCTCCGTCGAGCAGGATCGTCCCGCGATAGGTGCGCACTTCGCTGTCCTGGATCGCGTTCGCCGCGGTCAGGGTCAGGGTCCCATTGCCGTTCTTGAAGACAAACGAGTTGGCCCCCGGACTGGCGTTGGTGTTGTTGAGCACGTCGTTGAGGGTCAGGTCACCGGCCCCGCCAAGATAGATGATGACGTTGCGGTTGGTGCCGCCCGTGGGGTGATTGAAGTTGATCGCTCCGTTGAAGGTCAGGGACGCTCCGGCGTCGGCGCCAAAGCCGAAGTTGCGCGAGATGTTATCCGCGGTTGGCGAAGCGTTCACCGTGATCGCGCTCGAGATGATATTCCCCCCGGTCACGCTCTGGATCGCACCGCGAGTGTTGATGCCGGAGACGGTCCGGTTGTCCACCAACGAGTCGATGGTGATCGGGTTCGCGACCGTGATCCCCCCGTTGAGTTGGAGCGCTGCGCCGGGCGCATTGACGATGATCGTACCGGTGCCGAGGCTCGTCGCGAGGGCCGTGCTCACGGCACCGCTCGTGATGGTCAGCGGACCGCTCCAGCCGCCATTGGCGGCGGCCAGTTCCAAGGTGCCGAGATCCGCCTTGATCAAACCTGCGGCCGCAGCGGTGAGGCCAAAGCCGGTGTTCAGCGTCAGGGTGTTGCCGCTGGTGACTTCGATCGCCCGGAGATTCGTCGCGACTGCCAGCTCGACGATTCGCGAAGTCGCGAAGGTCCCCGTGGCGCGGAGCGTGGAAGTGCCGGCGGTCGGGTTGAGCCGGACGTTGTTGGCGAGATCGCCAAGCTGCGCGTCACTATTTACCGAGACCACGCCCTGCTGGATGTTGACGTTGCCGATGAAGGTGTTGCCCGCGTTGCCGAGCACTACGGTCCCCGCGCCGGCTTTGTTGAAACCAGTGCCGCTGAGCGCGCCGGTGAGGTAAAGACCCTGGGTGACGTTCGAGGCCGTGGCGTTGTTCACGGTGAAGGTCGGCGTGTTGACGAGCGCGCCAGCGTCGCCCACTTGCAGGCCGTAGCCGGTGTTATTAGCTACGATCAAGCCATTGGTGAGCACGGTGTTGATGCTCGACGGCGCGATGATCTTGTTCGCCGCGAGGTTGAACGGCAGGCTGCCGCCGGCGCGACCTACGGTGACCGTGCCGACCCCGATGGTGTCAAAGGTCACGCTGCCGACGGCGATCGTCTCCGGCGTGCTGTTACCTTTGTTCACGCCGGTGCCGTCGTGCAGGAGCGAGATCGCAAGGCCATTCCCCAAAGCGGCCGCGTCATAGCTGCCGGTGTAGTTGGTCGAGTTAAAGACCAGCGTGCCGAGGCCGGTCTTGGTAATGTGGGTCGGCGATCCGATGTCGCCGAGCAGCGCGACGGTGAGGAACGGGTTGTTGATTTGGACGGTCGGGGTCGCACTCCAGCCCGCGCCGGAAATGGCACCGTTTAGATTCAGCGTCCAGACGGTGTTGGCCGTGCTGTCGAAGGTCGGCGTGCCCGCGAAGGCGATGTCGTTGCCGATCGAGCGGGTGCCGTCCACGAGGATCGTCGTGGCCGCGCTCATCGCGACGGCGCCCGTGCCCAGCGGGCCGCCGGTGAAGCCCGCTCCGCCGGAAGTCGGGTTGCTGTTGCCGCTGATCAGGATGCCGCCGCCGGTCACGTTGAGGCCGCCGGTGAAGGTGCTCTGGCCGCTGAGTTGGAGGACGCCGGCGCCGGACTTGGTCAAAGTAACTCCGGGGCTGAGGATGGCGGCGGAGATGTTCAGCGTCGGGGAGATGTTAGTCACCGTCGCGCCTGCCACCTGGATTGCGGGAACGTTGATCGTCTTAGCCCCCGTGCCGATGTCGATGTTCCCGGCGATGTTCGCCGCAGTCAGCGGGTTACTCGAGGTGACCGTGATCGGGGTGGCGTTGGTGAGAGTGAGGAGACCGCCGCTATTCACCGTCGGGGTAGCCGTGCCGCCGTTGTTGTCGAAGGCGAGGCTGTTGAGGGAATTGGCGCCGACAAGGGTCATCACGGAGCCGCCCCGGAGGGTGACGGTGTTGGCCGCATTGATCTGGCCCGAGTTGGTGAGCATGGTCACCGTGCCGTTGTTGATCGTCACGCCGCCCGCCGGGAGCACGATGTTCGTGGCAATGCCACCGGTGCCGGGGCTGGCGAGGTTCAGCGGGCTGTTGATGATCGTGCCGCCGGTGTAAGTATTGGGCGCGGTGAGCGTGAGGATGCCGGCCCCGGATTTCATGAGAGTCACGGCCGCACCCCCGAGGGTATTATCGGCGATCACCGAATTGATCACCATGTTACTCAGGCCGGCGGTGATCGTCAGGCCGCCGCCCGTGGCCGTCGCATTCTGGCTGATGGTAAGCTGAGTTCCGCTATCGACCGACGAAATGAAACTTCCCGCAGGGATGCCCGTCCCGGTGATCGTCATGCCGGGCTGGAGGCCGACCGTCGATGACATGGTCACAATCGGGGTATTGATCGTCGTCGCTCCGAGATCGATCGCACCTGCCGTGAGGGTCTGGGCGGTGGCGGTGGCGGTGGCGTTATTGCTCAGGATCGCCTGACCCGAGTTATCCACGGACAGGACTGTCGTGCCGGCAGGGAAGTTGGCATTGGTGACCGTCATCCCAGGCTGAAGCCCGGTCGTGTTGATGCCGGTGACCACGGGCGAACCTAGGGTCGTCGCAGCGCCGCCGAAGGTCGGGTTGGCGGCGCCGTTGTTGAAGACGAAGAGTTCGCGGGCAGTCGGATCGGACCCACCGGCGGTGAGCACGCCGCGGATCGCGGCGGTGCCGATGCTGGTGCCAAAATTGTTGTTGCTCCGGAGCAAACCGCCTTGATCGAGGTCGAGCACATTGCCGCCCGCCGTGAAGGTGAGGTTGTTGAAGGTGTTGCCCGCGAACTTCAGCAAGCCGGTGGTGGTGTTGCCCGGGAGTAGGGTCGTCGTGGTGGAGTTCGGAGCCCCGGGGAGTTCGGTGATATTGCCCGTGCCGAAGGCGGAGTCATAGCCGGCGAATCCACCCATGCCGACGACGCCGACGCCGAGACCGGTATTGTAGGCGGCGAAGTCCGTGGTGTTGGCGATCGCCCAGCCGCCGAGAGCGCCACCGGCCACGGTGGTCAGCGGAGTGGTGAAGAAGATCCGGGCGTTGTTGCCGGCCTGGCCGAGGTTGCTGCCGGTGAAGTTGACCACCACACCCGCACCCGGGGTGCGGGTGAGGCTGGCGATGGTGAGATCCGTCGAGCCAAAGGTGCCGCCGCCGATGTTGGCGGTGATGGTGTTAGCCCCTTGCGTGGCCGTGATCGGGCCGAGAGTCTCGGTCGCGGCCGTGGAAACCCGGCCGGTGTAAGAGACAGTGCCGCCGCGCAGGGTGATCGGGATGGCGTCCCCGACGCGGTTGTTATTCTGGGTCTGAAGTCCGGTGTTGTTGCTCAGGATCAGCGCCGCATTGTTCAGGTCGATGGCGGAGGTGGTGAGCAAGGTGCCATCGCTTTCCAGCGTGGTGTTGCCGCCCATGAGCAGGGTCGAACCGGTGTAGCTCTGCGCGGAATTGATCGTCCACGTGTTACCGTTGACCCGTCCGAGGTTCACGTTCCCGGTGATCTGGCCCGAGAACACATCGCTCCCGGCCATGTTCGTCACAAAGGTGCTGGTTCCCGTCGTAGTCGTGATCGTGCCGCCGGAAAGGGGCATCGCGCCTGGATCGCTAATCTGGCCGACGTATTGGGTATTGCCGTTAAGATCGAGGGTGGCCCCGTCGTTAATGTTCAGCAGTTGGTTGGGGAATAGAGTGTTCAAGCCCCCGTTCAACTGGGTCACGCCGTTGAGCAGGTTGGTCGTGCTCGAGATATAGGTGGGCGTGTTCAGGACGAGCGTGCCAGACAGGGCCTTGGCCCACCCAAGGGTCCCAAAAACTTCGCTGTCCACTGTCAGCGTGGTGCCAGGCTGAACCTGAATGTGGCCGGTCGTCCCGAGCGCCACCTGCGGTGTGCTCAGGGTGTTATTCCCTCCAGTGTTCAGGATCGCACCGGCGCTGAGCGTGAGCCGGTTCAACGTCGCGCCCCCGATGGTCAGACCTGTGCCATTGATTTTCAGCGCGTTGATCGTGCGGTTCGCGGTGAGGCTGGCGCCCGCCGCCGATTCCACCGTCTGCGCGGCCGTGGCGCTGTTGATGTTGGTCACATAGCCGGTGAAGGCCTGGACGCCGTTGGCGACGCTGTATTCGGCAAAATCCGTCCCACCAATATAGACGCGCGGCATGATGCCGTTGATCACTGCAGGAGCAGTCGAAGGAGCCGCGGTGAACTTTACCTGGTTGGTCGTGCCCAGGCCGGGAACGCCGTTGAGGCTGAGACTGGAGCCGGTGGCTGCAAAGTTGACCGACGCAAAGGTGAGCACATTGGGCCCGGCCCCCGACATCACGATCTTGGTTTGGACGCTGTTGACCGTCAGCGCGCCGGTGGTCTCGGAGGTGCCATTGGCATCGCCGATGAAGTTGAGCGTGCCGCCCTGGCCGGTGAAAGCCCCGGCGTCCGCGAGACGGTTTGCCTCGACCACAGAGTTGTCGAGGGTCACCACGCCGAGCGGATTGACGACCGCGGAGCCGGCCCAGCGGCCATTGGCGCCCGAGAGGGTGATCGTGTTGCGGTTGGCGGTGAGCGCGCCGGTCGCTGTATTCAGGCCCGTTAATGTCAGGCTGCCGGTGTTCGCGGAGTAAGCCAGGCCGCCGGCGCCCGTGCCGCCGTTCTGTACGACGCCGTTGATGATCGTATCCCCTGCGCCGCGCAAAATGAGGGAGCGCGCGGTGTTGTCGTTGCTCAGGCTGACGTTGCCCGTGACGGTCAGGGTGGCCCCGCCGCTCACGCTATTGAAGAGGGTCCGGTTGCCTGCGTTATTAGTTAACAAGCCCGTGAGTTCGATGCTGTTTGTGCCGTCGAAGGTGGCCGGGTCGCCGGTCAGGAAGATGTTATTCGGCAGGGTGAGAGGGGAGTTCGTCTGCACGATGCCACCGCCGAAGTTCAACTGACCCGTGCCGAGATTGCTTACGCCGCCGGTCTTGTTCAGGTTCAAGGTTCCCTGGGAAAGAGTCGTGACCCCGCTGTAAGTGTTCCCCGCCGATCCCGCAATCGTGAACGAGGCATCGTTGGAGAGGGCGATGTTCCAGAGCGTCACGCTCGCCGTGCCCGTGCCGTTGGCAATGATGCCGTTGAAAACGGTCGAACCGTTACCCCGCCAGTTAATCGTGCGGGAGGTGTTTTCCGTGGTGGTGAAGTTGCCGTTAAAAGTCAGGAGCGCCCCGTCCTCGAGGTTGTTGCTGATCGTCCAGTCGTTCGCCCCGGCTGTCTTGATGAGATTGCCGTCGATGGTGATGGCGTTTGAGCCGCCGAAGACCGCGGTCGAGTTGTTGCCTTGCACCGAGGTGGTCGCGGGGATCGTCAGAGGCCCGCCGAAAGCGAAGATGCCGCCGTTGTTCAGGACGACGCTGGGCGAGGAGCCAACGCCGTTTGCCGTCAGGCCGAGCATGCCGCCGACGGAGTTGATATTGCCGGTGAAGGTATTCGCCACGCCGGGATTCAGGATCCACACGCCACCGTCCGCCTTGGTCACGGTAAGGCCATTCGCGCCGCTATTAGTCAGTTGGGAGGTGATTATGTTTCCGTCGGTGTTCGTGCCGCGGATTTCCAGCGTCGTCGCCCCCGTGGCTGTGTTGGTAAGGGTCGGGATGGTCAGAGCCCCGCTGCCGGAGGCATCGATGCGCATCGTCGCCGCCGCGCCGACTAAGGCGATCGGCCGGGTGACGGATTCACCTGGCCCGACATACATCAAATTCACGGTGTTAGTGCCGGCCCCCATTTGAAGCGTGCCGCCGACTGCACCCAGGCTGCTGCTGGCCCCGCCGCTGCCGATGGAGGTCACAATCAGCGAGCCATTGTTTAGGATCGTATCGGCCACGTAAGTGTTGGCGTTGCCGAGGATGAGGGTGCCGCCGCCGGTCTTGGTGAGCGTGCCGCCCGCGGCCCCGGTGATCACGCCGGAAGCGGTGGCAAAGTCGAGGCCGGTGGAGAAGTTGTCATCCACCTGAATGGTCCGCGCGGCGGCACCGAGGTTGATACCGTTGACCAATTCGACATCCGCGAGCGCCGTGGTGGAACTAAGTACGATCAGGCTGTTGGCCGTGGGCGCCGCGCCGAGCACTAGGTCCGCGCCGGCGCCGCCGAGGTTGACGGTGAGTTTGCCCGTGCTTGCGGCGAAACCACCGCCGCTGGCCCCGAATTGCACCTGATTGGGAAGTGTTCCAACGCCGCGCACAAAACTCCCGGAAGTCTGGAGCACGCCCGGGCCGGTGGCGGCGCCGAGGACGAGGTTGCTCGAGATGGGCAGACCGAGTCCCGCCCCAGCATCGTCACCCACTTGCAGGACCCCCGCGGTGGTCGCGGCGCTCCCGTTGATCGTGGTTGCCCCGGTGTAGGTATTCGACGTGGAAGGATTCAAGATCCAAAGGCCCGAGCCAGCCTTTGTCAGCGAAAGCGCGTCGGCGCCATTGTTGATAAGTTGGATCCTCATCTCATTGTCGCCCTGCGAGTCGCCCTGGAGGGTGAGGGTGCGCGCGCCCGTGCCGCTGAAGGAAACCGGGGCCGTGTGGTTGAAGATCAGGGCCGCGTTGTTGTTCGCCCGGCCCAGGCGATTCAAGCCGGTGCTGCCTTCGCTGCTGATCGCGCCATCGCCCGCCAGGGTGAAGAGGCGGTTAATGCTGACCGAAGGCGTCTGCGTCGTCTGGTAAATGGCAGCCGTGGACCCCGTGTAAGTCAACGTTCCGCCGTTGAAGACGAGACTGGCGGCGTTGGTGGAGTCATTCGTCGCGTCGCCGGTGCCGATCCCACTGGAGGAGCCAATGTTAGCCAGCGATGTCACTGCGAGCACGCCCCCGTTGATCGTGACTCCGCCGCTGAAGGTATTGGCGCCAGAGAGCGAGACGGTGCCAGACCCGGCTTTCGAGAAAGCCACGGCCCCCGCACCGTTCTGAATAAGGCCCGAGAAATAACCGGCGGAGTTATTGTTCCCAACGCGCAGGATGGATGTGGTGGCCGCCGCGCTGTTGGTGATCGTTCCGGCACCATTTAAAACATTGGCGCCACCCGCACCGATGCTTCCGACATTGCCACCATTGAGGTCGAAGGTCGCTCCCTGGCGAACCACCAAGCCGACATTGGTGCCACCGAGCGTGCCACCGGCGAGCTGCAAGGTGCCCGCGTTGATCGTCACCGTGCCGGTGTTCACATTGGCTCCGCCGAGAATCAAAGTGCCAGCGCCGGCCTTGGTGAGGGATCCCGTCGTCCCACTGATGACGGAATCGATCGTCAGCGCATTGGCTGGCGTGGTTCCGTTGACGGTCACGATTACTTCCGTGGCATTCGCCCCGAGCTGACTGCCGGTGACGAGGGCCGCGCCGGTCGAGTTGTCGAAGAGAACGCCGCCCGTATCCACAGTCAACAACCCGCCGAGGGTGATAGTCTGCGGGCCGGCAATCTTGAGCGAGTTGACCGTCTGGGCGGCCGTGGTGGTAACGCTGGCGTCGCTCAGATAGTTCGCCGTCGCCGTCGAACCGGAGACGGGCAGGCCGGTCGTATAACCGACGAATTGCGACGCCGCGACGCCGCTGTTGACCCAGTCCACGCCTTTGAAGGTGGCGAACCCGCCAAGGATGCCGTCATTGCCCAGAGGGCCGGCCGTGAAATTCACCGTGCCGCCAGTGGCCGGCGTGAGGTTCACGGTGGCGCCAGCGGTCCTCGTCCCGAGAGAGGCAAAAGTCAGAGCGGCCGTGCCGGCGGCACCCGGATTCACCGCGATCGTGTTAGCGCCGGTGGCCAGGGTCAGCGCACCGGCCGTTTCCGTGCTGGCGGCGCCGTCAGCCCCTCGATAGTCCAGGGTCGCACCCGAGGACTGCGTGAAGAGATCGACGTTGAAAGTAACTGCGCCGGCATTAGGCAGGATGTCAAAGTCGCCCGCTGCTTCCTGCAACTTGAGCACGCCGTTGCTGATCGTGGTGCTTCCGGTGAAGGTGTTATTAGCCGTGCCCGCGAGCACCCAGCTACCGGCGCCGATCTTCTGAAGGCTGTGCACGTTCGTGCCACTGTTCGCGTAAACCGCAGTGATCGTATTATCCGCCGTGTTGGTGCCGCCGAGAACGAGGGTCTTCGCGCCAGTCACGGTGGTCTGAATGCTGCCGGTGAGGGTCAGCGCACCCGTGCCACTCGCATTGATATAGACCGGTGCCGTGGTGGAGTTGAGCAGGATGTTATTGCTCACCGTCTGCCCGGACCCCGTGTAGGTCAGCGCACCGGGTGTGGTCGTGGCATTGCCGATGTTCACGCTGCCAGTGGGCAGCGCGCCGAAGGAACTGATCGACAGCGTGCCATCGTTGATGGTGGTGGCGCCGGTGGCCGTCGAGGCTGTGCCCTGAATCGTGAAGGTGCCGAGCCCCCCCTTGCTTAGGGAGATGGCTCCGGTTCCTGCTCCTTGCAGTACGCTGCCGGTCAACACCATGTCGCCGGTGGACGTGATGGTGAGGGTGCGGGCGGTCGTTTCACTTGCCCGCGTAAGGCTGGCGTCGATGGTGAAAGTGCCGTTGGTATTATTAGTCAGCGACAGGCCGTTCCCGCCGGCCGCCCAAGTAATCAGTTTGATCCCCGGGACCCCGTTGGTCACGGGGCCGGTGATACTCATGTTATTCCCATCCCGACCTTCCGCTGTGAAGGTGGCCTGCTGCCCAGGGTTGAAATTGCCAAAGGCGAAATTCTGGTTCAGCCCAGAGCCGCCGATGGCGCGGCTGACAAAAACCTGCCCGTTCGTGAACGCGCGGAGATTGATATTGCGCGTGGCGAAGTCCGGCGCATCGCTGCGGACTTCGAGGCGGCCGTTGTTCAGGTCCAGCGACTGGGTGCCGAGGTTGCGGCCGAGGGCGGAGTTCGTCGAGACCCGCACCGTGCCGGAGTCGATCCGGACGGCCTCGGCGAAACTGTTATTCGCATTCTGCAGCCACAGGGTGGTGGCGATGACGTTGCCGCTCTTGATCAGCCGATCGGCGGAAACTTCACTGCCGGTGACCTGGCCGCTGATGATCCAGTTGCCATTTCCCTGGAAGATGTTCCCGCCACCGGTGCCGAGATTCACCCCTCCGCTGACCGTGGTGATGCCATGCGAGGCTGACGCGCGACCTTCCGAAGCGCCGGAGCCCAAGGTCATGCCGCCCGCGATGGTGTTGTAGCCGACGCTGATCAGACCCCCGCTGTTGTTTACCGCACCCGGGCCGCGGCCGGAGAAGGATATTTCGCGGCTGAGGGTGAACCCACCGGAGGGAGTGGTGCCGGCGAGAACGAGGCTGCCCCCGCTGAAGCCAGGGTTCCCGGTATTGGCAATGCCCGTCACGCCGATTGCGGTCGTGCCCGTGCCGAGTTGGGCCGCGGAAGTGATCACGAGGGAACCCTCGGTGATCGCGACGTCGCCGCTGAAGCTGTTCGAGCTGTTGGCCAACTGGAGGGCGCCGTTGCCCGTTTTGGTGAAGCCCGAAGTCCCCGCGATGAGGGAGTCGATGGTGGCGCGGGTGCCGAGGCCATTCACTGTGATGAGCGGGGAATTCAAGCCACTCGGCGGCGTGAGGGTCAGGGTGTTCGATCCGGCGAGAGTGTAGCCCGTGGTATTGAAGGTCAGTCCCCCCACCACGATCGGCGAACCGAGCGTCACTGTCCCCGCACTGGCGCCGCCGAAGATCGCCGTGTCTAGGTTGGCGTTGTTCCAGACGACGTCAGCCGCCCCATCCCACCAGTTGGCCGTGACGAGATGATCCCAAGTGCCGGTGCCGCCTCCGTTGGCGCTGCCGCTGAAGAATGGATCCCAAAAGCGATCGGCGGCCATGGCCGAACCGACGCCAGCGGACAAAGCTCCGGCAACCGCGACGGCAGAGGCGAAGCGGGCCAGCGACATGGCGAGCGGCCGCGGCTTGCGACTGCGCAGGGTAGGCCGGGAGGAGGCAGCGCGGCGGAGTTTGCGAGTGGAAACGCGATTCATAGGGGTGGGGTGATCAGGAGAAGAGGGATGGGACGAGGGTGGACTGCGGCGCGGGCCGCGACGGGTTGACGCGGCGCAGGAGAGGAGGAGGCGTCTCCGGACGCGGCGAGGCTGCGAGTGAGCAGTGGTGCGCATTGCAGGAGAAATGCATGCGCTCAACTAGTGTTGGGAGACCGCCCTCACAAATGGCTGGGCGTATAGCGAAAAACGCTAGGTCGCCGCATACTCAAGCCCTCGTGCTCTGAGAGGGTTTACCGAAAGTGCGCGAGGCGTGCGGACGAGCGCATCAGGCGCGCAGCGCCCATCGAAAAAAACCGTCTTCCTGAGCTTGCGAAGGATCACTGACCTCCGTGGGCAGCGGCGGTCACTCCCATCCCCGGATTTTCAGTCCAAGCCTGGAACCCGAGCGTTATTCCACGTCCACGGGTCCTACCTGCTATTCTCGACCATCCACTGTGCCGCCCGCTGATAAAGCTCGGCGACATTCTCGATTCCCAGCTTCTCCTTTATCCGTGCCCTGTAACTATCCACCGTGCTGGGTGCGAGATTGATTCGCTCGGCGATTTGGCGCGAGTTAAGGCCGCTGCCGACGAGTTGGAAGACTTCGATCTCGCGGTCGGAGAGCACATCCACCCCCGAGGGCAGCACCGCCTTGTCGGCGCTCCCCAGCCTTTCCAGGATCGTCCCGGAAACTCGTTCGCTCACATAGATCCGCCCCTCCAACACCTTGCGGATCGCGTGAATCACCTCATCCGGCGCTGCCTGCTTGGAGATATATCCCTTCGCGCCCGCCCGCAGGACCCGCTCTGCATATAGTTTTTCGTCGTGCATCGAGAGAACGAGCACGCGAAGACGGATCTTTAGTGCCTTCAGGTTCTTGATCAATTCGAGCCCGCTCGATCCCTGCAAGGTGATATCGACAATCGCGACATCCGGCTTCGTTTTCTCGATGATGGCCATCGCATCGGCGATGTTATCCGCTTCTCCGCAAACCATCATTCCGAGTTCTTTATCGATGAGTTGCGCCAGCATCGCGCGAAAGAGCGGATGGTCCTCCACGATCAGGATCTTCTTTTTTTCCTCTGCGGGACTTTCAGTCATGGTGTCTTTGGATGCGATGGGTGGAGAGGAATCTCACAGGATACAATCGTTCCTTCGGCCGGGTTGGACTTGAATTCAATCTCACCGCCAAGGGCTCGAGCCCGGTACTTCATCGAATGCAAGCCGATGCCTTTCGATTCGGGTCCCGCCGGAGCGATCCCTCGTCCATCGTCTGCGATGACCAATCGCAACGACTCTTCGCTCTTGCTAAGGAGAATGTTGATGTTTTTTGCCTCTCCGTGTTTGACGGAATTATTCACCGCCTCCTGGGCAATTCGGAAAAGGTTCATGCCATCTTCCGGGTCCGCGACCGACGTGTCCCCTATCTCGCAAAACGTCACCGACCGGCCAGAGAGGCGGGAAGTGGTGAGGGCGAAATCCTCGAGGGCCGTCGCGAGCCCAGTGCCATCCATCTGCACAGGGAAAATCCCGCGCGCGAGGTCGCGGGTGAGCGAGACGGCCTCCGTCACCAACTCACGGATTTGCTCGGCCTTTGCCACTTCCGGCTGGTCGCGTTTCCGCAATTCATTCGTCAGGAAAGTCGCAGCGTACCCGATCGCGGCGAGATGCGGCCCGAGACTGTCGTGCAAGTCCCGGCCAATGCGCTGCTGCTCCCGTTCACTCGTCCGCAGGATCTCCCGTTCCATCGCCTGCGCGTGTTCGAGCGCCTCGATGCGCGCCCGGTCGTTCTCGCGTTGCGCTTTCACCGCGTCTGCCGCCACCACGAGGACCGCAAAGTAAAACAACCGCCCGACTGCTGCCCACGCGAGTCCCAGGTTGGTCTGAAAAGGATTGCTCCCGAGCTGTGCCGCCCACCAAGTGACCGCGCAGAGGAAGGCAAATGAAAATCCGATGTCACGATCCGTCTTCCAAACGACCATGACAATGGGCAGCGCATAGAGCACGAAAAGGCTCAATTCCCAACCGGTCACATAGTCGATCCATCCGATCACGCCGACGAGGAGCAGGGCTTCGAGCAATACAAGCCATCGGGGCTGGCGATGCAGCATTTCTCGGAAAATCATGACTCGACACATAACCTCGTAGATGAAGAAAAACCAACCTGCACCGCCGAACCCTCGATGATCCCGGAGACCGCGCTCACCTTCGAAAGCCGTATAACCCGACGCAACGCCTGCAAGCTGGCGCTCGGCGCTGTGGCCGGGGCGTGGGCTGGGCAGGCGGCGGCTGTGGCCCCGACCGCAGCCTCACGGATCATCGACACGCATACCCACTTCTACGATCCGACCCGGCCGCAGGGCGTGCCGTGGCCCGCTCCCGGCAGCCCGCTGTATCGCCCCGTCTTTCCGAAGGACTGGCTGGCGCTGGCCGGGCAGCACGGCATCCGGGAGACCGTGGTGATCGAGGCCAGCAAGTGGATCGAAGACAACGACTGGATACTCGAACTCGCGAAAACGGAAACGAGCATCGTGGGCTTCGTCGGGCACCTGCAACCGGCGGCTCCCGACTTTGCCCGCGATTTGAAACGACTGGCGGCCAATCCCATTTTCCGCGGCGTGCGTGTGAGTGGCCGGGACCTCACGGATCGCGTCGAGACGGCGGAGTTTCTGAGCGGCGCGAAGCTCATGGCGGAGCTGGGACTGTCGCTGGATGTGAACGGGGTCAGCGACCCGGCGATCATCGCGCGGCTCGCGGAGCGGGCGCCGGATCTGCGGGTCGTCATCGATCACTGCGGAAATTGCGGTGATGCGCAAAAGCTGAAGCAGAGCTGGAAGGATGGCATGAGCCTGTGCGCCCGGCATCCGCAGGTGTTTTGCAAAGTCTCCGCGCTGGCCGAGATGGCCGACGCGCCTGCGGGCAAGGCGCCCACCGACACCGCCTACTATCAGCCGGTGCTGGATCATTTGTGGACGGCCTTCGGTGAGGATCGGCTGCTCTACGGCAGCAACTGGCCGGTGTCCGACAAGGGCGCCACCTATGACGTGGTCTTCAAGATCGTCAGCGAATACTTCGCCGGTCACGGCGCCGCCGCTTGCGAAAACTACTTCTGGAAGAACTCGCTCAAGGCTTACCAGTGGATCGAGCGCCGCTAGCCGCGGGCCGCGAGTCAATCCCCCACACTCTCCTCATGAAGCTCACTCTCTTTTGCATCGCGTTGCTCACCGCCTTCACGCCGCTGCGCGCGGCGCAAAAGCCGAACATCGTTTTCATCCTCTCCGACGATCTCGCGCAGGGGGATGTCGGCGCCTACGGGCAGAAGCTGATCAAGACTCCCACCATCGATCGTATGGCTGCGGAAGGCACGCGTTTCACGCAGGCGTATTGCGGGACCAGCGTCTGCGCGCCGTCGCGCACCGCTCTGATGACTGGCCTGCACATGGGTCATTCGCCGGTGCGCGCGAATCGCGAAATCCAGCCCGAGGGTCAGCTTCCTCTGCCCGCCGACACCATCACCGTGGCGCAAGTGCTCAAAGGCGCCGGCTACGCCACGGCGTGCATGGGCAAGTGGGGAATGGGCATGTTCGACACCACGGGCAGCCCGCTCAAAAAAGGGTTCGATCACTTCTTCGGTTACAACTGCCAGCGTCACGCGCATTCCTATTTCCCGACGTATCTCTACCGCAACGACCAGCGCTTCGACCTCGCGGGCAATACGGGCAAAGGCATCGGCCAGACCTACGCCCAGAACCTTATCGAAGACGACGTGCTCGCCTGGGTGCGCGGGCAAAAGGATGCGCCCTTTTTCCTCTACTATGCGATCACTCTGCCGCACGGGAAATTCGAGATCGACGACCAGGGCGAATACGCGAAGACCGACTGGACCCCGCAGCAGAAGAACTACGCCGCGATGGTCACGCGCCTCGACTCCGACGTGGGCCGCCTGCTGGCGCTGCTCAAGGAACTGAAGCTCGACGAAAAAACGCTCGTGATGCTCGCAGGAGACAACGGCTCATCCTTCGACCCGAAGTCCGAGGTCGGTCGCCGTTTCGATCAAGCGAGCAACGGGCTGCGTGGGTTCAAGCGCGGGATGTATGAAGGCGCGCTCCGCCAGGCCGCGCTCGCCCGCTGGCCGGGCGCCGTGCCCGCGGGCCGGGTCAGCGACGAACCGTGGGCGTTCTGGGATTTCCTCCCGACGGCAGCGGAACTTGCGGGGGCGAAATTGCCCGACTCGTTCAAGCCAGATGGCCACTCGCTCGTTTCCTTTCTCAAAGGCGGAGCCGCCCCGAAACGCGAGTATTTCTACTGGGAACTTCACGAGGGGAAATCGCTCCAGGCGGTGCGCTTCGGCGATTGGAAAGCGGTGCGCAACGGCCCCTCCGCGCCGCTCGAACTCTATGACCTCAAGACCGATGCCGCCGAGTCGCGCGATCTCGCGCAGGAAAAACCGGACCTCGTTGCCAAAGCCGAGGCGTTCATGAAACAGGCGCGCGTCGAGGATCCGAACTGGCCACTCGCAGACAGTCGTCCGCGCAAAGGCGGGAAGAACCAGCCGAACAAGTAGTCCATCGGACTTCGTGCTTCATTCGTCATTCATCCCCCGGCATTAGTCACCGCGTGAAGCTCCTCCTCATCGATGGCCACTACTACGTTTACCGCTCGTTCTTCGCGATCCGGGACCTGAAGAACAAACGCGGCGAGCCGACGAACGCCATCTACGGCTTCGTGAAAACGGTGCGAAGGATGGTCAAGGATCTGAAGCCCGACCTCGGCGCGGTCATCTGGGACATGGGTATTCCCAAGCGCCGGACCGAGCTGCAGCCCGCTTACAAAGAGCAGCGCGCCGAAATGCCCGACGAGATGCGGCCGCAACTCACTTTCATCCAGAATCTCGTGCCGATGCTCGGCTTCGGAAGCATGTCCCTGCCGGATACCGAGGCCGATGACCTGATCGCCAGCTACGTGATCGCGGCGCGCGCGAGGGGCGATGAGATCGTCCTCGCGACCAACGACAAGGACCTCTTCCAACTCGTGGATGACCACGTCCGAGTTTACTCCACGAACAAAGCCGACCTCGCCGCTCCGACCGACACCTTCGCGCTCCTCGGAGCGGATTCCGTGCGGAAGAAATGGGGCGTCACACCGCCGCAGATCGCCGATGTCCTCAGCTTGATCGGCGACAGCGTGGACAATATCCCGGGAGTAGGCGGACTCGGTCCGAAGGGCGCCGCCGCGCTGCTCGCGGCGCACGGAAGCCTTGATGCGATCCTTGAGGATCTCGACTCGGTGAAAAACGAGCGCATTCGCGAAAAGCTGAAAGCCGCCCGCGCGCAGATCGTGCAGAACCGGGAAATGGTGCGCCTCGATCTCGACTTGCCGCTGCCGCTGCCGCTCGACGAACTCACCATCCAGCCGCGCTACCCGGCATTGATTGCGGAGCTGGAAAAGTGCGACTTCAACTCCCTCCTCGCCGAAGTAAAAACCGAAGCCGCCGCGCTCACTCCCAAGGCAGCCGTCCACACCCAGGCGGAACTTTTCTAGCGCCGATGGCGGCGCGGCCTTCAGTTTGATTTTGAAATATTAGGTCGCCCTCGGATGCCGCAGATTTGCGGACGACTGCGGCGCGGAGCGTTCAAAACAATCATGTCATTCCGAGCGAAGCCGAGGAATCTCTCGCATCCGCGGGCGGCGGTGGGGCGGAGCCGATACGCGTTGCGCTCCGCACCGCCTCCGCCCGCGGATGCGAGAGATTCCTCCACTCCGCTTCGCTCCGGTCGGCATGACAGCTTTTGTTTTTTAAGCCACTTCAGAAGCCCTGCCGCGCTTTAGCGGCCGGACGTGCGGGTGATCCGTACCTCAGGGCGGTAGGTAATGCGAACGAGAAGATCGCCTCGTCCGCCTCTCGGCTTGGGCAGGCCTTCCCCGGAAATGCGAAGGATTTCTCCCCGCCCGACGCCGGGCGGAATCTGCACCCGGAGCGGTGCGCCCGTGGCTCCCGCGATGACCTCCGCGCCTCCCTGAGCGGCCCGCTGCGCCTTGATCCGCAGGTCGCACCGCAGATCGGAGCCACGGGCCTTGAAGCGAAAGCCCGGCAACACGCGCACGCGGACATCGACGAAACCACCTTCGAATGGCGCCGCCCGCGGGAGCCGGAAGCGCGTGCCCGGCGGGGTCTCCGGCGGGACGGCGAGCGGGTAGATTTCCGACTCGTGGGGATTGGCCGGATCCTTGACCCGCACCTCCAGCAAAGTTCCTCGGAGCAAATCCTCGATCCGAAGATGAACGTCCTGCGAAATGTGGCGTTCGATCTTCGCCCCCCGGATGGGAGCATCACTGGCACGGACGGCATCCAGTTCTCGATCGTACGCCCGGCGCCGCTTCGGATCGCTGAGGATCTCGTGCGCTGCGTTGAGATTGCGCGAGAGCGCCAGCGCCTCGGGAGAGTCCGGATTGAGGTCGGGATGATGTCGCTTGGCGAGCAGCCGGTAAGCCGTGCGGATCTGCGCTGGAGTGCAGCGGCGGTCGAGTCCGAGCGTGGCGTAGTGATCGGGGTCGGCGGATTCCACGGATTCGCGGGACCTCATCACAGCGGGCGCTGCTTGGCAATCGAGCAGCCGCGCCGGCGCGTGTTGAAGGTTTACGCCACAGCATCCGATCCCTATATGGGCGGGCATTCCACTTCCCATGAAAACTCTCCCCCTCATTCTCGCCGCCCTGGCGGCCACGACCTCCGTCTTCGCTGCCGACAAGACCATCGGCGTCGGCGCACCTCCCCCCGCGGGCGCGGAGGTGATCATCGATGGGTCGCGGGCGATGCTCGATGAGAAGTGGATTTACTGGGAGGGGCCGGGATTCAAATCCGCGATGCCGATCAAATGGCAGATCGTCGCCGATCCGGTGGACAAGGGGACCGTGGTCATGACCGACGATCGCGCCGCCGATGGCGGAAAATTCGGCGCGGCCGACATCGTCACGAAAAAGCCGTATCGCGATTTCCGGCTGCACATCGAATTCCTGATCATGAACCCCAAGGGCAACAGCGGCGTGTACCTGCAAAACCGCTTCGAGATCCAGGTCCTCGACGGCGACAAGACCAAGCACGGCATGGGCGCGGTGATCAATGAAACCGAGTCGCCGTACCACGCCTACAAAGGCCTGGGGCAATGGAACGCCTACGACATCACCTTTCGCGCGGCGCGCTTTGCCGATGGGAAGATGAACGAAAAACCGCTCGTCTCGATGTTCTTCAACGGCGAGAAGGTCCACACGAACGTGGCGATCAACAAAGTCTGGGGCGGCGCGAAGTCCGGCCTCGATGGTGGCAACGACGGCGGCGCCGGAATCACCGACACCCCCGGCGGATTGAAACTCCAATGCGAAGGCCACGACGTGCGTTATCGCAACGCGTGGATCAAGGAACTCGAACTGCAGAAGGCCGACACCGACTTCAAGGAATAGCCCGGCGGATCAGGCAGCGGCGGCTGAGCGGGCGCGATGTTCGTCGATGCCCTGCGCGGCTTCCATGAGCAGGGCCTGCCAGGAGCAGTGGATGGTGCGTTCGAATTCCCCGATCTCCACGTGCTCGCAAACCTGCCCGTGCGGCCAGCCGATGATTTCCCGGATGGCCTCGACGCCTACGAACCGGCCCGTGCGGGCATCCACGACTTCGCCTTTCTGAAAGCGCACCCGTCCGTTCTTCGAGCCGGATTGAAATTCCACCACCGTGCTCGCCGCGCTCAGACACTTGAGCTGGAGAATGTCCATCGGCGTCACATTTTCGAGGGTCGCACGAAAATCGCGTGTCGAGCCGACGGCGTTTTGTGAGCCGAGAGCCTGGCGAATGTGCTCAATCAGCAACTGCGCCTGGATCGGCTTTTCGAGAAACTGCACCACGCCGAGAACTGCCGACATGACCCGATGCTCCGGCAACTCGCTGGCGGTGATGACGATCGCGGAGGCCGACGGATGGGCGACCGATACCGATTCGAGGTATTCCAGGCCGCACCCATCCGGCAGGTGGATATCGACGAGGAAAAGACTGATCGGCATGTCTTTGCTGCGCTCCTCGGCCTCAGCCACGCTGCGCGCCCAGATCAAGCGGCACCCCTGCAGTTCGTGGAAGATCGCGCGTTCGACGAGGAGCGCCATGACCGGGCAGTCTTCGAGCAGAAGCACAATGGGATGAGTGGATGACATTGGAATGCAGGCGCCGGCGGGCGACGCGTCAGAAATGGAATTAGCAGCAACGATACCATCCGTTGCGCGGATTCCGGTGCGGCCGGTTTATTGCGTGCGCTCCGCGCGACGCTCGGCATAGTGGCCGGCTATGCCTTTTCGCTCGCTTGGTCTCGATGACCGTATTCTCAACGCAATCAAGGACGCCGGTTACACCGAGCCAACTCCCATTCAGGCCGCGGCCATCCCCGAGATCCTCGCGGGCCACGATCTGATCGGCATCGCGCAGACCGGCACAGGTAAGACCGCCGCTTTCACCCTCCCGATCCTCGCGAAACTCGCCGGCGCGATCGGCGGCGGCAATCAACGGGGCACGAAATGCCTGATCGTGGCCCCCACCCGCGAGCTCGTGGTGCAGATCGAGGAGAACGTGCGCGCCTACTCGCGGCATCTGCCGTTGCGAATGGCCACGGTCTTCGGCGGAGTCGGTGAACGCCCGCAGATCGAGGCGCTGCGCGGCTGCGTGGACATCGTCATCGCGACCCCGGGCCGCTTGCTCGACCTCGCGCGGCATGCGGATTTTTCGCGGCTCTCCTTTCTCGTCCTCGATGAAGCGGACCGGATGCTCGACATGGGCTTCCTCCCGCCGATCCGGCGGATCGTGAAGATGCTGCCCACCACGCGGCAGACGCTGATGTTCTCCGCCACAATGTCGAAGGAGATCCAGTCGCTCACCCATGAGTTTCAGCGCGGGCCGAAGACCGTCGAGATCGGCCGCCGCTCCAATCCCGCGGAGACCGTGACGCAGTTCGTCTATGAAGTGCCGAAGCACCTCAAACCCGGATTGCTCGCCCACCTCCTCCGCGACGCCACGCTCGACAGCGTGCTCGTCTTCACCCGCACCAAACACGGCGCCGATCGCGTCGCGAAAAAACTGGAAGCCAGCGGCATCAAGACCGGCACGCTGCATTCGAACCGCTCGCAAAATCAGCGCCTGCGCGCGCTCAAGGAATTCAAGGATGGCCAGCTCCGGGTCCTCGTCGCCACCGATATCGCCGCGCGCGGCATCGACGTGGATGGCATCTCGCACGTCGTGAATTTCGACTTCCCCATGCACCCGGAAGATTACGTTCACCGCATCGGCCGGACCGGCCGCGCACAGCAGATCGGCGACGCCCTCAGCTTTGTCTCGCAGGAAGATCACGGTTCACTGCGCTCCCTCGAGCGCTTCATCGGCCGCGGCATCGTGCGGAAGAAGGCGGAAGGCTTCGATTACAGCGCACCCGCCCCGCCGATGAGCGACGAACCGCGCGGCGAGCGGCGCTTTTCGGGACGCCCCGGCGGCGGTGCGCCCGGCGGACAATCACGCGGCGGCGGTCAGCGCAGTGGCGCGGGCAACCGTGGCGGTGGTGGCAACCGTGGTGGTGGTGGCAATCGAGGCGGCCGCTCGCGCTAAAGCATCTGCAAAGAGCCGTTTTCGTTTTGGCGGCGCGCGCCGTCCCGGCTCCTTGCCACGGGCCGGGACGGCAGCTCGGGAACGTGGAAAAACCCCTCGACAACTTGCATCCACGGACGTACCCGCAAGGTATGCGAACCAACGGAATTCTGAGTTGGAGCACCGGCATCATTGCCGCCTTCATCCTCAAGGCATCGGCCTTGGCGATTACGGTTACGTTCTCGGATGGTACGTTCAATTTGTCCGACTACGCCACGCCGCTAAAGTATCAATCCACTCAGTCGGTGACGATTACCGTTTCGCAACTCGCCAACGGCGGCAATCCCGGCACGGCCCTCTCCACCGTCGCCGACGACAGCGCCAACGTCGCGTTTACGGCCAAGTTGGGTTTGCTCAACAACTCGTGGACCTACGATCCGGGAACGCAAGGAGCGATCACTTCGATTTTCTTTTCTGAAGATAAGTACTCCAATCTCCAAGGCACTCCGTTCACCAGCTCGAGCATTCGCCTTTTGATCAAGCAAAATGGCAAGACCTATGTGGCGGCGACTTCGGTGACGGCGGTGGTGGATACGTGGGTGAGCGGGTCCGATACTTTCTTTGCCGACGACTTTGATCTCTGGGACTTCGCTACGGGGGGCGTCGATCCCAACCAGCATCCGAGCTTTTCCGCCGGCCTGATGCAGTTCGGCGTGGCCAGCTCACCTTCGCAGTCTGGGAGCGGTGGAAGCGGCACCATCTACACGTTCAATTTCGATAACACGTTGATTCAGTTGAACGTCCCGATCCCCTCGGAAATCGTGCAGTCCGCGACGATCCTGGGAAAAGGCTATACCGGGGGGAACCCCAAGGTCGTGAAATCCACGATCAACCTGAAGACGCTGTCTCTTTCGGTCAACGTCAACCAAGGCGCGAAGCCTGACCACGTCCTCGTCCTAGTTTCGACGATGCTCGATAACAACGCCACCAAACGACTCCTGGTCTTCCGCAAAATCGTGGCAGGTTCCGCAGCCACTGACATTGTCCTCCTGGATCTGTCCGATATCGACGACTACAACAACCCGCAGTCCATCCCGATCGCCTTCGCGTTAGACCCGTCTGGCAACGGTTACGCGATCGACACCGTGGTGCCCGTATTCCCGAGCCTTTTCAGCGGGGTTGGAGGGGAGTCGTTCACCACGCTTACGAAGGGGACGCCGCAAAAGCGGGTCTATGACATCCGCATGGCCGGCACCATCGCCAACCTCCCCTCCGTCCTGACCTTCAAGGTCGGCGCCGGGAAACTCTACGTGCCCAAGCAATAAGTCGGAAACAGCTCCTCAACGTGCCTTGCCGAGCCCCGCGCCGAGCCCATCCACGGCGTGCAAGGCGGAGCAGGAACTCAAATCGAGCGATCGGGGCTGGAGTTCGCGCAACGCTTGCTGGACGGCGGTGAGATCTTTGAGGTTGGTCCGGCCCTCCCCGGCGACCGCGATGGCGCGCTTGCTTTCATCCCAGCTCAACCCGGCGGCGGCGGGTTCCGCGATGGCACTTGCCTACGGATCGCCGTTCCCCTCTTACGAATCGTCGTTTGGAACTTACGAATCGGGGTTTCCTCTCGCGTCCAGCGTCGCATTCACCAGCCGCCTCACGCGCACGGCATCGCGCAGCATCTGTAGGCTGTCGCGGACGATGCGCACCTTGCTCTCGGGGGAATTGATCCATTCCACGGGAAGATCGGCCACCTTGTAGCCGAGGCGCTCGGCGAGCAGCAGCACCTCGACGTCGAAGGCGAAGCCGTCAAGTTGTTGCTTCGAGAAAACGGCTTGCGCGGCGGCCCGCCGGAAGGCTTTGAAGCCGCACTGGGTATCGCGGGCCGGCGCGAGGGCGACGGTCTGGAGGATGCGGTTGAAAGTCTGCCCCATCGTCCGGCGCAGCCAGCTCTGGGCGCGAGTGATGCGGCTGTCGGCGTGCTGGCGATTGCCGATGAGCACGTCGATCCCGGGATGCGCTTCCAGATGCGCGAGGAAGGCGGTCACTTCGTGCAGCGGGACGCTGAGATCCGCGTCCATGTAGAAGATGATTTCGCCCCGCGCGTGGAGCATGCCGGTGCGCACCGCGAAGCCCTTCCCTCGCTGCACCGCGTTGTCGATCACGCGAAAATGGGCTTGGCGTGCGGCGAAGGCGGCGGCTATCTCCAGCGTTTCGTCACCGCTCTTCTCGACGACGATCAACACCTCGAATGGAAACCCCAGCCCCTCGCCAAACTTCGCCAACTCATCGAGAGTGCGCGGCAGTCTGCGCGCTTCGCGGTAGGCGGGGATGACGAGTGAAAGAAATGGGGTCTCCGACATCGGGGTCAGTCTGTGAATCTTGCGCGGCGAGCGCCTTCATCGCAGGCAGCGCTCTCTCGCGCAAGATTCACGGACTGACCCCGCTCGTGATCGTGGCCGTGGCGCTCGTGCTCCGCGTGGCTCTCCTGGGGATGAAGCCGGCGCATTTCGACGAGGGCGTGAACGGCTGGTTCGTCGATCAGATGACGCGGACAGGCTACTACCATTACGACCCGACGAACTTCCACGGGCCGCTGCATTTCTACGTGCTCTTCGTCGCGCAGACGCTGTTCGGGAGGAACGAGTGGGCGCTGCGGCTGCCGCTGGCCCTGGTGAGCACGGCGTGCGTCGCCATGATGCTCGCCTTCCGCGCCTACTTCGGGGAACGCACCTGCCGGATCGCGGCGGTCTGCATGGCCGTCTCGCCAGCGTTCGTCTTCTACGGACGCGACGCGATCCACGAGACGTGGTTCGTGTTCTTCCTCCTGCTCACGGTCTGGGGCCTCGGGGGCCTTTGCCATTTCGGCACGCGGCGCTTTCTTTGGGCAGCCGGGGCGGGCATCACGGGTTTGGTTTTGACCAAGGAGACTTACATCATCCACGCGATCGCACTCGCGTCCGGATACGGGGTCTTGCGCTGGTGGGAACGTTACAGCCCGTCGGCGCCGTTCACGCCCGCGCCGCGGCAGTGGACGACGAACGACCTCCTCCGCACGTGCGCGATCTGCCTCGGCGTGATCGTGCTTTTCTACACGGGTTTCCTGCTCGACTGGTCGTCGCTCGGCGGGCTCGCGATCAGCCTTGTGGCCTGGGCGCAGACCGGGATGGGCGGCCATACCGGGCATGAGAAGGAGCCGTGGTACTGGCTCACTCTGATGTCGATTTACGAATGGCCCGCCTTGCTCGGGTTCGTAGCCTCGATCGGACTCGCGCGGCGCGGCGCGCGGCGGACCTTGCGCTGGTTCGCACTCTTCGGAGCGGCCGCGTTTTTTGCCTACTCGATCGTCGCCTACAAGACCCCGTGGTGCATCATCGCGATCATCTGGCCGTTCTATTTCGTCTTCGGGGCCGCGGTCGTGCAGGCGGCGGATTACCTCGATCGCTGGATCGTCGGCATCGCCGCGGCCGTGGTCATTGCCGTCTCCGCCACGACCTCGCTGCGGCTCAATTTCCGCGACTTCACCGACGAGAACGAGCACTACGCCTACGTCCAGACGCGGCTCGACATCAACAAACTGATGGACCCGCTGCGCACCCTCGTGGCCCGGGATCGCACCAATTACCACCTGCCCGGATACATCGTCCTCGGCGACGTGCATCCGCTGCCCTGGCTGCTCGGCGACTTCACGCAGGTCAACATCGGCAATCTCACCGACCTGCCCGACGACGTGAGCAAGGGCGAGTTTTTCGTCGTCGCCGAGGAGTATCAGGAAGAGATCGAGCGCACTCTGCGCGGCATTTGGTTTCGGGAGAAAATCACGATTCGCGGAAATTCCGGGCAATCGCAGGTCCTGTATCTGCGGCCGTCGATCTTCGCGTCGTTCTTTCCCGGGCGGCAGCCCGAGTTCGACGCCCCCGCGGTACCCGCAAAATCGGAGGAGAAATGAACCTGCATTCAACGGTGAAGATGACCGCTGAGGACACTGATGACGCGGAATACGCGGAAGAGAAACAGTTCGGGTTTCGAGCCACCAATTTTCTTTCAGCCAGACAGCACGTCCTCAAAACGACGAGCGGCTTATCCGACCAGATTCATCTTCATCCGTGTCTTCTGCGTTCTCCGCGTCGTTCGCGGTCAATTCCACCCCAGTTTCCAGGATGAACTTCGTCGCCTCCGTGCTCTACGCGGTCGCCACCAGTGTGCTCGTTTCCACCGTGCTCGGGCTGGTGCGTGGAAATCTCGATGGGACGGTGGCGTGGATCGCTCTCGCCGCCGGCGCGGTGGTCGGGACGTGGTCCTGCGCACATCGGAGGCGGAAGCCATTGCCCGCCAAGCCGGCGAGCGGATGGGAATGGATCGCCATCGTGGTCTTCACGCTCGCCTCGGCGCGCGCGTTTCTGTGGCTGGTTTTCGCGGATGGCGACCAGTTGAAAGTGCTCTCGCCCAATAATCTCGGCGACCTCTCGCTTCACCTCACCTACATCCGCCACCTCGCCAATGGCGCCGAGTTCTGGCCGGACAATCCGATCTTCGCCCACGGCCTCCTGACCTACCCGATCGGCGTCGATCTTTTTAATGCACTGCTCACCCTCGCCGGTGTCGATCCGCTGCGAGGGCTGATCTGGACAGGTCTCGCGGGCGCCGCGCTCACCGGGCTCGCGCTCTGGCGATGGGGACGCGGCATCGCCCTCGCGGCATTCCTCGGCAATGGCGGCCTCGCGGCGCTCGTCATTTTCACCACGTGGCGCCTCGCCGACTTCCAGGCCGATCTCGCGTGGAAGAACCTTTTCCTCGCGCTTTTCGTCACCCAGCGCGGAATGCTTTTCGCCCTCCCGGCCGGATTGCTCCTGCTCGCGAACTGGCGCTCCCGCTTCATCGACGGCGACGATGAATGGCGATTGTCGCGCGGCGGCGAATGGCTGCTCTACGCGAGCATGCCGCTCTTCCATCTGCACACCTTCATCTTTCTTTCGCTGATGCTCGCGTCGTGGTTCGTCCTGCACGCTCCAGCGCGTCGCTTCCTGATGCGGCTAGTCGGGGCCGCATTCCTGCCCGCCTCCGCACTGGTGCTGCTGGTCACCGGCGGATTGGCCGGCGCGAGCGTGCTCGGCCTGAAGCTCGGCTGGATGTGGGACGATCTCACCTGGCTGAAGTGGTGCGACGATCACCTCCCCGGCTCGCCGGAACGCAACGCGATGCTGCTCTTCTGGCCGGTTAATTTCGGCTTCCTCATTCCCCTGGTCGGATGGCTGGGATGGCGCGTGGCGAAAGAACCGCGTGCGACCTGGCCGCGCGCGCTCGTCTTTCCCGCGCTGTTCATTTTCCTGCTGTGCGTCGTGGTGAAGTTCGCGCCGTGGGAGTGGGACAATACCAAGCTGATGATCTGGTCCTACCTCGCCATCACGCCCCTCGCGTGGGAGGAACTGATCGCCGCCCGTCCGCTCTGGCAGCGTGCCGGAGCCGCCGTGCTCCTCTTCGGCTCAGGGTTTGCGTCGCTCTTCGGCGGGCTCGATGGCAATCACACCGGCTACCATCTCGCGCTCCGCAGCGAACTCGACGGCGTGGAAAAAGCGGTCGCGCGCATTCCCATCACGGAACGCTTCATCGCGTATCCCACTTACAATCACCCGCTGCTCCTCGCCGGCCGCAAGCTCGCACTCGGCTACACCGGCCACGCCTGGAGCCACGGACTCGCATGGGAGCAACCGGCCGCGCGGGTGACCGCATTGATGATCGGCGACGACGACTGGCGTGAAGCAGCCGCGGACCTGGACGTGCGTTATTTGTTCTGGGGTTCGGAGGAACGCGAACACTACCCGGGATCGACTCAGCCCTGGAAAGGCGTGGCCCCGCTCGTGGCCTCGGGTGATTGGGGCGAGCTCTACGAACTCGCTCCCGCGAAGCGCTGACGCTGGCGCTGCGAGCCAGTCCGTCCTCTAAAACCCGAGCGCGACGGTGAGGGAGAAAAGCCGGGGCGGGCCGATGCTGACGAGACCGCTCGCGGTTTTGCCGACCTCGGTTTCCGTGTCGAAGAGATTCTCCACATGGAGCGAACCGGTGAGATGTTCGTTGAACTCGTATCCGAGCGACAAGTCCACGGTGGCGAAGGAGGCGAGCGGAAGCGTATTCGAGTCGTCCTCGAATTGTCGTCCTGCGTAGCGCACCTGAGCGCCGACCTGCCAGCGGCCGGGCGTCCACTCCAGCGCGGCGACGGCGGTGTGCTCGGGTGCTTGCGCGAGGAGATTGCCCTCGATTTGCCGAGCCTCCGAGGCGCGCGCCACCGTGGGGTGCGTGTAGAGGTATTGCGCGCGCAGCCGCCAATCTTCGGCGAACCGCCAGGCAAGCTTCGTCTCGATTCCGAGGACCTCCACGCGATCGAGATTGCGCCGCTGCCGGAGGACTCCACCGGCGGGGACGAAGCCGCCCGGATCGAATGTGCCGGGGCCATTGGCGATCGTCACGTTGCCGACCGCGTCGTGGAGTTGGTTGTAGAAGCCGGTGATCGAATAGCTGAACCGCTCGACCGGTTCCCATTCGACTCCGACTTCGGCACCGTAGAGGCGCTCGGGTTCGAGTGCGGCGTTGGCTTCGGTGATGTCGTTGCCCACGCGGAATGGCCGGTAGAGTTCGTTCAGCGTCGGCACGCGGAATCCGGTGTAGGCGGCGCCGCGGGCCCGGAGGGTTCGCGTGAGCTGCACGGTCAGACCGAGCCGGCCATTCGGCGAGATGCCATCCTGCCCGGCGAATTGCTCGTCGCGGAGCGTCGCGCCCGTCGTGCGATTGCGCTCGATGCGCAGCCCGTCGTATTGCCGCCAGTAGTCGAGCCGCCCGCCAGCGACGAGGCGGACCGCTTTGCTGATGCTCCAGTGATCTTCGAGGAATGCGCCGACAAAGAGCTGCCGGCCGCCCGCGTTGCGGAAACGGGTGAAGGCGTCGTCGATGCGCAGGAAGTTTTCGTTCGTTTCGCCTTCGACCCATCGCCAATCCGCGCCGCCCACGAAGCGATGATCCTCGCCGAGCGATTGGCTCCACACGGCGCTGCCGCCGGCAGCCGTGGCGGGAACGTCGTATTGATCGAGGGTCAGCGTTTCCTCGGTGCGGTCGGCATTGACCGAGCTGAAGGTGCTGCTGAATCGGCGTCGCTGCGCGTAGGCCTGGAGTCGCACGTTCGCGTCGAGCGCGGGGATGTGGCGGTCGAGCGTCGCGCTGAGATCCTGGCCTGCGCTGGAATTGCGCGTGAGCCGCGTGCCGTTGCTGCGGTCTTCATCGAAAGCGCTGGCGGTGATCGAAAGCTGGGTTTGTTCGTCGATCTTCGCACCGAGCCGGCTTTGCCAGATCCACGATGTGGCATCGGCGGCCGTGTCTACTGGACCGCGCTGATCGGCTTGCAGCACGGGATAGCCGCCGGTCTCGAAACGATCGACGAACGTCGAGAGGTTGAATCGTTCCACCTCGATCCGCGCATCGAGCGAGGCCTCGTAGGTGTCGCGATTGCCGATCGTCCCGAGGAGTTGCGCCGCGTTGCCCGCCTGCTCCTCGCTGAGGAGATAAATGGTGCCCGCAAGCGCCGCATTGCCGAAGAGACCGGCCCCGCCGCCGGGAGTGACGATGACCTCACGAAGGCTCGACGGCGGCACGCGCGACCACGGCACCCAGCCGGCAAATGGATCGTTCAGCGGGATGCCATCGAGCAGGACGAGCGTGCGCCCCGCCCCGTTCGGCCCGAGGTTCCGCAGGCTCACGCCCTGCACCGTCGGATGCACCGCGCGGCTGCTGCTCCGGCGGAACAATGAGAAACCCGGGGCGGCATTGCGGAGAATGTCGTCGAGCCGAAGCTGCGGCGCTGCGCGAAGCTGCTCGCGACTGATCGTGATCGAGGAAAACGGTTCATCGCCGGCTTCCGCGGGGAGGCGATCCGCCGTGACCACGACGGTGGAAAGGAGCAGCGCGCGGTCTTGCGCGAGGAGCGGGCAACCCGCGAGCATCAGCGTGAATGACAACCGCAGGGCGGCGCGAGAGTGCATCCGCATCCACTAGCAGCCGCCCGCGACAATTGCATCCTCCGTGACGCGATGTAAGCACGCTCGCACTGGTCGCGCTTCAACGTGACGCCGGTGGCGAGGAAAGATCCTTCCGGCTTTGCTTCAGCCGGCAGTGAAGGCCGCCCGGATTTTCGGCACGAGCGCGTTCTCCGTGTCGCCCGAGCCGCGCAGGTAGAAGGCACTCGCGGCCAGCAAGCGGTCGCGCCACGGTGGCGAAAGACGCTCGTAATCTTCGAGCACGGCGGAACTGAACTTGTAGTCGTGCGAGTTCGTGCCTTTCAGAAAGATGAGGCGGCGTGCCGCAGTGGCGAGCCGCGCGGGTTCCGGATGTTTCGCGAGCCAGCCGAGCATCTTGCGCGCGGCTTTCAGTCGGTCGCGGCTGATCTCCGCGAATATTTCGCTCACGGCGTCATCCCCGGTGGTTTCCGTTGGCAACGGTTCGAGCCGGTCGAGATGCAGGCCGGTGTCCGTGTGAGCTCCGCGATAGAGCGGCAGGAAGGCGGCATTTTGCAACAGGAGCAGGCGGCGCGTTTCGTCGCTGCGCGTGCGATGCCAGGCGTAGTGGATCGCGTTGGTAAAGGTCATCGCATGCACGGCGACGATGCCCGGGGCCTGCATGAGGAGTTCTCCGGCGCCGTTGAAGAGCGCGTCGAAGATGGATTGCGGAGCGGTCCCGGCATTGAGCAGCTTGAGCGCGAGGTCGCTTGTCTCGGTGGACGAAGCTGTCCGGATCGCCGCGAGTAGCTCCGTTGTTCCCTCCGCGCTGGGAGCGCCCGCGAGCCAGTCGGTTCGCAGCTTTTTCATCGTCTCGAGATTCTGTCGGAAGGGACGATCCGCTGGCAGATCCGCCTTCGCCGGATTCTCCCTGGCACCGGAGCGATCGAGCAGCGCGTAGGCGAGCGAACGGAGCACCGGTTCGGCGTGATGCCAGCCGATCACGTCCAGGGTGCGAAAGCTGTTCGCGACATAGATCGCCTTGTGTCCGATGTCGCGGAAATCACGGGCGCCATAGCGGCAGAAGATTTCGAACAATTCATTCGAGCCCATGGTCCGCGCCAGTCCCACCACCGCCACATCCGCCGCCGCTTCGTCCCACTGGTCCATGGCTTCGATAAAGGCCTGCCGTGCGCGATGGCTCGGCGGCACCTTGCTTTCCTCGATTGCGGACATCGTCCAATTTCCCTCCCGGACGTCCGCAGCTTGCGAGGACTTGAACTGATCGATCGCCCAGAAAATCGGCAGCCAGCGATCACTGTCCGCCGAGGCGAGGCTCGCGAGATGGGCGGAGTTCACCACGAGCACAGCGTGGAATTTGAAGCCCACCGGCCGGGGCTGAATATTGCGCACCCCGGCGAGGAGCAGCGCGGCGAGCACGTCCCGATAGCTCAGCCCGCCGCGGATGCGAAACGCGACTTCCTCGAGGACCCGCTCGCGCGAGGTTTCTTCGAGCAGGCGCACCAGCGGTTCGAGATCGGGGTGGAAGCGCACCGGTGCCGGTGAGGCCTCTGCCGCAGAAACCGCGGGCAATCGCGCGAGAAAACCGAAGTCGCCGAGCGCGCAAAATGCGCCGGTCGTGGAGTGGAGGAAATGCCGTCGGTTCATACGATGCGAACGCTCGTGTCGAGCGCCGAAACTCTAAGTCTCGCCGCAACCGACCGCAAACCAGCAACGCTCAAGAATTTCCAGCCTCCGCCGACTTCGACGGCGCGGTTTTTTCGATCGCGCCCCGCGGGCTGACCGTCAGCGGTGGAGTCGCCCCGCGAGATCGGTTTCGTCCGCGGTGAGCCACGCGCCGCCGCCCTGATATTCCACGCCGAGTTGCCCGTCCTGGATGGAGACGAGCTTCGCTTCAGTGCCCGCAGGGGCTTCGATTTTCCCGACGACTTTTCCATTCACCACGGCGGGAAATTCCTTCGCCCTTTTTAGCGTCACCGTTTTTGGCCACGCGGTTCGGTCTGCCGCCAGCTTCCGGACGTCCACCGATCCGTCCGGGGCGATGAAGGAAGGTCCCAGTGGAGGAGCAACCGAAGCTGGCGCGCGGGGTGTCTCCTCGCTTTCGCGCGAAGACGGAGATGGACCGGAGGCATGCCGAGGGGCGGACGGGGCCGGCGATTCATCGGGAAGCGCGGGCAGGCGGCTGCCAATGTGATCCGCCACCCAGGGAAATCTCGGGTCAACCCAGCGGCGCACGGAATCAAACTTTGCGTAGTAAACGAGGAGCGACAGTAGGATCGCGGCGGGCGGTCCCAGAAACCAAAGGCGGCTGATCGGTTTGCTCATGGAATGCGGAGACTAAAAGCCCGTGTTCGGGAACCAGCGGCTGAAATAGTTTTCGTCGAGCCGGATGAGGGGAATCGTGAGCGGCTTCGGCACGCCGTTCTTCGCCCAGCGCTCCATGTCAGCCGCATGGCCGAGCCGGCCCAGTACGTCGAAGACGTTTCCGGGCGATCCTTCGGGCCAGCCTTTCTGCACCTGCGGATCCCAGATGGCGATGCCGGGATCGCCGGCGGCGTGGAAGGCAGCCACGTTCTTGCAGAGTTCCTGCGGCTTGCCGGTTTTCCACGCGATGACCATCGGATAGGCGCGCGTTTTGGTGCCGGCGGTGATGCGGCGGTAGTAGTCCATGTCGATCTGGCCGGGCGTCTTCTGGAACGACGTGTGATACGCGAACCACGTCGTTGCGAGGTCGTCCACGAGTCCGCGTTGAATCCACGTCGGCAGGTCGAGACCCCACTTCACGTTGTCCTCCTCCTTCGCAAAAGTGCCGAGCGAGATTTTGTAAGGCGTCTTGCGGCCTTGGGCGCGGGCGGTCTCGTCGAGGAGCGCGCGGACTTCCGTCATGAAGTCGGTCATGATTTCCGCGCGCAGCGCGAAGATGCGCGGGTCGTCCTCTGCCACCTCTCGGGCATCCGCTTGAAAACGTTCGCGGAAGCGATTGCTGAAGGCGTCTTCCCAGAGCATCAGCGGCATCCCGCGGTTGAAGAGGAAGCCCACGCCTTCCGGCTGCAACTCGAGCGTTTCACGGAAGATTTCCAGCAATTGCCGCCGCACCTCGGGGAAGGCGTAACTCATGTAGAACGTCGGAGTGCCGTCGCGATCCACGCAGCGCCATTCGGGATGCGCGTAGAAGAACTTGCTGTTGAACGTCTCCTCGTAGGGCATCGATCCGACCCAGCCGCCGGGTCGCAGCATGACATGAAACTCCGCGCCCTGCGCGCGCGCGGCCTCGCGCGCCACCTTCAGTGGATTGACGCCCTTCTTAAAAAGAGCCTCCAACGAACGCGTATAGGTGGCATAAGCGCCGCTCGGGAAATCCGTCGTGCCTTCGCCGGGGTAGGTGCCCACCTTCGACGGATAGCAGACCAGATCAGCTCCCGTGACCTGAAACCACCACTTGCCGATATCCGTGTCTTCGAAGCCGCGAAACTCTTCCGCCAACTCCGCGGCTGTGGTCGGGCGAAACGGCCAGATCCAACTGTGGCCGTCGAACGTGGCGATGGAAGTGCGTGTGGCTGATGCCGCGGGTTTTGCCTTTCGCTTCTGCACTTCGGCGTCCGTCAACGGCACGAGTTTGACGTAGCAAACGTTCGCGGGGAGACCGGGGAGCGGGGAGATCTCCAGCGACTGGCCGGTGAGTTCCGCCACGGTGAGATAACATTCCTGCAAGACCGCCCGCCGGTTTTCCAGCAGCGCGAGATTGTTCGCCATGCGTTTGAAAACCGGCTCGTCGCTGAGGCGCGCTTTGATTCCATTGCCGCCGATGTTGAAGCCGCCCGAGGTCGTCGCAAGCCCGACATACACCGCGTGCCAGCCGCGCTCGGCCAGCGGGAGCCGCACCACGGGCGGGGCCGTGCCGCCATACGCCGAAAGCGCCGTGCCCTTCCATTCAGCCGTGGCAAAGGGAATGAGCTTCCACTTTCCCTTCTCGCGCTTCCCAGTGATCAGCGCCGTCGCCGGCTCCGCCTTCGAGAAGTCCGTGAGCACGACGGCCTTTGAAACCTGCGACCAGCGACGCGAATCGTTGGCGAAGTATTCCGGGGGTTGCTTCGCCGCGGGCTCCGCGGCATGGAGCACGAGGTGCGTGAGCATCAGGCCCACGACATACGGAAGCCCGTCCTTGGATTGACGATCGGTGATCGCGTTCATTGTGCCGTCCAGCCTCCGTCGATCACGATGTCGGTGCCGGTGATGTATCCCGCTTCCTCGGAGCAGAGGTAGAGCGCGAGGCCGGCGATCTCAGCTGGCTGGCCCCAGCGGCCGAGCGGGATCTTCCCCAGAAACTGCGCGCGCAGCTCGGCGTTCTGCATCAGGGGCGCATTGATTTCGGTGTCGCAAACGCCGGGGCTGATGCCGTTGACGGTGATCTGGTCCTGCGCGAGTTCGAGGGCGAGGGCGCGGTTGAAACCGAGCAGCGCCGTCTTGCTCGACGAGTAGGCGGTGCGGCCCGGCAGGGAAATATGCGACATCATCGAGGTCATGTTGATAATCCGGCCATAGCCGTTCCCTTTCATCATCGGGACAAAGGCGCGGCAGAAGAGGAATACACTCGTCACGTTCGAGTTCATCACGCTGTTCCATTCGGCGAGCGTGAAATCGGTGATCGGCTTGCGGATGTTGATGCCGGCATTGTTGACGAGAATGCCCAGCGTGGAACCGAGCTTCGCCGCGAAATCATCGCGCACCCGCGCGACTTGCGCCTCGTCGGTGACATCGGCGGCGAAGACTTCGGCGCGCCCGCCGGCATCGCGGATTTCTTTGGCGACTTCGGCCAGTCTGGCTTCGTCCCGCGAGACCAGCGCGACGCTCGCCCCGGCCTTCGCGAGCGCGACGGCCATCGCCTTGCCGAGTCCCTTGCTTGCGCCGGTGATGAGGGCGGTTTTGCCGGCGAGTGATTGAGCCATGTCTGGAAACTAGGTATGCGGCCTCGGCAGGAACAATGAGATTTTCCCTCCGGTCCTACCCCACCGTCGAAGCCGGACGCGTGATCCGCCGCGGATGGGCGGCGCGTTGAATCCATCGGCGCAGATGCTCGAACGTGAGGTAGATGACCGGCGTGGTGAAGAGCGTCAGGATTTGCGAGACGATGAGGCCGCCGACCACGGAGATGCCGAGCGGTTGGCGCATCTCGGACCCGGCACCCATGCCGATGATCAGCGGCACGGCGCCGAACATCGCCGCGAGCGTGGTCATCATGATCGGGCGAAAGCGGACGACGCAGGCCTGGTAGATCGATTCCTCGGGGGTGACGCCATCGGTGCGTTCCGCGTCGAGGGCGAAGTCGATCATCATGATCGCGTTCTTCTTCACGATGCCCATGAGCAGGATGATGCCGATGATGGCCACGAGCGTGAGATCCTTGCCGGTAATGAGCAGCGCGAGGAGCGCGCCGAGGCCCGCGGAAGGCAGGGTGAGGAGAATCGTGATCGGATGAATCAGGCTCTCGTAGAGCATGCCGAGCACGATATAGACGACGATCAGCGCGGCCGCGATGAGCAGCGGCATGGTGGCGAGCGAGGATTGAAAGACCTGTGCCGTGCCTTGAAAACTGCCGTGGATGCGGGAGGGCATGCGCAGTTCGCGGGCTGCTCCCTGAATGAGTTCCGTGGCGTCGCCGAGCGATACGCCGGGCGCGAGATTGAACGAGAGAGTGACCGCCGGGAACTGTCCCTGGTGACTCACCGACAAGGACGCGTTGGTGGTTTCAAACCTGGCGACGGTGGCCAGCGGCACCTGCTGGCCGTTCTTGGAACGGACGAAAATTTTCGACAGCGACGCCGGCTCGAACTGGAACTGCGGATCGACCTCGAGCACGACGTGGTGCTGGTTGTAGCGCTTGTAAATGGTCGAGACCTGGCGCTGGCCGAATGCGTCGTAGAGCGTATTGTCGATGACCTCCGGGGTGACGCCGAGGCGCGCGGCGGCGTCGCGGTCGATGACCACATTCGTCTGCAAGCCGCTCATCTGCTGATCGCTGGTCACGTCCTTGAGCTGCGGAAACTCGCGAAGTTTTTTGACCAGCTTCGGCGTCCACTCGTTGAGATCTTCGAGCGCGGCCGTCTGGAGCGAATATTGGAACTGCGCCTTCGAGCCTCGGCTCCCGGTGCGGATATCCTGCATCGCCTGCATGAAAACGCGGATGCCCTGGACCTGAGCGGTCTGTCGGCGAAGGCGCTCGATGATTTCCTCCCCGCGCGCCTTCCGGACACTGCGCGGTTTGAGCGCGATGAAGAGACGGCCGTTGTTCACCGTCGAGCTGCCAAATCCACCGCCGATAAATGAACCGACCGTGGCCACGTCGGGATCGCGGAGGATGATTTCGACGACCTGTTTTTGCAGCGCCGCCATCGCGGGAAAGGAGATGTCCTGCGCCGCCTCCGCGACTCCCATGAGCATGCCGGTGTCCTGCTGCGGGAAGAATCCCTTCGGCACCACGGTGTACAGCCAGATGGTGCCGACGATGGTCGCGACGGTGACGACGAGCATCACGTATTGGTGACGCAGCACCCACTTCAAGCCGGTGGCGTAAATCCCGAGCATCCCGTCGAAAACACGTTCACTGCCCCGTTGCACGGCGGATATCGGGCGGCGCCAAAAAGCCTGGTTCGCCTGCGGTGTCTGCACACCGGCGTTTTCCGCGGTCAGGAAACGCGCACAGAGCATCGGCGTGAGGGTGAGCGAGATGATCGCGGAGACGAGGATCGCGGCGCTGAGGGTCACGGCGAATTCGTGAAATAGGCGGCCGATCAGCCCGCCCATGAAGAGCACGGGGATGAACACGGCGACCAGTGACAGGCTCATCGAGATCACGGTGAAGCTGATCTGCCGCGCGCCCTTGAGCGCGGCCTGGAAGGGCGGGTCGCCCTTTTCCACGAAGCGATAGACGTTCTCGATCACGACGATCGCGTCATCCACGACGAACCCGACCGAGATCGTCACGGCCATGAGTGAGAGATTATCAAGCGAGAAGCCGAGCAGATACATCACTCCGAAAGTGCCCGCGAGCGCGAGCGGCACGGTGACGCTGGCGATGAACGTGGGCCAGAAACGCCGGAGGAAAAGGAAGACCACGAGCACCACGAGCGCGATGCTGAGCAGCAACGAGAATTGCACTTCCTCGACCGACGCGCGGATGGTCACCGTGCGATCGCTGAGGATGTCGATCTTCACGCTCGGCGGCAGCCATTTCTCGACCTGGGGCAGCACGGTGCGAATGCGATCCACGGTTTCGATGACGTTGGCGTCGGGTTGTTTGAAGACGATCAGCAGGACGGCCGGTTTGGTGCCGTGCCAGCCGCCGAGCCGCGTGTTCTCCACGTCGTCCACGACATTGGCCAGCGAGCTGAGCCGGATCGGAGTGCCGCCCTTCTGAGCGAGGATGAGGTCCCGATATTGATCCGCGCGGAGGAGCTGCCCATTGCTGTAGATCGTGTAGGAATCATGTTCGCCGTCCACGCTGCCCTTGGGTTTGTCCACGTTTGCCCCCTGGAGAAACGTGCGGACATCGCTCAGGCTCAACCCGGTCGAGGCGAGTGCGGCGGGGTTCACCTGGACACGGACAGCGGACTTGGCCGAGCCGCCGACGAGCACCTGGCTCACGCCCTCGACCTGGCTGAGGCGCTGTCCGACGATCTCGTCGGCCACCTCGAAAACGTCCGCCAGCGGGCGCGTGTCGGAGGTCATGGCGAGGACCATGATCGGCGAATCGGCGGGGTTCGATTTTTTGTAAGTCGGCGGGTTCGGGAGATTGAGGGGCAGTTCGCTGGACGCGGCGTTGATCGCGGCCTGCACATCGCGCGCGCACGAATCGACCTTGCGATCGAGATCGAACTGCACCGTGATCGATGTGCCGCCGAGAGTGCTCACCGACGTGATCTCCGAGACGCCCGCGATCTGGGCGAGCCGCTTTTCGAGCGGCGCGGCGAGCGAGGAGGCCACCGTCCCGGGATCGGCGCCGGGCAGGTTGGCGTTGATCGAAATGACCGGGTAATCCACGCGCGGAACCGGCGCGACCGGCAGGAAGTGGTAGGCGACGATGCCGAGCAGAAACAGCCCCGCCGCGAGCAGCGTGGTCGCGACGGGCCGGCGGATGAATGGCTCGCAGACGTTCACGGCGACGGGATGCTGCCGGGACGGTCGGCCGGACCGATGCCGAGGATCTTCACATGCCGATCCGCGAAATCGATCCAGTAGTAGAATGCGAGCCGCCCCACGATGAAACTGTCGAGGTTGCGGCCCTTCTCATCGGTGAATTGGAATTCGGAGATTGCGTCGGGATGCTGCTCGAGTTGATCGAACTTGCGGTAGAGCGAGCGGCGGAAATTGATGGGCAGCGCATTGATCTCCGGCCAAAGCCGCCACGCGATCAAAAGCCGGTAGGGCTTCACCCGTTTGCCTGTTCCGCGGGAAGGCGGCGCCGCAGCTCTTCGTAGCTCATCCACTGCGCGGGATCGTCATCGTCGAGACGGGCGGCCATCTCGCGGCGAAACGCCGCGCTCTCCTCCTCACTGCGCCCGAGGGCGAGGAGCCGTCCGATCAACTGCTTTCGCTGCGGATCAGGCAGCGCGGCGACTTCACTGACGATCTGCTCAATACTCATGCTCGCAAGCTATCCGTAGCCTCGTGAAAGACAAGGAGTGGCGCCCCACTACGGCCGCGCGCATCATCGGAAGACGGTATCGACAGCCGCTGCCGGCGCGGCCCCATTCTCATTCTCAAACGCGTCCAGCCCGCGGCGCCGGCGCATCCGTTTCGCCAGGCGGTCGAGGTAGAGGTAGATGACGGGTGTGGTGTAGAGCGTGAGGAATTGAGAGAGCAGCAGACCGCCGACGATGGCGATGCCCATCGGCTTGCGCAGCTCGGAGCCGGTGCCGCTCTGCAGCGCGAGCGGGAGCGCGCCGAAGAGCGCAGCGAATGTGGTCATCATGATCGGGCGAAAGCGCAGCAGGCACGCCTGGTAGATCGACTGCTCGGGCGGCAACCCGTCGTTGCGTTCCGCCTCGAGGGCGAAGTCGATCATCATGATCGCGTTTTTCTTCACGATGCCGATGAGCAGGATGATGCCGATGAGCGCGATGAGCGACATGTCGATGCGGCAGAGGATCAGCGCGAGCAGCGCTCCGACGCCGGCGGAGGGCAGGCTGGAGAGGATCGTGATGGGGTGAATGTAACTTTCGTAGAGAACGCCGAGCACGATGTAGATGACCACGACTGCTGCGAGGATCAGGAAGGGTTCGCTCTTCAGCGAGGATCGAAATTCCGCGGCGCTGCCGGAGAAGTTGGTCTCGATGGTCTCCGGCAGCCCGATCTCCCGCTGCGCCCGCTCGATGGCCTCGACGGCGTGGCCGAGGGAGGCGCGCGGGCTGAGATTGAAGGAGAGCGTCACGGCGGGAAACTGGCCCTGGTGGTTGATCGCGAGCGGTGCGGTGACGGTCTTCAATTGTGCGATCGCGCTCAGGGGGACGGGCTGATTCGTCGAAGACTTCACGTGAATCTTGCCGAGCGCCTCTGGGGTGAGTTGGAAGCTCGGCTGCGCTTCGAGGATCACGCGATACTGATTGAGTTGCGTGAAGACGATCGAGACCTGCCGCTGTCCGAAGGCATCGTAAAGCGTGTCGTCCACCGCCTGCGCGGTGACGTTGTATCGGGCCGCCTGTTCGCGATCGATCTCCACGCGGAGCTGCAATCCGCCGGACTGCTGGTCGGTGGCCACGTCGGTCAGCGCGGGAAGCGCGCGGAGTTTCGCGAGAAGCTTCGGCGCCCACTCAGCCAACTCCGCCTCGTCCGCAGCCTGGAGTGTGTATTGGAACTGCGTGCGGCTGGCGCGGCTGTCGATCTGCACGTCCTGCACGGCCTGCATGAAAAGCGAGATGCCCTCGAGGTTGCGCGTTGCTTCACGGAGGCGGTCGATGATCTCGCTCGCGCTCGCGCTCCTTTGATCGCGCGGCTTGAGCGTGATGTAGAGCCGGCCCGTGTTCACCGTCGCGTTGACCGTTCCGGCGCCGACGAAGGACGCGACACTGACCACGTCGGGATCGCGTTCCACGATCTCCGCGACTGCGCGCTGACGCGTCGTCATTGCTTTGAAGGAGATCGATTGGGCCGAATCGGTGACACCCACGATCAGCCCCGTGTCCTGCTGGGGGAGCAATCCTTTCGGCACCACGAGATAAAGGAGGATCGTCCCGACCAGCGTCGCGACGGCGACCATGAGCGTGAGGAATTGATGGCGCAGCACCCACTTCAGGCCGTGGTCGTAACGGTTGAGCATCCATTCGAATCCGCGCTCGCTGACTTCATGAAATCGTGAGTGCTTTTTCCTGCTGTGTTTTCCTTTGAGCAGCCGCGCGCACATCATCGGCGTGAGTGTGAGCGAGACGATGGCCGACATCGCGACGGCGATGCTCAGCGTCACCGCAAACTCGCGGAAGAGCCGGCCGACGATGCCGGTCATGAAGAGCAGGGGAATGAAGACGGCGATCAGCGAAACGGTGAGCGAGATGATGGTGAAGCCGATCTGTTTCGCGCCCTTGAGCGCGGCCTGCATCGGCGTCTCGCCCAGCTCGATGTGGCGCACGATGTTTTCGATCATCACGATCGCGTCATCCACCACGAAGCCGGTCGCGATGGTCAGCGCCATCAGGGAGAGGTTGTCGAGACTGAAGCCGGCGAGTTTCATGACGCCGAAGGTGCCGATGATCGCGATCGGCAGCGCCACGCTCGGGATCACGGTCGCCCAAAATTCCCGCAGGAAAACGAAGATCACCAGGACCACGAGGACCACGGTGAGGATGAGGGTGAACTGCACGTCATGCACCGACGCGCGGATCGTCTCGGTCCGGTCGGTGAGGATTTCCACTTTCACCGAAGGCGGCAGCGCGGCGCGCAGCTTTGGGAGCAAGGCTTTCACGCGGTTGGCGGTCTCGATGATGTTCGCCGCGGGCTGGCGCCGGATGTTCAGGACGACGGCGGGTTTCCCCGCCACCGAAGCGGCGAGGCGGACGTTTTCGACATTGTCGATGACCTCGCCGAGATCGCCGAGCCGCACGGGCGCGCCATTGCGATAGGCCACGATGATGTTGCGATACTCGGCGGCGGAAGTGATCTGGTCGTTCGCGCCGATGGCGTAGGACTGGCGCGCGCCGTCGAAGCTGCCCTTTGGTTGGTTCAGGTTGTTTTGAGTCAGCGCCGTGCGCACGTCCTCGAAGCCCAGGCCGAGCCCGGAGATTGCCGTGGGATTGATGCGCACCCGGACCGCGGGTTTTTGACTGCCCTCGATCGTCACGAGGCCCACGCCGGTCACCTCGCTCAAGCGTTGCGCGAGCTGCGTGTCGGCGAGGTCGTTGACCTTTTCCAGCGGCAGCGAATCCGAGGTCAGCGCGAGCGTGATGATCGGCTGATCGGCCGGATTGACCTTCGCGTAGGTCGGCGGATTCGGCATCTCGTCGGGGAGCACACCGCCGGCGGCATTCATCGCGGCCTGCACGTCCTGCGCGGCGGAGTCGATGTCGCGATCGAGGTTGAATTGCAGCGTGATCGCGGTGTTTCCGAACGAGCTGACCGACATCATCATGGCCAGCCCGCTGATCTGTCCGAACTGCCGTTCGAGCGGCGTCGTCACCGAGGAGGTCATCACCTCCGGGCTCGCGCCGGGATATTGCGCGGTGACCTGGATGGTGGGGAAATCGACCGCCGGCAGTGCGGAGATGGGGAGCAGCGAGTAGCCGAGAAGTCCCATCATGACGAGGCCCGCCATGAGCAGCGAGGTGGCGACAGGGCGCTGGATGAAGGGCTCGGAGAGGTTCATCGCGGCAACATTCGATGGCGGAGGCGGGTGGGTGCCCGGGTGGAGCACTCGACCCGAGTGCCGCCGCCGGCGACTCGCCGGCGGTGTGCGAAAGCGCCACGACTCGGGAAGGAGTTTGCCACGGCTGATCTGCCAACAATGTTCCCGGCGAGACGCCGGCAACAGCACTCGGGTCGAGTGCTCCACCCGGAAACTCCCGCCACGCTACTGCTTCCGATCATTCGGCGCTGGGGCCTCCGCGATTTTCACCCGCGAGCCGGGCTGGAGCTTGTATTGCCCATCGACCACGACCCGCTCCCCAGCCTGCAATCCCTCTTCGATCAACGCCTGCCCGCGCTCGATCGGACCCACTTTTACCGGACGCATTTCGACCGTGTCGTCGGCTTTGATGAGAAACGCGAATGCGCCTTGCGGTCCGCGTTGGACCACGGACGCCGGCACGACGACGCCATCCTTGCGCACCGTGAGGAGCAGCCGCGCATTCACAAACTGCCCGGGCCAGAGTTGCAGCCGTTCATTTGGAAAGGTCGCCTTCAACCGGATCGTTCCCGTCGTCGTGTCGATCTGATTGTCGATCACGCTGAGCTTGCCTTCGTCGAGGACCGTCTTGTTGTCGCGGTCCACGCCGAGGACGGTCAGCTTTCCCGTGGCTGCCGCATCCTTGTCGATCGAAGTGAGATTCTGTTCTGGCAGAGTGAAGATGAGCGAGATCGGCCGGAGCTGGGTGAGCACCACGAGACCGGTCTGATCGCTCGCATGCACGATATTGCCCTGATCCACGAGCCGGATGCCGGTGGGCCCGTCGATCGGAGCGAGGACCTGGGTGTAATCGAGCTGCACCCTGGCGCTTTCCACCGCGGCCTCGTCCGCTTTGACCGTGGCATCGAGTTGCCGGACGAGCGCCTTCTGCGTGTCGTACTGCTGCGAAGAAATCACCTTCTTCCCCGCCAGTTCATCGTAGCGGGCGAGGTCGCGCTGGGCGTTGATCAGTTGCGCTTCGTCCTGTCCCTTCTTGGCCATCGCCTGGTCGAAGGCCGCGCGGTACGGCGCTTCATCGATCTGCACGAGCAGATCACCCGCCTTCACCTCCTGGCCTTCCACGAAAGCGATCTTCTTGATCTCGCCGTCCACGCGGGCGCGCACCGTCACCGTGTTCAGCGCCTGCACCGTACCCAGCCCATCGAGATAGATCGGCACGTCCTTCTTCTCCACGATCCCCGCGATCACCGGGACCGGCGGCTGGGCGGCGCGCTCCCCGCCGGGTTTCGTTCCGGGTTCCGATGCGCGGCCTTGCAGGAAATGCACGATCCCCACGATGACCGCGGCAAGCAGGGTCAGAACGATCAGCCAGCGCCACTTGGAGGATTTTCCCGCCCGTCGCCTGCCGCTCGCGGGCTGAGGTCCCGCGAATTCCGTTTGCCGAGCTTCGGCATCTTTGGTTGGAGTCATGACTTGGAGTTCAGACGGGCGCGCACCTGTTTCGTTCATCACCTCCGACGTGAGGAAAGCTTTGACGGTCGGCGGTTTGCTCATGCAGTCGGAAGGGAAAGTGCGCAACCGGGGAATCGTGCGCAATCAAAAGGACGGCGGTGCGGAGCATTCCAAAAAACGAGATGTCATTCCGACCGAGCGTAGCGAGTGGAGGAATCTCTCGCATCCGCTCCGGTCGGAATGACAGTTTTTGAAGCTCTGCGCCCCTTTGCCCAAAATCCTCTCGCGTTA
>JANOAZ010000113.1:0-13071 GCA_031411395.1 Chthoniobacteraceae bacterium
ATGCGACCGTGACCAGTTCTTCAAACGCCGTCTCGCGCAGGCTGCTCAAGATGGTCTGGCCGAGCGGATCGCTTTTCAAATCGAAGAGCTGGAGGAATGAAGGATTCACAAGCCGCAGGACGTGCAGCGCGTCCACGACCATCACGCCCTCCTCCATGCTCGCGAGGACGGCCTGAAGATGAGACTCCCCGCGATGGATTTCGTGTTCGAGGCGCATCAGTTCGTTCGCGATTCGCTCAAGACTCCGCGCCATTTGCGAAAAATGGCCGCCGCCGAGAAAAACGTAGCTTCGCGGGATGCGCCCCTCCCCGAGTTCATTCAACGCTTCCTGGAGGCGTTCCCAATTTCGTCGCTGGGATCGATGCGAAAGCCACCACGCCAGCGCAATCGCCACCGCCAGGAGCGCAAAAATCCAGCCGCTCATCGGCACCTCACCGCCCAGGCTCGGCGATGCGATACCCGAACCCGCGAATGGTTTCGATGCAATCGGCCGCTTTCCCCAGCTTCTCCCGCAGCCGCCGGATGTGCGTATCGACGGTCCGCGTATCGATCGCACTTTCATATCCCCACACCTCGTTGAGCAGGGTGTCGCGACTCTGCACCCGACCGCGCCGCTCGATCAGCATGGTCAGAAGTTTGAATTCCGTGGCGGTGAAATCGATCCGCTTCGTATTCACCATCACTTCGTAGCGCGACCGATCGATGCGGATGTCCCCGAGAGTCAGGTATTCATTCGGCTCCGCCGTCCCCGCGGCGCGGCGAATCACGGATTTCACCCGCAGCACGAGTTCGCGCGGGCTGAAAGGCTTTGTGATGTAGTCGTCCGCCCCGAGCTCCAGGCCCACGATGCGATCGACCTCCTCTGCCTTGGCCGTGAGCATGATGATTGGGATATGGCTCGTCTGCGGATCCTTCTTGAGCAGCTTGCACACTTCCAGGCCCGACAGCTCCGGCAGCATCAGATCGAGCACGATCAGTGAAGGCAGCGTCGCCTTCGCCTGGTTGAGCGCCACGAGTCCATTCTCCGCCTTGGTCACGTTGAAGCCCGCGCCCTGCAGGTTCGTGCAGATCAGCGAGAGGACATCGGGCTCATCCTCGGCGACGAGGATGCGTTTGTTCGCGGCTTTGGAGCTCATGAGGAAGAAGCCGCGAATCTAGGAGCGCTCGCGGACCCCGCCAAGGTAGGGCGTGTGACATTCATGTAACACCAATGCCGCAACCCAAGCCAGCGCTTTGGCTCGGCGCGGATTTCGTTTCCCCCTCGTTCCCAAACTCCCGTTTGGGAACGCACTTGCGGGCGAAACTCTGTTTCGCGCGGAGGGGATGTCCGCGGGTCCGCTCTCCCGGCTACCGCCAAAGATCGCACTGAAACAGCGCCGGCGCCCCCGCCAGCCACTCATGCGCCGACGAATACCGCCAGTGCTCCGGCGACGCCACCCACCCGCGCTTCACCGGGTAGTCATGAAGGTAGGTCAGCTTCTGTTCCATCATCGCATCGTCCACGACCGCCTGCGGATGCACGCCCTCCTGCCACACCTGATGCCGGCTCGCCGTCTTATGCGGCGACTTGTAATAGGCGAGTTGGTTCTCCAGCCACTCGCGTCCTTCCGCCCGCACCTGATCCAGCAGAGCCAACGCCGTGTGGCGTTTGATGGCCGTGATCGTCAGTTCTAGTTCCGGCCCCGCGAGCACGGCGTGAAAGTGCGTATCGAGGATAACCCAGCCGTAGATCCGCAGCCCGCGGTGTTCGCGACAGTGGAGCAGCGACTGCACGAGGATGTCCGCACACGCGCTCGTGGCGAAGACGGGCAGCCATTGCACGATCGTGCCAGTGATGAAATGCGCCGCGTGCGGTTCGTGGATGCGGTAGCGGGTGCGCATGGCCCTCAGGTTGGCGGCAACGGAGTTGCCCAGACAAGTGCGTTCCCAAACTTCAGTTTGGGAACGAGGGCGAAAAGCCAGCGCTTTGGCTTGGCGCGGATTTCGTTTCCTCCTCGTTCCCAAACTCCGGTTGGGGAACGCACTTGTCTTGGCAACTATGTTGCCCGGGGCGCGCCCGGTCGCTCGCAATCTTCCCGCCCGAAGCACGCGCCTACTCCTTCTGCTTCCACGCAAACTTCCCCTCCGCGTCTGGCACCTCGATCCATTCGCCTTTGAACGCCGACTTGCGGAAGATCTCCGCTTGCTGGCTCTCCGCGGCGGCGACGGTGAGATTGCGCTCCTTGGCCAGGCGCTCGATGAGGCGGGCGCGGTCGGCGTTTTCATCGTCGATGGTCTGGCGGACGTAGTCGCCGAATTTGCCGGGCGGGGCGTTGCGCGCTTCGAGATAGCCGGCGTGGTTTTCGCCGACGATGCGCTGGTCCTTGAGCGCCTGCACTTCGGCCAGCCGGTTGCGCCGCGTGGTGACGACATCGACGGGCGGCGCGCTGGTCTTTTTCGCGCCGGTGCCGTCGCCGTGCTGATAGACGTCGAGCTTCATCGCGATATCCACCTTCAGCGGCTGCTGCGTGCCGAGGTCCACACCGATGGTTTTGCAGCCGGCGAGGGCGGCGAGGAGGAGGAGGGCGGCGGCGGGTCTCATCGGGTGCTCACCTGCACCGCGGGGCGGGCCTCGTCGTGGACGAGCGCCTCGAGCTGGCGCGAACCGCGGGGGCCGCGCAGATCGAGGGTCGCGCGGCCGGCTCGGCCGAGAAAACGAAAGTCGCCATGCGCGGTGTCGTAGGCGAAATCGCGGACCGTCTCAAGGCCGATGCGCGTGAGAGTGCGTTTCAGCGAGGTCCATTCGGGCGGGAGCTCGCGGATGAGGTCGTCGAGTTTGCCGATGTGCAGCTCGCCGCGGCCGAGCCCGCGGAAGTCGCCGTCGAGCTTGTCGATCTCCTTTGCTCGCGCGGCCACATTCACGGAAAAATCCGCGGGGCCGCTGAGCGAGAGTTTATCCGGCGAGAAGGCATCGGTGAGCTGGCGCAGATCGACGCGCGAGCCCGAGACCCAGCCGCTCCACGTGGAGGCGGGATCGAGCCCGAACTCGACTGCGCCATTGAGGTATCCCGCATAGGCCTTGCCGCCGAGCCGTCCGTGGATGGCTTTTTCGTCGAAGGTGAGATCGAGAAACAAATCGCGGCAGCGGTAGTCCTTCCACCGCACCTCGGCGACCTGGAGCGTGTGGACGAGGTTGTTCGCGCCCTTGGCCGGCGGGAGGCTGAATTGCAGGTGGCCGGAGACGCGGCGCAGCGTGAGTTCGTAGTCGGGGTAAAGGTAATCCTGCTCGGGGACGGTGAGGTCGAGCGTGAGGCGCAGATCGCTGAGCCGGTCGAAGTTCAGGTGCTGCGCGTGCGTCTCGAAGGGCAGCGGGAGCGGCAGCCGCGGGCGGCCCTCGAAGGCGAGGACGAGCTGGCCGGAGGTGACGTCGAAGCGATTGATCGTCCAGCCGCGCGGGCCGCCGGGGGGCGGCGGATCGAGCGGCGCGGTGCCGGCGTCGCGAGCCTGCACGCGATCGACATACCAGAAGAGATCTTCGCCAACGTTGAGCACGGGATTGATGATCTCGACTTGCTCGATCTGCCGCCGCCACAGGCCCGCCGGGGTGAAGCGGATGAAGAGCGTGCGCAGATTGAGCACCGAGGTGAAGGGATCGACCGGCGATTGCAGGCCGATGTGATGCAGCTCGATGGTCTGCACGGTGTCGCGCAGGGCGTCGCCTTCGAGCGAGAGCGCCATGTCCTTGAAGGTGGTGTTGAGGCCGAAGTCGATGGGCGGCACGCCGAGGCCGAGGTCGGCGAGATGCACCTTGCCGTCGAAGATGGCGAGTTCATCGACGTGCCAGGCGCGTTCGGGTTCCTTGGGCGTGGCGGGCTTTGCTTCGCCACCGGCGGCGAAGGCGCGGCCCAGCGCGGGGTCGTAGCGGATCGCGGGCTGCTCGATGCGCACGAGGCCGAGGCGCTTTTGGGAAATGAGCCCGCGCCAGGTGAAGGTGCCGTAGATCGCCGGCACGCGCAGGAAGGGCGGGCCGGAGAGGCCGGGTGCGGTCATCGCGAGGTCGCGGAGGGCGATGGCTTGCTCCACGTCGGGAAGCGCGGCCGCGCCCGGGCCGAGTGGCACCTCGGTGAGGCCCGCGTCGCCGACGAAGGCGAAAGCCGGCACGCCGGGACCGAGGTCGCGGACGTCGATCTGCGCGCGGCTGATTTGCAGGACGCCGATGTGGTATGGCTCGCTCGCCGATGCAGGAGACGCGGGCTTTTCCTCCGCGGCGCGGAAGGCCTGCTGCAAGGCTGCATCCCAGCGAAGGTTCGGCCGGTCGAGTTCCACGGCATTGATCCAGCGATCCGCGAGCAACTCGCGCCACCGAAAGCGCGCGCGCAGGACCGGCGCGCGGAGGAAAGGCTCGGTCTCGCCGCCGGGAGCGCGCACTTCCAGGCCGCGGATCGTGACGGTCTGCATCTGTCCCGCATCCGGAGCGGCGTCCGCGCCGAGGGCGACTTCGTGAAGTTCCGCCTCCATCCCGAAGGTCAACGCGGGCACGCCCGGGCCGAGGTCTTCGAGGCGCACGCGACCGCCGACGAGTTGCAGCACGCCGACCTTCCATGGACTCGATGGCTCCGCGGGTGTCGCCGGCGCGCGCGACTCGCGTTGGAAGGTGCGTGGCACCGCCGCGTCGTAGCGGCACTCCGGGTCCTGCACGCGCAGGCTGGTGATGCGTTTGTCTTCCATCAATCCACGCCACGTGAACCCCACGTCCACGAGCGGCACGCGGACGAAATCTCCGCCGTTCGGGTCGCGCGTCTGCAGCCGCAAATCGCGGAGCTGAATCTTTTGCTCTGCATCCTCCCCCACGCCGCCGGTGCGCACGCCGCTGAGTTGCGCGTCGAGTGCGACGGTGATTGGCGGCGCATCCGCGATCTTCAACCCGAGTTGCCCGCGCTCAATCCGCAGCCGCTCGATCGTCCACGGCGCGGAAGCAGTCCCCGATTCACCCGCCGCACCGAGGACTGCGAGCAGCGCGTCGGTCACCTGCACATTCGGCGCATCGAGCCGCACTTCGCGAATGCGATTCGCCCGGAGATCCTGCCACGAGGCGAAGACATCCACGTGCGCCAGCGTGACGACTTCGCTGGAGTCGGCGCGCACTCGCACGCGCAGCCCCTTGATCTCGAGATGATCCCACGCCGTCCGCTCCACGCTCTCCGCTTCCACCGCGAGATCCGGGAACGCGCGGTTCGCCGCCGTGAGCGCGATCTTCCCCAACGTCGGCTGATACCACCCCCACAGCCCCGCGAGCACCGCCGCGAAAATCAGTCCGAGCACGAACAGCCGCCGAGCCCATCGATAGCCCCAGCGCAGCAACCGTCGCGATCGCGTCACCGAAGGCATACCTGATCGACAAAAACCGCCGCGACGAAGACCACGCCGACAAAAGCATTGCTGGAAAAAAACGCGCGGTTGATCGCGGCGACATCGAGCCGCGCGGCGCTGCGATGTTCGTAGATCAGCGCACCCGCGACCAGCGCGAGGCTTCCGTAAAAGAAAGCGCCCAACTGCGCGGCCCAGCCAAACGCGACGAGCACGGCGAGCATGATCCAGTGCAGCCGCTGCGCCCACGCGAGGCTGCGCGGCACGCCGAGCCGCACGACCAGCGAGCGCAGCCCTTCGCCTCGATCGAATTCATGATCCTGCGTCGCGTAGATGATGTCGAAACCCGCGACCCAGAGCAGCACAGCGAGCGCGAGGACGAGCGGCGCGAAGGCGAATTCCCCCCGCACCGCGAGCCATGCGCCGACGGGGGAAACCGAGAGCGCGAGGCCCAGGAAGAAGTGGCTGTACGACGTGAAGCGTTTCGTCAGCGAATAGAAGAAAACGATCGCGAGCGCGACCGGTGAGAGCCAGAAGCAGAGGCGATTGATGAACCACGTCGTGGCGACGAACGCGCCCGCGCTGACCACCAGCAGCCCGATCGCCGCCGCGCGGGAAATGAGCCGGTGCCGGTCCGCGGTGCGCGGATTGCGCTGGTCGATTTCCCAATCGGCGAGCCGGTTGAAAGTCATCGCCGCGGTCCGCGCGAAAACCATCGCGAGCACGATGAGCGCGACGGTGCGCCAGTCCGGCAGCCCGTGCGCGGCGACGAGCATCGCGCCGAGCGCAAAGGGCAGGGCGAAGATCGTATGCGAAAAGCGAACGAAGCGGAGCGCGCGAGCGATCACGGCCGCGTATCCGACGGACGCGGCACGTCCTCCATGGCCTCGTCGAAGATGCCCGTGAGCTTGTCGTCCACGCGCAGGTCGATGAGTTTCCAGTCCGCCTCCGCCTTGTAGAAATAGAAGCGCCAGCGCAGCGGCAGCTCGTGGCCGAGCGAGAGATACGTCGCGCGCATCAGGCGTTCGCCGACAGGTTTGATGTCCACGAGATCGTAGCCGTGGATCGTGCCGAAGATGTCGATCGCATCCTTCGTCTTGGCCTTGAGCGTGCGCACTTCCTCGGGGCGTTCGCCGATCTTCGAGCCCTTCATCAGGTTGGTGTAGGCGCCGTCGATGTCCGCATTCGAGAGCAGTGCAAAAAACGCGCGCACGATCTGCGCGGGCTCGGGCGGCACGGTGCTCGTGATCACGGCCGGCGAGGCGGAAGCGGCGGGTTTTTCCAGCGCCGTGGCCGTCACGGTGACCGCCGTTTTTGCGGCCGGGGCTTGTGGGGATTTCGCGGGAGTCGGAGTCGCCGCCGCTTTGGTGGGAATGTCGCGAGGTGGAAGCGTGGGTTTGGGCGCCGGCGTCGCGGGCGGAGGCGTGGCGCGCGGCGGAGACATCGCTTCGACCGTGGCGCTCCGCAGCTTGTCCTCGGGCTTCGCTTCGACGTTCGGTTCCGGCTTCGGTTCGGTTTGCGTTGCGGGCTTCGGCTCTGCTGGCGTGGCGGGTTTCGGCGTGGTCTTCGCCACCGGCTTGGGCGTGGTTCGCGCGATGGGTTTTGGTGTGGGCCTTGGAGTCGCCTTGGGCGTGGCCTTCGCGATGGGTGTCGCAGGCTCGGGAGTTGGTTCTGGCTTTCTCGAGCCGGGCAGGAACATCAAAAACTTGCGCGGCTTGGGCGTCGCTTCCTGCGCCGGGACGGAGACCGCGAGGGCGGTGGCAGCGAGGGCGAAGGCGAGGACGTGTTTCATGCGAGGAGTTGTTCGAGCCGGCGCCTTGCGTGGGAAACCAGCGGCAAACCGTGCGCGAAGGTCAGGAGTTCAAAATCAAATCGCAAGAGTTTTCCCAGTGCGCGCCGCATCTCGCGGGCGTCGGCGCAGTACTTGTCCGGCAGCGTGGTGAAGCCCATCGGATCGAGGTGGATGAGCGCATCGCCGGCGTGTGCGATCCCCTCGGCGTGCAGCGCGATTTCGCCCGGCGCGGCGCCCGCGATCTCGACCACGGTGAAGTGTCCGAGCGCGGTGTCGCCCTCCGCGAGCGTCTGATCGATGGTGAGCCCGAGTTCCGCGCCCGCTGCGGCATGCGCGAGGATGGGGATGGAAAAGCGCTCGCGGAATTCCGCAGCGGCGCGGGCGTGATTTCCGTTCGTTAGCACGATCCCGATCGGCGTGGCGTCCGCGGTCAGTTCCGCCAGCGCGGCTTTCGCGAGCGGGATCGGATCGATGAAGACGAGGTCTTCCCCAAATCGCCGCGCACAGCAGGACAGATCGCACTTCACCGCCGGCTCATAGGCCTGCCAGACGGCGAGCGGAGGGGAGACGATTTGGAATTCTTCAGCGCGCACGTTCGCGGTATCTAGACCGCCATCGTCACCTCTGGTAGCACAAAGCCATGCCGCACCCCCGCATCCGCACCACCACCGTCGGCTCCTATCCCGTGCCCGAATGGCTCGTCGCGCTCCCGAGCGAGCAGGCGCGGCTCGACGCCACCCGCGTGATCTTCGACATCCAGCGCCAGGCCGGCATCGATCTGCCGACCGATGGCGAACTCTATCGCTTCGACATCAATCATCCCGACACGAACGGCATGATCGAATACTTCATCCGCCCACTCGCGGGCGTGAGCGGCGCGGTGGGCGCGTCGGCCTGGCGGCGATTCAGCGCGCGGGAAACGATGAGCTTTCGCCGCAAGCCCGCGGGCATCGTGGTCGGGCCGCTCGGCGAGGGGGCGCTCAATCTCCACGAGGATTGCACGATGGCGGCGACGGCCGCGGGCGGGTCCTTCAAGTTCACCGTGACGAGCCCCTACATGCTGGCGCGCACGCTCCTCGATGAGCACTACCGCGACTTCGAGAAACTCACGCTGGCGATCGCCGACGTCCTCGCCGCGCAGGTCGGCGACCTGCCTTGCGCCTGCCTCCAGGTGGATGAGGCGAATGTGACGGGAAATCCCGCGGACGGGGATCTCGCGGCGGCTTCGATCAATCGCATCCTCGATGCGGTGAAGGTGGAGCGCGCGGTGCATTTCTGCTTTGGAAACTACGGCGGGCAGACCATCCAGCGCGGCGAGTGGAAGCCGCTGATCGCATTCCTGAATCAACTCCACACCGATCATCTCGTGCTGGAGATCGCGCACCGTCCGCCGAGCGATCTCGAGGCGCTGCGCGACATCGACCCGAAGATCAAACTCGGCATCGGCGTGATCGACGTGAAGGTGAATCACATCGAGACGGCGGATGAAGTGGCGCGCCGGCTCGAAGTCGCGGAGCGGGCGCTCGGCGGCGATCGTGTTGGCTGGGCGCATCCGGACTGTGGATTCTGGATGCTGAAGCGCTCAGTGGCCGATCGGAAGATGGAGGCGCTCGCCGCCGGGCGGGACAAGTATCTCGGGCGGACGTAGGTGAAAGGTGGCGCCGGCCTCCGGCGAAAGTCGCACGGCGGACATTCTTTCCCAAGAAACCGGCGGCTGTGCGATGGTTCGGGAGGTGTTCAATTTCCACAAATCTCCATCCACGATCGCCGGGCGCGTGGCGCTCGCGCTGAGTATCGCCCTGCCGATGGCGCATGGCGCGCCGGAGCATCCCGGTGCGAAGGTGTATCAGCAGAAGTGCGCGGAGTGCCACGGCAAGAACGGCGAGGGAGTGGCGAGCAAGCACGACGAACCGCTGGCGGGGCAGCGCAATGTGCCCGCGCTGGCGAAATACATCGCGAAGTCCATGCCGGAGGACAAGGAGGGCACGGTGGTCGGCAAGGATGCGGAGGATGTGGCGGCCTACATTTACGACGCGTTTTATTCGCCCGCCGCGCAATTGCGGAACAGCCCCGTGCGTCAGGATCTGTCCCGGCTCACGGTCGAGCAGTATCAGAATTCCGTGGCGGATTTGATCGGGCGGTTCCAGGGCGGATTCGATCGCCCCTTTGGCAAGACGCACGGGCTGAAGGCGCGCTACAGCGGGCGCTTTCCGGTGCCCATCGGCCCGATCCTGAAGCCGCGCAGCGACGAGGAGCGTGCCGAGCGGAACAAGAAGGAGCGCACGAGTTTCGAACGCACGGACAACGTGATCGCCTTCCACTGGGGCGCGGACAGCCCCGACGTGGACCGGCTGCGACCGGATGATTTCAACACGCGGTGGGACGGCTCCATCTTCGCGCCGGAGACGGGCATGTATGAGTTCGTCGTGAAGACGGAGAACGGGGTGCGCCTTTACGTGAACAATCCGCGCGAGCCGCTCATCGACGCATGGGTGACCCCGGGACCGAACGTGCGCGAGGAGAAAAAGAGCCTCTTCCTGCTCGGTGGGCGCGCGTATCCGATCTCGCTCGAGCACATGAAATTCAACGACAAGAGCGCGTCGGTGGAGCTGCACTGGAGGCCGCCGCACGGCACGCTGGAACTCGTGTCCGCGGAAGTGCTCGATCCGCAGGGTCGCGCGGCGACGATGGTCGTGGCGACCACGTTCCCCGCGGATGACCGCAGCGACGGCTACGAGCGGGGTACGACGATCTCGAAGGAATGGGACCAGGCGACGACGCAGGCGGCGATCGAGGTGATGTCGTATGTCATCACGAATCTCGACTCGTTCACGGGCTCAAAGCCCGGCGCGGGGGACCGCCCGGCGAAGCTGCGGGATTTCGCGAAGCGTTTCGTGGAAGCGGCGTTCCGCCGTCCCCTCGACGAGGAGCAGCGGAAGCTTTTCGTGGATCAGCTCTTCGATACCGCGGCGTCGCCCGAGCTGGGCGTGAAGCGGGCGGTGCTCCTCGCGCTGAACTCGCCTCGCTTCCTGTATCCCGAGCTGGCGAACGAGGGGAAGGCGGATGACTTCGCCGCGGCATCGCTGCTGGCGCTCACGCTGTGGGATTCCATCCCCGACTCGCAGCTCTGGCGCGCTGCCAGCGAAGGCAAGCTGAAGACCCGCGAGCAGATCGCCGCCGCCGCGCGCCGCATGGTCGCCGACCCGCGCGCGAGGGCAAAGCTGCGCGGTTTTTTCGACCACTGGCTGGAGCTGGAGCGCGCAGCGCTGGCGGCGAAGGATCCGAAGGCATTCCCCGGCTTTGACGAGGCGATGCTCGCGGACCTCCGTGATTCGCTCTGGATGTTCATCGACGAGGTGGTGTGGAGCGACACGGCCGACTATCGGCGGCTGATCAACGCCGACTACCTGTGGCTCAACGAGCGGCTCGCAAAATACTATGGCAAGGACGTGAAGGGCGCGGCCTTCCAGCGCGTGAGCTTCGACCCTGCGCAACGCGTGGGGGTCATCACTCATCCGTATCTGCTCGCGTCGCACAGCTACAGCCGGGCGACTTCGCCCATTCATCGCGGGGTCTTCCTCAGCCGCAATATTGTCGGGCTCACGCTGAAGAATCCGTCGGTCGCCGTCTCCTTCGACAACCAGAAATTCGACCCCACGCTGACGATGCGGGAGAAGGTGGAGCACCTCACGAAATCGGCCGACTGCGCGAGCTGCCACTCGGTGATCAATCCGTTTGGCTTCAGCCTCGAGCATTACGACGCCGTGGGCCGCTGGAGGACGAAGGACAACAACAAACCGGTGAATGCCCTCGCCGAGTTCGACACCGACGACGGCCAAACGGTGAAGCTCACCGGACCCAAGGACATCGCCGACTACACCGTGAGCAGCCCGGGCGCACACAAGACGTTTGTGCGGCAGCTCTTTTTCCACACGGTGAAGCAGACCCCGCTCGCCTTCGGCCTGCAGACGCTGGATGAACTCCGCGGGCAGTTTGAAAAGAACAGCTTCAACATCCAAAAGCTGCTCGGCGACATCGCCACTGTCGCCGCCACCCACGCACTCACGCCTCCGCCGCAGCAAGTCGCCGAAAACTCACCCGCAGCGCGCTAACCGGCGCTCACCCAAAGCCAGCCACCCTTTGCCATGATGCACCTCAACCGTCGCCAATTCCTCCGCAACCTCGGAGTCTCCGCCGCCGCGCTTCCGTTCCTCGCGGGCCTGCCGTCGCTCACGGGCGCACCGCTCCCGCAGCGCCGGCAGCGACTCATCATCATGTTCTCGCCAAACGGCACGCTGCCCGACGAGTTCTGGCCGAGCGCGGGCGGTGATCTGAATTTCAAGTCCATCCTCGAGCCGCTTGCGCCGTTCAAGGACCGCACGCTGGTGCTCAACGGCGTGTACAACAAAATCCGCGGCGACGGCGACAGCCACATGCGCGGCATGAGCTGTCTGCTCACGTGCGCTGAGCTGCTGCCGGGCAACATCATGGGCGGCGGCGGAAATCCCGCGGGCTGGGCGAGCAGCATCTCGATCGACCAGGAGATCAAGAATTTCCTCCAAAGCCGGCCGGAGACGAAGACACGGTTCGGCTCGGTGGAGTTTGGAGTCGCGGTGCCGAACCGCGCGGATCCCTGGACGCGCATGAGCTACCTCGGCGGCAATCAGCCCGTCGCGCCGATCGACGATCCGTATCGGATGTTCGAAAAGCTCTACGGCCAGATGAAGGACAAGGACAGCCTCGTGAGCATCCTCGACGACGTGAGCGCGGACCTGAAGCGCGTCTCGGCCAAGCTCAGCGCGCGCGACAAACAAATGCTCGAGCAGCACATGACGCTCGTCCGCAACCTCGAGCAGGAGCTCAAGACCCCTGCCGACGCGCACCTTTCACACAAGATGCCGCCGCTCGATCCCGGCATCGAACTCGTGAACGACAACACGCCGCAGCTCTCGCGGATGCAGATCGATCTGCTGGTGAACGCGCTCAGCAACGACATGACGCGCGTGGCCACGCTGCAATACATGCGCAGCGTCGGGCAGGCGCAGATGCGCTGGCTCGGCGTCGAGGAAGGCCACCATTCGCTCTCGCACGAGCCCGACACGAACAAGGACGCGCACGACAAGCTGCAAAAGATCAACCGCTGGTTCTGCGGCGAACTCGCCTACCTCGCGAAACGCCTCGCCGAGACGCCCGAGCCGGCCGGCGAAGGCTCGATGCTCGACCATACGCTCATCGTCTGGACGAACGAACTCGGCAAAGGCAACTCGCACACCCTCGACAACATCCCGCTCGTGCTCGTCGGCGGCGGCGCGGGATTCAAGATGGGCCGCGCGTTGCAGCTCGATAAAGTCGCGCACAACCGGCTGTGGCTCACCATCGCCCACGCCCTCGGGCACACGGAGTTGAAGACCTTCGGCAAAGCCGAACTGTGCGAAGGCGGGGATCTTGCGCTGGCCTGACGCGCCGCGTGAGCACCCGCATCGCAGTCCGCGAGACCCGGACATTCACGCGCGATCTCCGCCTGCGGATGCCCTTCCGTTACGGCATCGCGACGATGACGGAGGTGCCGCACCTGATCCTGCGCGCGACCGTCGAGATCGACGGGAGGACGTTCACCGGACACGCCGCGGACAATCTTCCGCCAAAGTGGTTCACGAAAAATCCGGGGACGTCCTTCGAGGAAGAGATCGCGGAAATGCGCGCCGTGATCGATTCGGCCTGCGCGCATGCGGAAGCGGTGAGCGGCGCGGGGAGCGTCTTCGAACTGTGGCAGGCGATCTCGGTCGCGCAGACGGTCACCGCGAATGAACGCGGGTGGCCGCCGTTGCTCGCGGGATTCGGCGTGTCGCTGATCGAGCGGGCGGTCATCGACGCGTGGTGCCGGGCACGCGGGAGGACATTCGCGCGCGAGGTCCGGGAGAATTCGCTCGGCA
>JANOAZ010000114.1:0-23627 GCA_031411395.1 Chthoniobacteraceae bacterium
AAAGGATTCGATATTCTGTCCGCGCTCGACGGCGAGCAGGGCGCCGAGCTGGCGGTTCGAAAGCTCGAAGGTGATCTCGGTGAGCTGATCTTCGATGGGCACCGTCTTGCGCACGGGGAAAAAGAGCCGGTGGCTGCCGAGCGCGGCCAGTCCGCGGCGCAGCTCGGGCTGGAAGATGATGAGCATCGCCACGATCAGCACCGCGGAGAGGCGGGTGGCGATCCAACTGATCACGGGCAGGCCGAGCAATTGCGAGGCGAGCGTGACGCCGAGGAAAAGCGTGACCAGGCCCACGAGCACGTTCGAACCCGGCGTGCCCTGGAAAAGCCGCCAGATGAAATAGATGGCGATGGTGAGCAGCGCGATCTCGAGCGCATCCTTAAAATGCTCCCCGGCGAAACTGAGGATGTCGGCGAGGATCATGCGGCGGCCTCCGGTTCGAGGATCGCCTCGGTCATCCGCAACGCCTGGAAATTCTCCCGCGCCTCGTGAACGCGGAAGACCTGCGCGCCGCGTTCGCGCCCGTAGCTGGTGAGCGCCACGGTGGGCCAGGCGCGGTCTTCGATTGCGGTGGAGCCGAGGACTTTTCCGATGAAGCTCTTCCGGGAGATGCCGAGGACGAGCGGCCGCCCCGCGACCCGCATGGATTCGAGGTTCCGGATCAGGGCAAGATTGTGCGCCACAGTTTTTCCAAAGCCAATTCCAGGATCAAAAGCGAGCGACATGGGATCAATCCCGCAAGCTACGGACGCGTCAAAAATTTGTCGAAAAAATTCCCGGATTTCCGCGGTGACATCGGTGTATCGCGGGGCGTGCTGCATGGTCTGCGGCTCGCCCTGCATGTGCATGGCGATCGCACCGGCGCCGGTCGCCCGCACGACTTCGCGCATCGCCGGATCGCGCAGTCCGGTCACGTCGTTGATGATCGCGGCGCCGCGTTCCATCGCGGCGCGGGCGACGGAGGGTTTGCGGGTGTCGATGGAGATGGCGAACGGGAGTGCGGAATGGGATCCAGCGCGCAGCGGTCTTCGCCGATTCCGCATTCCGCATTCCGCATTCCGCATTTCCACGAGGCGCTCGATCACGGGCAGGATGCGGCGCAGCTCTTCCTGTTCGTCCACGGGGGCGGCGCCGGGGCGGGTGGATTCGCCGCCGATGTCGATGATTTCGGCGCCCTCTTCGGCAAGTCGCCGGGCTTGTGCGACTGCCGCCTCGACCTGGCAGAACTGGCCGCCATCAGAGAACGAATCGGCGGTCACATTCACCACGCCCATGACGAGACCGTGCCGGGTGAGATCGAAGGTGTGTCGTGAAGTCCGCCAGAGCATTCCAGCCCTTCACGCCGCCCGGTGGATGAGGCAAGCAGAGTTTGCCGGATCAGGCGGAAATGCCTGGGCGGGAGGATTCACGGTGGAGGCCGGCGCAGTTTTGCTTTTGCCTCGGCGGGCCGAGTTGCCGAGGATGTCGCGCCGCGGCCATCACCGCGCAAAAGCATCTCCGTACCCGATTCCGCCGTAACGATCCTGACCATGACCAACGAACTCACCGCCGTGAACGCCACCCGGAAATTCCCGCCCTTCAGCCTCAGCCGCCTGCTCTCGACCGTCTTCGCGCCCAAGGGCGGGGAGCGAATCTGCATTCTTATCGATCTCGACGATCCCCGCGAAATCGCCGGCTTCCGCTTTCTCCAGAATCCGGACCTCTCGATCCAGCGACACGCGCACGATGTCTTTTACCAGGGATTGCGCGACGGCGTGATGCACGAACTCGGCCTCTCCGGCGGCGAGATGTTCGCCTATGAAATCACCGGCGGCAGCAATCTCGATCTGCCGGAGAAGGGCTTCGCGACCGATGGCCGCGAGATCGATCTGATCGAGGACGTGTATCAGAAATACGACCTCATCCTCTGCATCTCGACTTACTCGGCAACCGCGCCGCTCACGGCTTTCGCGAAGCGGTACGGCTTCAGGGGCGCGACGCTGCATGGGGTGAATCAGATCATCCTCGGGTCGGGCCTGGCGGTGGATTACAACGAGGTCAGCCAGCAGGCGGAAAAGCTGCGGCTCGGGATGACCAGGGCGGATTGGGTCGAGATCGACTACACCTTCGATAACACTGCCTTCACCCTCCACCTCGAACTCGCGCAGCAGGAGGCCCAGAAAAGCCACGGCCTGTGCCGCGGCGGCCCCGATGTCGCCAACCTCCCCGCGGGCGAGATCTACTACGTGCCGGCCACCGCGAGCGGACAGTTTCCCATGAAATACGAGGACGGCACCATCGGGCTGATGAAAGTGGAAGGCGGGCGCATCACCTCGAGCACTCTGCTGCGGGGCAATGAGGCGACGATCGAGCAGCACAACCGGAAGCTGACCAGCGATCCGGTCACCGGGGAACTTGGGGAGTTGGGCTTTGGGACCCAGGAGTTGCCGGTCTCGGGCCGTGACATTCAGGACGAAAAAATCCTCGGCACCCTGCACGTGGCCACCGGTCGCAGCGATCACCTCGGGGGCCGCCTCACGCCCGAACTTTTCGCGAACAAGATGAACGCGACCCACGACGACATCCTCTTTTCGCCGAGCAAGACGCCGGAGATCAACGTCCCGCAAGTCCGGATGCATCGCGACGGCGCGACCGTCGTGCTGATCGAAAATTTCGTCCCCGCGCCCTACCTGCGCGGCTTGCTGGTCTGAGTGGTCTGCTCAGGACCCCGAAAAAGATCGAGGGGGCGGGATTCCACCGAGTGTCGACAATTGTCGCTGGTTCACTCGGCGGAGTCCCGCCCCCCCGAACCACCACCAAATTTTCCCGAACGGACTACCGGATCACCGGGTCGCCGCGGATGCCGTATTTATGCGGATCGACGGAGAGCGCCATCATCACGCGTTCCGCGGCATTCTTGAAATCGAACATCCTCGCCTGGCCGAGACCGGGCGCGTAGATCGACCCATCGATCCCGGACATCCGGCTGCCGCCCGCCAAATCGAATTCGTAAATCACCGGACCATTCTGACCGGCGACTTCCCTCGCCGAGCCGATGGAGATCTCCTTCTTCGCATCGGAGGAAGGATTGCCCCGGTCGAGATCGGTGATGCGGACGTGAATGCGCACATAGGAACGGCCAGCTCCGAGGTGATTGATGACCGGGACGCCCCGCAGCGTGGGACTGCCCCCGTGGACCCATTGCAGATCGCTTTCCACCAGCCAGCCGGAGGTCGGCTCCTCGTCATCCTTGAGCACCATCGCGGGGGCCATCTTCTCGAGCTGATGCTTGAGCGCGGTGGAGAATTCGGCCGGAGCGAGCGAACGCCGGATCGGCTTTTCGCCGACATGCCCATGGTTGCCCTTGAAGCGCGCCTCATCGGTCATCGAGGTGCGAATGTAGATGGCGCTGGGATTGGTCGCGCCGCTGGCCACATCGGTGTGCGCGACCTTGACGGTGGCGCATCCGGACAGGGCCACCGAGGCGGAGAATGCGAGGAGGGCGTATTTCATAGAAGGAGCGGCTGGGAGCGGACTTCGTAAAAGCAGCGTCCGTGCCCGCGGCGGTGGGGAAATCCTTTCCGTCATTCCGAGCGGAGCGGAGCGCCGGGAGCGCCAATCTACTGATTGGCGCACGCAAGCCAATCGGGAGATTGGCGCTCCCGGGAGGCGCTCCCGGGAAGCGCTCCGGTCGGAATGACGCCTTTGAAACTACTGCCCCGGCAGCGAGATGCCGCGCACTTTCTTGTAGAGGGAAACGGCGTAGCTGTCGGTCATTCCTGAGACGAAATCGATCATCCGCAGCAGCCGCTGATACGGGCTGGGGTCGGGATCACGATTCGGGCCGATGGATTGTTCGGGCACCAGGCGCAGCAGCTTGTGGCTGCGCGGCGAGGCGTGCTTGCCGCGCCGCGCCACGTCGCTCACCGCGGCCACGAAGTCGTCGAGCAAACCGCCCAGCACCGCGAAGCCCGCCGCCTCGATCTCGACGCCGCGCACCGTCGAATAAATCGTCGCCACCGAGCGGCCCTTGATGGCCTCGAGTTCTGCGCCCGCGGGGATGGAGTCGATCAGCGGCTGGTCAAATTCGCCGCGCAGGATTTCCGGTTCCTTGTCGAGAAAGAGCGCGGCGGTCTGCTCCACCGCCGCGCCGATCGCGCGGGCGCGGAGGAATTCGATGCGCCCCCGCGGTTCCCGCATCTGCTCCGCACGGGCTCGCGCGGAGTCATCGCCGATCACGCGGACGAAGGCGTCGCGCACTTCCTCATAGGTGAGATAGCCGAGGCGAAAGCCATCCTCGAAATCCACGAGACGGTAGCAGATGTCGTCCGCCGCCTCGACGAGGAAGGCCAGCGGGTGCCGCGCCCAAAAGGCGTGGAGCGGCGAGCGGCGGATCAGCCCGCAGCGGTCGGCGACCTCGGTGAAGAATTCGCGCTCGCTCTGAAAGAACCCGAATTTCTTCGTGCTCGCGCCTTCGTGGATGCGCGCCTTCTCGGGCACCAGCGCTTCGATCGAGTACTTCGTGAAGGCGCCGAGCGTTGCCATGGTGAGCCGCAGCCCGGGGTTGTCCGGCATCTGCAATCGGGTGATCAGGCGGAAGCCCTGTGCGTTGCCTTCGAAGCGCGCGAGATCCTCCTGCTCGACCTTGCGCAGCGGTGTGCGCGCGTCGTGCGCGACGGGCGATTTCTCAAACCAGACGCGGATCGCATCCTCGCCGGAATGGCCGAGCGGCGGATTCCCGAGATCGTGCGCGAGCGCTGCCGCGGAAATGATCGCGCCGAAATCCGAAGCGTGGAAACCGGGCAATTCCCCGCGCTCGCAGATCGCGGTGCCGACGATGGTGCCGAGCGAGCGGCCCACGCTCGCCACCTCCAGGCTGTGGGTGAGCCGGGTGCGCACGTAGTCGTTGTCTGCGAGCGGGAAGACCTGCGTCTTGTCCTGCAGCCGGCGAAAGGCGGAGGAGAAGATGATGCGATCCGAGTCGCGCTGGAATGGCGAGCGCTGCGGTTCGGCGTCCGCGCTCTTCTTTGCGCCGAGCCGGTCGGCGCAGAGGAGTTTCGGCCACTGCATGCTCATGTGGATGGGGTCATGGGGTCTTGATGGCGCGGCGGATGAAGAACTGAAAGAGCAGTTCGAACACGAGCAGCGCCACGGCGGCGAGGACAAACCAATGGAAGACGGGCTTGCCGAGGATCAAATCGTCGAAATCCTCGCGCCCCTCGACGAAGAAACCTTTCCGTCCCGCTTCCCCGAGTTGCTCGGGCAGCAGCGCGCGATCGATCGGCCGCAGATCGCTCTCCTCCGCGCTCGGATTCACCGCGTAGGCGTGCAGCAGCTTCGCGCCGCGGAGCGTGTAAAATCCAGGCTCGTCGGGCGTGAAGGTAATGCCGAGCCGCTCTCCCATCGCTTCCGTTTTCACCGCCAGCGGTTCGCCCGACGGCTTGCGGATCGGGTAGTCGCGCAGCTCGTTTTTCCAAATCTCATCGGTGATCGGCTCGCTCACCACGGACGAGGCTGGGACGGCTTCCTCGCTGGTGAGGTTCTTCACGATCTCCTGCATCCACGCGGGAAAGATTCGCTGGCGGGCGAGGTTCGATGAGAATTCGCTGACGCTGAAATTCAGCGCGAGGAACGTGCCGAGCCCGTGGTTCACGCTTGCCATCGCGGGCGTGTCATCGGCGTAAGTGAGCAGCACGCTGCCGCTCCCGGTCGCGCTCGCATCGTAGAGATCGTAGAACTCGAGCAGCCCGAGATTCTGCCGCAGCGGCCCGCGAAAAAGCCGCAGGTAACGCGACTTGAAATCCCCCTTGATGATCTGCCGCGCGCCGCTGCCCACGTTCTTCGCGACCTGCCGCGCACCGAGCCGCAGCGGCAGCCGGGTGGTGCCCATCGCGCGCTCGATGAGGGCGAAATTTTCCGCGTCGTGATCGCCGTCGAGAAAACAGACCACGCCGCCGCCGTGGAAAATGAAGTCGGCGATCAGCCTGCCCGCGGGCTCCGGGAGCCGGCCGGCGCGGGTGAAAAAGACCTTCTTCACCGCGGCGAGCTTCGCGCTGGTCACGCCCGCGGCGGCGATCTGCTCGGGCAGCAGCGAGCCGGCGAGATCCTCATACGGATTGAGTGCGGTCTTGAGGAAAAGGACCGAGTCGCGTTCCGGCGCGGGCGTGTCGGAGACGATCAGGATGCCCTCTTTTTCCAGGACGGGGATGGTGAGGAAGAAGTGATCGTCCGGCGACAAATCATCGGGCGCCAGGCTGAGTTCGCACAGGTGCAGGCCCGGGCCGCCGGGCGGGATGGGCAGCGTCACGCGGGCCGTGGACCACGGCGCGACGGTCACTTCCTGCTCAAAGCTGACCCGCGAATCGAGCACCCCCTTGAGTTGTTCCTGCATCGGCTTGTCGCCGAAATTTCCGATCTCCGCTTCGACCGTGACCGTGTCGCCGGCGAGGATCTGCGCCTGGCTGATCGTGGCGCCGAGGATCGCGCGATTGTCGCGCACCGGCGGCGCGACATCCACGAAGAAGAGCCGCGCCTCCGGTGGCAGCGGCGTGAAGTCCACCTGCGCCCAGTTCCGGCGCTGGAAGTCGGAGAGAAAGTAGATTTCCGCCCGCGGCGCTCCGTTCGCGAGGAGGCGTGCGGCGAGCGCCGTGGCCTGGGTGAAATCCGCGCGGGTCAGTCCTGGCTTCATCGCGGTGACGAAGCGCTCCGCCTCGCCGTGATTGCGCGAGAGCTCCACGAAGCACGCCTTCGGAGCCGGCCCGGCGAGAATCACGTTCACCGTGTCATCGGATCCGAGCGTGGAGAAAATTTTCGCCACTTCACCCGCCGCGCGCTGGCGGCTGCTCACCCCGCCGCCTTTGTGCTCCATGCTCAGCGAGTGATCGACGATCAGGATCACTGAGCGTCCCGCCGCCGCCTCATTCGCCGAGCCGAAGCGCCGGAGCAGCGGTTTGAGAAAGGCGAGCAGCAGCAGCGAGAGAAAAGCCGTCCGCAACAGCAGCAGGATGAGATGCCGCCAGCGGAAAAGGCGCGAGCGCTGCGCGATCGTTTCGCGAATGTGCTTCACCGAGGAAAATTCGAAGAGCCGCGGGAAGCGCAGGTTCAGCAGATGAATGAGTAGCGGCAGCCCAACAAGCAGCGCGAGTCCGGGGAGGAGGGCGGTGTTGAGGAAGTTCATGCGGCGAAAAACCGCGGAGGCGCAGAGGCGCGGACAAAGCCAGCGGTCCAGCGTGCGGTCCAGCGTGCGGTCAGGCGTGCGGTCAGGCGTGCGCATGCGCTTGCGGCGCGAAGCGCATCGAAACCCCCGTCATGCTGAGGAACGAAGCACCTCTGATCTCTGCCTTTGGCTGCGAGCGTGCGGCGTCCACCGGCGCACCGCCCTTCGCACCGCTCAGCACGACGGGTTGGAAAGCGCGCTGCGCGCGTCGCTGGCTGCTCACTCATACCAGTCGGCGGCGAGGTCGTCCCATCGCGGATTGAATGCGCGGATGATCGCATCCTTCTTCGCGCGGGTGATGCCTTTCAGCCGTTTCTCCGCCGCGATCGCCTCCAACGCCGTGGGCAACTGCTCGTACCACACCAGCCGGTTGGTGCTGTAGAGCGAGGCGAACGCGCGCGGGTTTGCTTTCGTGCGGTGTTCCCAGATGCGTCGTTGGAGATCGTTGGTCACGCCGATGTAGAGGGTGGTTTGGGTCTTGTTCGTGACCATGTAAACCCAGAAACCTTCGCGCATAATGAAAGGCAGAGATCAGAGGTGCTTCGTTCCTCAGCATGACGGGGTGGAGGGCGCGCTTCGCGCGGAAGCACGCGCGCCACGACAACCAGTGGATCGGGGCGCTGTTCTCATCGCGTCGTCTCATTCTTCCCCCGAAAACCCAGATACGCCTCGATCGCGTCGAGGTACGGCCGGCTGGTGTCGATGAGCCGGTGCTGGATCTGCCGCAGATCGGCTTCGCGCGCGAGATCGTCGATCGCCTGGCGGGCGCGCTGGCGATAGGCGGCGCGGATTTCCTCCGGGTCCACTTGCACGGTTTCCGCGGTTTCGAGATCGACGAATTTCGCGACGAAGTTCGGCAGGTCGAGTTCGTCCGGATCGGTGACCTGGAGGAGCAGGATTTCAAATTTCCGATGCACGAATTGCGAGAGCGCGTCGAAGAGCGCGGTCGTGTCGTCGAGGAAGTCGGAGAGGATCACGATGCGTCCGCGCTTCTTGAACAACGCGACGCATTCCTCGACCGCCGTGGCGATGCCGGTACTGCGCGCGGGCCGCACGCGTTCCAGCTCGGTGACGAGCTGGTGGAGGTGCCGGCGGGTGCCGCCGGGGGCGATGAATTGCGTGACCTTCTGCCCGAAGAGCGCGAGCGCCGCCTTGTCGGCTTGCGTGGTCATCAGGTAGGCGAGCGCGGCGGCGATCTTTGCGGCGAGGATGAATTTCGAAGGCCGTTTTCCACCGCCGTACCGCATTGAACCGCTCGTATCGACCATGAGGTACACCGTCATGTCCGTCTCTTCCTCAAACTGCCGGATGTAGAGCCGCCGCGTGCGGCCATAGACACGCCAGTCCAGCCGCGAAAGATCATCGCCCGCGACGTATTCCTTGTAGTCCGCGAACTCCGCCGCCGAACCGCGATAGGGCGACCGGTGTTTCCCCGCGAAGTAACCCTCGACCACGGTTTTCGCGAAGACGAGCAGGTTGCCGAAACGCTCGAGTTCCTGCGGATCGAGGAGCGGCGGCGCTGGGTTCGCCGTCCCGATCGCGGTCGCAGTTCGTTTGGGAAGGATGGTCGCCGCCGCGGCGCTCACGCCGATGGGTTTGGGAAGCGGCGGCGGGTTCATGGCGGCGTCAGGCGCGAAGCGCCCCGTCGAAACAAACCCGGTCATCCTGAGCGGAGTGGAGGCGGAAAGGCGGGCGGAACGCAGTCGAAGGATCTCTCGCATCCGCGGACGCTCCGCACCGCCGCTGCCCGCAGAGATCAGAGGTGTTTCGTTCCTCAACATGACGGGTTTGGAGGGCGCGCTTCGCGCGGGGCGGCGCGTCCATTTCAATAGCTCTTCTCCTGCACCAGCTTCACCAGCTCCGCCACGATGTCGCGCGACTTCTTCCCCGCGCCGGTCGCGCGGTAATTTGTGATCACGCGGTGCTGCAACACCGGCAGCGCCACCTCGCGCACGTCCTCGGTTTCCGCGGCGACTTTTCCCTTGAGCAACGCGACCGCCTTCGCCCCGAGCACGAGATACTGCGACGCGCGCGGCCCGGCGCCCCACTCGACAAAATCGCGCGTGATGTGCGGCCCGTTCGGCGTCGTGGGTCGCGTGGCCGAGGCGAGGCGCACTGCGTAGTCGATGACGTGATCGCTCACCGGCGCGGCGAGGACGAGCTGCTGCACGGCGAGAATATCTTCGAGCGAAACGACCGCGCCGAGCGTCTCCGCGACGCGCAGAGTCGTGCGGCGCACCACTTCCACTTCGTCGTCGTGCGAGGGGTAGTCGAGATTGAGCGAAAACATGAAACGATCGAGCTGCGCTTCCGGCAGTGGATAAGTGCCCTCCTGTTCGATCGGGTTCTGCGTGGCCACGACGAGGAAGGGATCTGGCAGCGCGCGAGATTCCCCGCCGATCGTCACCTTGTGCTCCTGCATCGCTTCGAGCAGCGCGGCCTGGGTCTTCGGCGGCGTGCGATTGATCTCATCGGCGAGCAGCAGATTGGTGAAGATCGGCCCGGCGAAATATTCGAACTCCAGCTTGCGATCGCGCTCCTGCAGCAGCTCCGAGCCGACGATGTCGCTCGGCATCAGGTCGGGCGTGAACTGGATGCGCTTGAAGCTCAGCATCAGCGTCTCGGCGAGGCTGCGCACGAGCAGCGTTTTCGCCAGGCCGGGCACGCCGATGAGCAGGCAGTGGCCGCGGGAGAAAAGGCTGACGAGCAGCAGCCGGATGATCGTCTCCTGACCGACCATGACTTTGCCCAGCTCCGCGGTGATCCGCGTGTAAACGTCCTTCACCGCATGGGGGGAAATTTCGATCATGGAATTTTGTGGGTGGCTGCCTTGGCCGAGGCGACCATCACGCGGTCGGTCCACGCGAGGGCGAAGGCGGAAAAAACGAAGGTCACGTGGATGATGACCTGCCACATCATCGCCTGCTCCGGGCGGCGATCCGCCTCGATGAAAGTCTTGAGCAGATGGATCGACGAGATGCCGATGAGCGCGGTGGCGAGTTTCACTTTGAGCACGCCCGCGTTGACGTGGCTCAGCCACTCCGGCTGGTCGGGGTGCTCGTCGAGATCGAGGCGGGAGACGAAGGTCTCGTAGCCGCCGATGATCACCATGATGAGGAGGTTCGCGATCATCACCACGTCGATCAGGCCGAGGACGGAAAGCATGATGGCCTCGCTGGCCGGAGTGGCGATCGCGGCGTGCGCCCCGTGCGTGGCGAGTGCGGGAGCGGAGTGGCCGAAAGCGACGGTGACGAGGTGCCACAGCTCGACGAGGAACTGATAGACGTACACGCACTGCGCGACGATCAACCCGGCGTAGAGCGGCGCCTGGAGCCACCGGCTCGCGAAGATGAGGCTCTCGAACGGATTGCGGCGGGATTTGGAAGGATCAGGCACGGGCGGGACGATGAGCGATGCCCGCCATTCGTGTCGAGGATGGGCCGCCGCGGTTGCCGCCGCGATTCTCCCCGCGTAGAAGCTTTGCCTCATGCCGCAGGACATCGTCACCATCAGCCAGCTCTCGAAGATCTACCGGCAGGGCGAGATCCAGGTCACGGCGTTGAACAAGATTTCGCTGACGATTTCCTCGGGCGAATTCCTCGCGCTGATGGGTCCGTCGGGTTCGGGAAAATCCACGCTGCTCCACATCATCGCCGGCATCGATCGTCCGACCTCGGGCGAATGCGTCGTGCAGAACGTGCGCGTCACGGAGCTCGATGAAAGCGCGCTCGCCGACTGGCGCAATCAGAACGTCGGGTTCGTCTTCCAGACCTTCAATCTCATCCCCGTGCTCAGCGCCTTCGAGAACGTCGAGCTGCCGCTCCTGCTCATGGATCTCTCCAGCCGCCGGCGCCGCGAACTCGTCCTCACCGCGCTCGACCTCGTGCGCCTCGCCGACCGCGCAAAGCATCTCCCCCGGCAGCTCTCCGGCGGCCAGGAGCAGCGCGTCGCCATCGCCCGCGCGCTGGTCACCGATCCCAAGCTGATCGTCGCCGACGAACCCACGGGCAACCTCGACCACCAGTCCGCCGAAGACATCTTGAAGATCCTCCAGACGCTCAGCCAGGAAGCGGGCAAGACGGTGATCATGGTCACGCACGATCCACGCGCGGCCGCTTATGGCTCGCGGAGCATTCATCTCGAAAAGGGGGAGCTGCTGCCATGACCCTCGCCGGATTCATCGCGAAGAACGCTCTCCGCAACAAACGCCGCGCGCTCCTTTCCATCCTCAGCGTCGCGGTCAGCCTCTTCCTTTTCGTCACCCTCATCACGCTGCTCCGCGAGCTCACCCAGCCGCCCGAGGATGTGGGCGCGTCCCTGCGGATCGCGGTGCGCAGCAAGGTCTCGATCGCCGACGTCCTGCCCGCGCGGCAGTTGCCCATCATCGAGAAAATTCCCGGCGTCGCGTGCGTCACGCCGTTCACCTATTTCGGCGGCCAGATCAAGGACGACACCAGCATCGGCTTCGCGCAGTTCGGCATGGACCCGACGAAGATGACCGAGATTTTCGGCGAGGCGAAAATCCCGCAGGAGCAGCGGGAGGCCTGGCTCGCCGATCGCACCACCGCGATCGTCGGGCGGCAAAGCGCCGAGCGTTACAAATGGAAGATCGGCGACAAGGTCACGCTCCTGAGCACGATTTATCCCTGCGATCTCGAGGTGAAAATCGTGGGCATATTTTCCGGCACGCTCGACGAGCAGAGCATGTTTCTCCACCAGCAGTACATCGACGAAGCGCTCGGCGATTGGGGGAAGGTGGGGACGTGGTGGGTGCGCGCGGCTTCGGCCGAGGTGGCGCCGCAGGTCATCGAGCAGATCAACAAGACGTTCGCGAACACCGCGAACGAGGTGCGCGCGGAGAGCGAGCGGGCATTCCAGATGTCGTTCGTGTCGATGTGGGGGAACATTAAGACGCTCATCGGATCGATCTGCGCGGTGGTCGTATTCACGCTCCTGCTGGTCACCGCGAGCACCATGAGCATGGCGATCCGCGAGCGTTTCCGTGAACTGGCGGTGCTCAAGGCGATCGGATTCCGGCGGCGCGAGTTGTTCGCCTTCATCCTCGCGGAGAGCTTCGGCCTGGCGATGCTCGGCGCGCTCGTCGGCGCGGGCGGAGCGTGGGTGCTGGCGAATTCGCTCAACATTTCGAAACTCACCGGCGGCTTTTTTCCCTATTTCGAAGTGACGCCGCGCACGCTCGGTCTGGCCTTCGCCGTCGCCGCCGCCATCGGCATCGTCGCGAGCCTCGCGCCGGCGATCTCCGTCGCGCGCACGAGTGTGGTGGAAGGATTGAAGACGCTGGATTGACGCGCGGCGCCGAGCATCCGTTCGTATTCCCTCGCCTCCCCGCATGAAGCTCTGTCTTGCGTTCCTCCTCGCCTGCGCCGCGCTCGCGGGTGCCGCGGAGACGGCCCGCGATGCGAAGATCGTCGCCGCGCTCGCGCAGGCGGAGAAATTCGCCGCGGCGGAAAAATGGCGCGAGGCGCTGGCCGCGGGCAACCGGCTGCGGACGCTCACGCGCGCGCTCCACGGCGAAGATCATGCCGACTCCGCACTCGCGGAACTTTTCCTCGGCGAAGCGCGGGATCATCTCGGCGAACGTGGGCTGGCCGAATCGCACTTCCGCCGCGCCCTGGCGATTCAGGAAAAGGTGCTGCGTCCCGATGCGCCGGAACTCGTCACCACGCTGACGCGTCTCGGCGCGTGCCTGAAGGAGCGGCAGAGCTACGCGGAAGCCGCGGGCCTGCTCCAGCGGGCGCTCGATCTCCAGACGAAAATCGGCGGACCGGATAACGCCGGGACCGCTGCCGCCGGCAGGAATCTCGCGCGCATTCATCGGCTCCAGCGCGACTACGGCCGAGCCCTGCCGTTGCTCGAAAGGGCGGTCGCGATTCAACGCCGCACGCTCGGTGGCACCGATCCGGAGACGCTCGAAGGGCTTCACGAACTCGCGCAGTTGCACGAACTTGCCGGCGATTTCGCGGCGGCCGAGCTGACGACCGCGGAGCGGGTCGCCGGGGCCGAAGCGCAGTTCGGGCCGCGGTCGGTGGAACTCGCCGCCGCGCTCTCCGATTGGGGCCGCTTCGCCGAGCGGCTGGGGCACTTCGCCGAGGCGGAGCCGCGCTTCCGGCGGGCGTTGACGATCTGCGAGCTGCGTTTCGACGACAACGATCTTACCCTGGCCGCGAGCCGTACCCAACTCGGCTGGTGCCTGCGGAATCTCGACCGCTACGACGACGCGCAGCCCCACCTGCAACGCGCTCTCGATGCACGCCTCCGCTCGCTCGGCCCGGACCACCTCGACACAGCCTGGAGTTCGCGCAACCTGGGCTGGATTCACCGCTTGAAGCGCGACTTCGAAGCGGCCCGCCCCTTGTTCGAATCGGCCCTCGCAATCCGCCGAAAGTCGCTCGGTGAGGGCGATCCTTTGACTATCGAAAGCCTCTCCGAACTCGGCGATCTCCACTGGCTCCGCGGCGCCTACGATGAAGCGGCGGCCTTGCTCGAAACGCGGCGCTATCGGGTCGAGGAAGCATTCGGTCCCGCGAGCGAGGAAACCGCCGCGGCGTGGCACGGCCTCGCGATCGTCTATGAATCTGCGAAGCGCTGGTCGGAGGCCACGCAGGCTGCGCTGCGGAGCCTGAAGCTGACCGAGGAACGGCTCGGGCCGGCCAGTGCGCAGACGCTCGGCGAGATCGTGCTGCTCTCGCGGATCTGCCAGGCCGCCGGAGCCTTCGATCCTGCGCTGACGCAATACCAGCGGCTCGCCGCGTGGTTCAGCCAGCATCCCGAGGCGGATGGAAAAATCCGCGCGGAGTTGCTGCGGCAGTTTGCGGTCACCACGTTCCGCGCCGGCCGGACCGACGCCGCGGGACCGCTCTTCCGCGAGGCGCGGCGGGTGCATGAACTGGCCTTCGGCGCGGCGGATCCGGCGACGTTGCGGAGCATCGGCGACCTCTGGACCTATTACGAAGGCGCCCGGCAATCCACGCTGGCCCTCGAGGCGGCGCGCGAACTCGCTGCGCGCACGGAGGCGGCGCTCGGAGCCGACGCACCCGCGACGGCGGCGGTCTTCGACCGGGTCGGGCAGTTCTGTCTCACGCTCGGCGAGCGGGCGGAAGCGATGCGGTGGTTCCGACGCTTGCTCGGAGGCCAGCGGCGGCGCTTTGGCGACAACTCGGCGGAAGTCATCGAGTCGCTGGCGCTGATCGCGGGCTGGTTTGAAGAAAGGCGCGACTTCAGGACGGCGACGGAATTGCGCACCGAACGCCTCGGGGCGATGCAGCGAAAATTTGGGCTCGGGAGCATGCCGGTTGCCGAGGCCTGCGGCGATCTGGCGCAATGTTATTTCCGCCAGCGCGATCTCGTCGCGGCGCGCGGCATGTTCGAGCAGCAGCTCGCTTTGATCGAAAAGCAGCCGAATCCCGATCGGGTGGCGGCGCTGACCGCGGTGGCGCGGATCGGCGATGTCGCCATGGCGGCGCGTGACTGGCCCGCCGCCGTGAAATCGCGCGAGCGCCTCGCGGAGGGATGCTCCCGCCAATTCGGCGCCGAACACGTCGAGCACGCTCGCGCGCTCCTCCTGCTCGGCGAGGCGCTCCTCGCGAGCGGCGATGCCCGCGCGGAGGGTGCCGTGCGCACCGCACATCCTCTGCTCCAGGCCGCCGGCGCCGCGCAGGCCAGCGTGGCTGCGCGAGCCGCCGCCGCACTGGCGCGGACCGCACTCCGGCGCGGTGACGCCGCGGAGGCGCGACGCTGGACGCGCGACGCGCTCGCCACGTCGTTTGAGCATGAAGAGCCGCTGGCGGAAGCGTTTTCGCTCCTCGGCGAAGACCTCGCACGCGCGGCCGACGATCCCTCGTCGGAGAGCGCGTTCACGGGCGCGCTGATGATCCTCACCCAGGTCGCGGGCGATCATGACGAGCACACCTTCGCCCTGCTCGAACGCCTCGCCATCCTGCGACTCCGCCTCGGCCGCCCGCTCGCCGTCGCCCTGCTCGAGCGCGCGCTGGCGGCGAGCGAGGCGATCCACGGCGCGACGGCGGATGCTACGGCGCGGGTGCTCGGCTGGCTGGCGCTGGCTCGCGTGGGGGAAGGGCAGTTCGCAGCCGCTCGGAGCGCCGCGCAGCGAATGCTCGACGCCGTGCGGCAGACGGCCGGGGAGGGCGACCCACGGGTTCCGCTGGCGCGCGATGTGGAGGCGTGGACGGGATTGCACGCCGCCGATCGGGACACGTGGGATGCCGCGATGGGGACGCTCACGGGGCGGATGCTGGAACGCTGGAACTGGATGCCGGCAGTCACCGGGTGCGTGACGGGAGCGCTCTCCGCGGCGCGCGAGCGCTGCGTAGGCGAGAGCGTCCCGCCTCGCAACACTTCGGCCCGCCGGGACGACTCAGATCATCAAAGGTAGGGCGCCGGGAGGGTTGGGACGGCTGGCCGGGGGCGACACGTTGCGCGGCCAGAGGCGCGCGCCTACTCAAACGATTGTGCGACCCGCCCGCCCTCGGCTACGCTCCACGCCACCCCATGAACAAACTCGCCTTCCCCATCCTCCTCACTTTCACCGTCGCGATGGGCGCCTTCGCGATCCACGAATACCGGCAGGCGGAACACTTTCGCGCGCTCGCCGCGCAAATGGACAAAGACGCCGCGGGCGCCCGCGAAGAGTCGGACACGCACACCTCGGAAATCCGCAAACTCACGGAACAGGCCCGCAGCCAGAAGGTCGCCATCGAGCAACTCGAAACGCGCAACAAGGAACTGGCGAACGGCGCTCCGGCCGGGGCGGCAAAACCCGCGGCCACCGATAGCGAGGTGGGCACGGATGAAGGCGGCGGATTCATGAAGGGGCTCGCGAAGATGTTCAGCGACCCAAAGATGAAGGATGCGATGCGGGCGCAGCAAGCCGCCGGGATCAACATGATGTACGCGGACCTCGCCAAAGAAGTCGGGCTCGCGCCGGACGAAGCGCGGCAAGTGCTCGCCCTGCTCGCCGACCGGCAGATGGAGATGACGGGCAAGAGCATGGCGGCGATGAGCAAGACGGGATTGGACGCGAAGGCGCTCGAAGCGGCGGGGAAGGAAACGGAAGCGGCGAAATCTGTGTACGACGAGCAGATCAAGGCGGTGGTCGGCGATCAGCGCTACGCCAAATTCAAAGACTACGAAAACTCCATGGGCGAACGTGTCGTCCTCGACCAGATCCAGAAGCAACTCTCTGCCGGCGGCACTCCGCTGGAGGCGGGTCAAACCACGGGATTGCTCGCGATCATGAAGGAGGAACGGGCGAAGGTCCCGAATCCCGCAGCGGCGGGGAATCCATCGGCGCAGATGAAGATGATGCAGTCGGAGGACGGCATGAACGCCTATGTGAAGACGCAGGAGGAGTTCAATCGGCGTGTGCTCGACCGCGCCCGCACGGTGCTTTCTCCCGATCAAATGCTGACCTTTGAAGCGGCGCAAAAACAGCAGATCGAGATGCAGCGAATGGGCTTGGAGATGAGCAAGCAGATGTTCAAGGGGAAGAAATGAATGCGGAATTCGGAATCCGCGCACTGGAGTTCCGCGGGAGTGAACGCCAAAAAACGCCGTCATCCTGAGCCGTATCCATGCAGTTGGAATGAGCCGCAGATGAACGCAGATGAGCGCAGATGCGGAGGCGGAGAGGAATAGCGGGGGGAAATGAGATCACCTCTTCGGGTATCGCGCCCACGGATGCCGATTGCCCTACGCCCCCTGTTTCCCATCTGCGTTTCATCTGCGCCCATCTGCGGCTCAACTGCATTGTTCCGGCTCAGGACCACAGGGCTTGTGGGGCGGCGCTGCGTGTGGGAATACGGTCGGTCCTCCGCTCGAATTCCACCTTTCGCGTTCCTCACTTCGCCTGCCCGATCACCGCCAGCACCTGCCGCTCGCGTTCGCGGTGGATGGCGTCGTCGAGCGCGGGGCTGCTGGTGATGTCGGCGGGAAGATCGGGCAGTTTCACCCACGAGCGGCAGCCGCCGTAGGCGGGGGCATCGGGGAAGACGAAGGGTCGCGAGAGCCGCGAGGCGCGGACGAAGGCGAGACTGACGCCGGGCTGCGCGTCCTGGCGAAAGCGTTTCTCGATCTCCGCTTCCTGCCAGAGGTGCAGCGGCGCGAGGCACTGGACGGTTTCCCAGTCCGCGATGTCGCGCGTCCACTCCACGTGGACCCGGTAGCGCACCTCGATCTGCCCGTCTTCGCGCGCCGCGGGCAGCTGGGTGGTCGCGGGGAGTTTGAGCTTGGAGACCTGCTCATGGAAGAGCGTGGGGAAGAGCAAAAACTCGTCGTGTTTGAAACGAAATCCATCGCGCCCCTCGGCGATGCCGCCCTTGCGCAGGATGATGCTTTGCTGGCCGAGTCCGAGGGCGTCGCAGATCAGGGTCCATTCTTTGAAGCCAGTCATGGGAGGGAGCAGTTGAGAGTTGAGTGTTGAGAGGCGCAAGCGCCAATCTTGCGCGCCTCTCAACGCTCAACTCTCAACTCTCAACTTTCCGTGCCTTACCACATCGACTTGCATTGCCACTCGTGGTTTTCGGGCGATGGCGTGAGCAGCCCGGAGTCGCTGATCGCCGCGGCGCGGAAGAAGGGGCTGCACGGCTTCGCGCTCACCGATCACAATACCAGCGATGGCTGCCGCTACCTGCTCGACAAGGGCCTGGTGCGCGAGGACGGGAAGCCGGTCGATGATTTCGTGGTCATCCCCGGCGTCGAGGTGACGACCGCCGAGGGGCATCTGCTCTGCCTCGGCGTGATTCTCCCTTACCTGAAAGGCACGCCCGCCGCCGAGGTCTGCAAGCTCGTGCATGAGCTGGGCGGGCTGGCGATTCCGCCGCATCCCTACGATCTCTTCCGCGCCGGCATCCGCGAATCGGTGCTCGATACGCTGGAGATCGACGCACTGGAGGTCTTCAACGCGGCGACGACGCTGAAGCGCTACAACAAGATGGCATTTGACTACGCCACGGCGCGCAAGCTCCCGATGACCGCGGGCAGCGACGCGCACCACGAGTCGGCGATCGGCACCGCGCACACGATTCTGCACACGGACGATTTTTCCGTGAAAGGCCTGCTCCACCAGATCACCTGCGGCACGGAGCTAAATCAGCGCTACCTCACGCCGAAGGACGCGATCCGAAAGACCTGGAACATGCTGCTGCGGCTGCGAAAAAAGCGCGTGCACGCGCCGGAGTCGCGCGGGGAGGGGTAGGGGCGGAAGACGGCGCCCTCCGGGAGCGCCAATCTCCCGATTGGCTCGCTCATGCCAATCGGGAGATTGGCGCTCCCAGGGAGAGTGGAGCTTCCGGAGGGCGTCTGACTCCTGCCCCTATCTTGTCCCCAGCCGCTCCAGCGCCCACGCGAGCGATTTCATCGGGAGCCCGACGACGTTGTCGAAGCAGCCTTCGTAACAGTCGATCAGCTCTCCCCGGTCGTCCTGCGCGGCGTAGGCGCCCGCCTTATCGAGCGGGCTGATGCGGGCGAGATACGCGCGGAGTTGGTCGGCGGCGAGCCGGCGGAAACGGACCCGCGTGACTTCGTTGAAACCCGTCTCACACCGCGTGTCTCCGCAGACTAGCCAGACGCCCGACCACACCTCATGCACCCGGCCATTGAGGCGGCTGAGCATTTCCAACGCGTGATCGAGGTCGCGCGGTTTGCCAAATACTTCGCCCTCGAAAGCGACCACGGTATCCGCACCCACCACGAGCGCCTCGGGCTGCTGCCGGGCGACGGCCTGCGCCTTCAGGCGCGCGTTGGCGAGCGTCACTTCCGCCGGGGTGAGATGCGCGGGTGCGATCTCCTCCACCTCAGGCACCAGGACCGTGAACTGATAGCCATGCGCGAGCAGCAAATCGCGGCGACGCGGCGACGCGGAAGCGAGGATCAAAGACGGCGCGGCCACCGCGGCTAAGGCTTGGCTGGCGCGGGCGGCGCGGGCTGCTCCTTGTATCCCGCCGGGATTTTGAAGATCGCCGGATCGACGTTCTCTTCCCTGGCCGTGAGAAGCGTGACGGTGACCTTTTGCCCGGACAGCTCCATCACCATTTTCATCGGCATGCCCGGGAGATCCCTGGTCCGCGGGGCGAGTCCGCCGGTCGCGCCAGCGAGGGCCGAGCCTTCGAGGACGTCGAGCTGGTTGAGGTAGTTTTGGTAATTGGGATAACCCTTCGCGAGCCAGTAGGTCAGCTTCACATTCCCCACGTCCGCGGTGAAAATATCGCAGGGATATTCGCCGATCTTTTCCTTCTTCCCCGTATCCACGAGCTTCGGCGTCTCCTGCGAACCGCGAGCCTTCTGCATTTTCTCCAGCATCGCGCGGCTCGCTTCGGGAGTGAGGGTCAGGAAGCCCCGCTGGGCGTGCGCGAGGGTCGTCGTCTCGCCGCTCTGCCGATCGACGATGACGCTCACCGCGCCGCCGATGTCGGAGCGCGCCCGGCCTTCCTTTACCCGGATGGTTTGCTCGCCCGACTGCCCGCCGCCCTCGACCCGCTGGGTCACCACGATATCCGCCGTCGCCAGCGAGGCGGCCGCGAGGAGCGCGGTGATAAATGGGGTGAACTTCACGACCCCGCGGCGCGGCAGCGTGCGCACTGGCTCAGATTTCGCCACCGCTGGGCGCACCGATTTGTTCGCGGTACTGGGCGGGGCTTTTGAGGAGTTCGATGTCTTCACCGGCTTCGATCTTGATTTTGAAAATCCAGCCTTCCGCGTACGGGTCGGTGTTCAAGAGCGCGGGATTCGCGGTCAGCGCATCATTCACCGCCGTGACCGTACCGGAGACGGGGGAGTAAATGTCGCTCGCCGCTTTCACCGACTCCACGACGCAGATCTGATCCCCCGCTTTCACCGAGTTGCCCACGCCCGGCAGTTCCACATAGACGATGTCGGTCAGCTCGGCTTGCGCATGATCCGTGATGCCCACAGTGCCGTCCGCGCCATCGAGGCGCAGCCATTCGTGGGACTTGGCGTAGTGGAGGTCGTCGGGGACGTTCATGTGGAAGGAGTCAGAAGTCAGAAGTCAGAAGTCAGAAGGCGGAGCGCAGAAAGCAACCGGAACGGTCGAAGGGTTGGAAGCTGAAATTCTGACTCCTGCGCCGTCAGGCGACCGCGGTGCCGGCGCGGTGCAGGGGCTTCTTTTCGATCACGGCCGGGAAACGACGTCCGCGAATATCGATTTCGATCTCCTCGCCGATGCGCGCCCACTCGGTAGGAATGTAGGCCATCCCGATGCCGACCTTTAGCGTGGGCGAGAGCGTGCCGCTGGTCGTCTCGGAGATCTGCACCCCGTTTTTGAAAACCCCATAGTGCGAGCGCGGTGGCGGGCACGGGCCGGACATTTTGAATGGCACAAGCCGGCGCTTCACGCCGTCGGCGCGCTGCCGGACCAATGTCTCGCGCCCGATGAACGCGGTCTTTTGCAGATCGACGAAAATGCTGAGGCCGGCCTCGATCGGCGTGGTCCCGGCGGAAAGATCGTTCCCATTGAGCGGGTAGCACATCTCCAGTCGCAAGGTGTCGCGGGCTCCCAAGCCGCATGGCTTGATCCCAAACTCCGCGCCGCGCGCGAGGATGTCGTTCCAGGATTTCACGGCGCGATGCGCGGGGCAGAAGACCTCAAACCCGTCCTCGCCGGTGTAGCCGGTGCGGGCGATGAAATACGTCTCGTCGTCGATCTCGATGGCGAGGATTTCGTTCCGCGCAGGGCGCGAATATTTGCCACTAAAAAACGCGTCGAAAAGCTGGGCCGACCGCGGACCCTGGACCGCGAAGCCGGCGAAATCGGCGCTGCGATTTTGAAAGTCCACCTCGGGGTCGAGCCGCGCCTCCATCCACGTAAAGTCTTCCTCGATCTTCGAGGCATTGACCACGAGCAGATACACGTCGTCGGCCACACGATAGACGATCAGATCGTCGATCACCCCGCCGGCTTCGTTGAGGAGCAGCGTATATTGGCATTCGCGGACGGAGAGACGGTCGATGTTATTGGTCAGGAGATCGTTCAGCCACGCCGCCGCCTTGGGCCCGCGGGCGACGAATTGCCCCATGTGCGAGATGTCGAAGACGCCGAGGCCGCCGCGGACTGCGTGATGTTCATCGAGGATGCCCGAGTATTGCACCGGCATCGACCAGCCCCCGAAGTCCACCATCTTCGCGCCGAGACGAACGTGCTCGTCGTGGAGGGGAGTCTTTTTCAATTCGGCGGAAGCGGCTGACACGTCGCGCAGGCTAGGCTTGAGGCGGCGGCTGTCTAGTTCGAAAACACCGCGCACACTCGCGGTTGATTTCAATGGGACGAGAGGAGACTCTGCGCCCGCAAACTATGAATTGGATCGACCGCCTCGAGCGCCCCCTCGGACATCTCGCCATCCCGAACCTGATTCGGTTGATCGCGATCTTCAACGCGCTTGTCTTCGTCCTCTACAAGCTGAACCCCGGCTTTCTGGACTACCTCACGCTCGACCCGGCGGCGGTGATGCGGGGCGAGGTCTGGCGACTGGTCAGTTACGTCCTCATCCCCAGCGTCGGCGGCCCCGTCGTGGATTGGCTCTTCGCCGCTCTGTATATCTATTACATCTGGTGGATCGGCGACGGACTCGAGGAAGCGATGGGCAGTTTTCGGGTGAATCTCTTCTACCTCATCGGCGTGATCGGGACGACCGCCGCCGCATTTTTCAGCAACTCGACGAACTTCGCCAGCGGAATGCTGAACAGCTCGCTGTTCTTCGCCTTCGCGCGCTTTTATCCCGAGCAGGTCATCTACCTCATGGCGCTCGTCCCGGTGAAGGTGAAGTGGATGGCCTGGGTTTCGGGCGTCTTCATCGTGCTCGGATTTATTTTTGGGGAATGGGACTACCGCCTCGCGGTGCTGGCCGCCTTCGCCAACTTTTTCCTCTTTTTCGGCCGCGAGATTTTCGGTGAAGCCGTCACCCGGCGCGAGGTCGCCACGCGCCAGCAGCGTTTCGCCAAGGCGCAGATCCCCGACGACGAATCCCTCCATCGCTGTGAAGTATGCGGGCGCACCGAACTGGTGGCGGCGGACCTGGAGTTTCGCGTCGCAAAGGACGGTCACGAATACTGCACCGAGCATCTCCCGAAGGCGCCGACTGTGATTTAGCGTGGCCGGCGCGCAGGCCCGGCCCATCGAAAAACATGGCCTTCCTAAGCCGGAACAATGCAGTTGAGCCGCAGATGGGCGCAGATGAAACGCAGATGGGAAACAGGGGGCGTAGGGCAATCGGCATGCGTGAGCGCGATACCCGAAAGGTGATCTTATTTCCCCCCGCTATTCCTCTCCGCCTCCGCATCTGCGCTCATCTGCGTTCATCTGCGGCTCATTTGCATGGATACGGCTCAGGATGACCGCGTCTTACCCGGAAACTTCTTTCGGCAGATGCTCTAGTTTCGCCCGCAAGCGCGTTCCCAAACAGAGTTTGGGAACGAGGTTTCACGAGGTTTCGTTACGACCGCAAATGGCCGGCGTTCTTTCCGCGCAGCGCGGCGAGGACTTCCGCCATGACGCTCACGGCGATCTCGGCGGGCGATTCCGCGCCCAGATCGAGCCCGATGGGTGCGAAGACGTTCTGCAGTTGCCCGGCGTCCACGCCGCGCTCGGTGAGTGCATCGAAGACCTGGCGGACTTTGCGACGGCTGCCGATCATGCCGAGATACCCCATGCCGCCGGCGCGCACCGCGGCGTGCAGCGCTTCGCGGTCGAGTTCGTGATTGCGGCTGATCAGCACGAGCGCGTCGTCGCGCTGCCATTCACGCCCCGCGATGAACTCGGGCGCGGGCGTCGCGATGCGCCGATGCGCGGGGAAGTCAGCGAGCAGGTCGGCGCGGTCGTCAATGACCGTCACGTGCCATCCGCAATCCTGCGCGATCCGCGCAAGCGCTCGCGAACAATGGCCCGCGCCCACGAGGTAGATTGCTTCCCCGAGGATCTGCGGCTCGATGAGCACGGTCACCTCACCGCCGCAGATGGCGCCGAACGATTCCTCGTCGCCCTCGTGCAAGGGATACGTCTTGAGCACGGGCACTCTTCCGCCGAGTGCGGCGATCGCTTCGTCCGCGACCAGCGCTTCAAACTTCCCGCCGCCGATCGTCCCGACGAGTCGGCGCTCAGCAAAGACGAGCATCTTCGCACCCGCCGCGCGCGGCACCGAGCCGCTCGTCGCCGCGACGGTGATGAGCGCGCATCGCTCCCGCCGCTCACGAGCGTCGAGCAGGGCGCGGAGGACGGTGTCGCTCACAGCTTCGCGAGGCACAGCTCGATCACTTCGAGCAGGAAATCCGCGTCGGTTTTCGTAAAGCACATCGGCGGTTTGATGCGCAGGACGTTGCCGTGGTAGCCGCCCTTGCCGATGAGCAGGCCGAGATCCTTCGCTGTTTCAAATACGTGCATCGTCTC
>JANOAZ010000115.1:0-42753 GCA_031411395.1 Chthoniobacteraceae bacterium
CTTCCGCCTGCGTTGCGCCCTCTACATGGTCGCGCTCAGCGCCGCCCGCGCCAATCCCATCCTGCGGGCCTTCTACCAGCGCCTGCGCGCCGCCGGCAAACCCGCCAAAGTCGCCCTCACCGCGGTCATGCGAAAGCTCTTAATCCTCCTCAACCACCTCCTGAAAAATCCCCACTTTCAGCTTGCGGCCTAAACACAGTTGCTTCGCAAGCTCAGGATGACTTTTTTCGATGCGGCGCTGCGCGCCAGGGCGGGCACTCCACTAATCCGAACGAATTCCACTACACCCTCTCAGTGCCTCCGCGGCTCGGCGCCGAGGAGATTCCGCACAAAAAAATCCATCCGCCGCCGCACCAGATATGGACGCTCGCCCGCCCCGTGATCGCTGCCCGGCACCACCAGCATCTCGAAGTCCTTGTCCGCTTTGATCAACGCATCGACCACCTGCATCGTCGAGGCGGGGTCCACGTTGTGATCCAGCTCGCCCACGGTGAGCAGCAGCTTGCCGGTGAGTTTCGCCGCGTGCGTCACGTTGGAATTGTCCGCGTACTCCGGGCCCACCGGCCATCCCATCCACGCTTCGTTCCACCAGATCTTGTCCATGCGATTGTCGTGGCAGCCGCAGTCGGCGACGGCCGCCTTGTAAAAATCCCCGTGATGCAGCAGCCCCGCGAGCGCGCTCTGCCCCCCGGCGCTTCCACCGAAAATCCCCACCCGCGTGAGATCCATCTGCGGACAGACGCTCTCCGCCGCGGCCCGCATCCACGCGATGCGATCGGGGAAACCCGAATCCTTCAGGTTCTTCCACGCCACGTCGTGGAAGGCGCGCGAGCGCCAGTTCGTGCCCATGCCGTCGATCTGCACCACGATGAAGCCCAGCGCCGCGAGCGTCCGCTGGCGCAGTCCGAGACCCCATTCCTTGGGAACGAAGAAGCCGTGAGGCCCCGCGTAGATGTCCTCGATCACCGGATACTTTTTCTCCGAATCGAAATTCGACGGCCGGATGAAGATCCCGTGGATGTCCGTCTTTCCATCCCGTCCCTTTGCCACAAATCGCTCCGCCGCCCGCCACCCCGTCGCGAGCAACGCCTGCGCTTCTCCTGTTTCCACAAGGCACACGCGGCTCCCGTCTTCGCTCCGGCGCAGTTCCGTCACCGGCGGCAGATCCACCCGCGAAAAGCTGTCGAGGAAGTAGCGGCCATCCGGCGAAAATTTCCACCGATGCGTGCCGTCTCCCTCGGTCAGCACGACCAGACCCGTGCCATCGAAATTCACCCGCGCGAGATGCACGTAATACGGATCCTGGCCGGCGCGAATCCCCGCCGCGCGAAACCAGATTTGCCGCTTCACCGCATCCACCCGCTCCACGCCGCGCACCACCCACTCACCACGCGTGATGGGGTTCTTCAGCGCTCCGGTATTCGTGTCGTAGAGCCACAGATGATTCCAGCCATCGCGCTCGCTCATCCACACGAGTTCGTGCGTCGGGTCGAGCCAATGCAGCGCCGTCTTCTGCGAGTAGTCGATGAACGTCCGGCTCCGCTCCTCCACCAGCGCCCGCGCTTCACCGCTGGCCGCATCCACCGCGATCACCCGCAGCACCTGATGCCCTCGCTCATTGTAGAGAAAAGTGAATTGCGAACTGTCCGGCGCCCAGCGCAGTTCCGAGCAATCCCACGGATTCGCAAACAGCTCCTCATTCACCGCAATCGCCTCCCGCCGCTCCAGATCGAACAACCGCGGCCGCTCCCGTTTGTTCCGGTCCCCCGGCTTGAGATAGTCGTAGCTCAGCAGCTTCGGCTGGAGCTGATCCTTCGGCGACGACTCCACCAGCCACACCTTGCGCTCCTGCGCCGGCGCCACCTGCATGGCCACCAGCTTCTTCCCATCGGGTGAAAGCAGCAGCGGCTCGCGGAACGCATCCTCCGCCCTGCCATCGCGCGAAAGTGGCACCTCCTCGCCCGACCCGCGGCGCTTCAACCACACATTAAAGTCCCGCACAAAGGGCTTCCACTGGTGCTCCGTCTTCACCGATTCCGGCGCGCTCGCGACGCCGTCCGCCGGTGCGATGACGGCCTCCCCGCCGCCCGCTTTCCCCTCCCACACCCCGAGCGTCTTCCCCATCACATCCTGCGCCAGCCACACGTGCCCGGCGTAGGTGTGCTGCTCGCGCCGTTCCCCGGCCTTCACCGCACCGTAGCCTTTCCGCCGCCCCTCAGGATCGATCCAAAAGACGAGCACATCGCCCTCCGTCCGATTCACGAACACCAGCTCCGTCTCCTCCCCGCCATTCGTGCTCGGCCGCACCTTCTCCATCGCCGCAATCGCCACGGAAGCTCCCTCCGGCGGCCCCGGCAGCACCCGCCGCTCGCCCTTCACCGCATCCACCATGACATGCTCCCACTTCCCCCTCTCGATCTCCACGCGATACCAAAATGAATCACCGCCGGGCAGCCATTGCGGCTCCACCTTCGTCCGAAACACCTTGCCTGCCGTCGCCTGCGACAGCGCAAGCGCACGTGCATACTCCGCCTTCGTCCCCTGCCCCAGCACCACAGCCTGGAGGAGGAGTAAAAAGGTCATCGCGAAAAATCGAAACATGCCCGCGATCTTGCCTGCAACCACCCGCCCCTTGTCGAGCGCCACGCTCAAGTCGCGCACGCCACCTCGCATCGGCCGCGAGGTGTTTGCTCGAATTGAAGCGTTCCCCCATCAAAGAACGGGCTTCCAGAACTCGGGGATGCAGTGGCTGCAAAACACTTAGAGGATATACCGGAAGTCAGAAAAACGAGCCGCAGATGAACGCGGATGAAACGCAGATTCAGAGAAATGCGAATCCCTTCATCTGCGGAAATCCGCGTCCATCTGTGGCTAAATCAAATGCCGTTAATACTACGAAACGCTGCTCGATTACCTGCATCTCAATCCCGTGCGGGCTGGAGTGGTGCATGCCGGTGCGGGCAGAATGTGCTCGTCTATCCGTGTTGCAAAGTGACGTCCCCGCAGGGGAATCCAACTGCAACGGCTCAGCCGTGCCGCCGACGGCGCTTCACGTGGAGCTGCGCGAGAGATTTCGCCAGCGCGGCTTGCACGGCGGCGGATTCTTCGCCCCCGAGTTCGTGCTTGGCCGCGACGGCTTCCTGCGCGCGCTTTACCGCGGCTTCCGCGGCGGATTCATCGATCGCTTCCCACTCGATCGCCATGTCGGTCAGGACTCTGACGCTCGTCTGATTGATGGTGACGAAACCTTCGCCCACGGCGAGGACCTTTTCTTCGTGGCCTTTCTTCACGAGCAGTTCCCCCGGTTTGATCATCGTCATCAGGGGGATGTGCATGGGCAGCACACCCATTTCCCCCTCCACTGCCGGAAGCACGACGCTATCCACGTCGTCGCTGTAGGCGAGTTTCTCGGGAGTGACGATCTCTAGCTTCAAGGTGGCCATAGGAAGAAAGTTGAGAGTTGAGTGCTGAGAGTTGAGAGGCGGTCCATTCGAGTCTGCGGGCGTGGATTGGTTCCGCGCCTCTCAACTCTCAACCCTCAACTCTCAACCGCTTCAGGCGCGAATCTGGTCGATGCCGCCTTTCATATAGAAGCTCGTTTCGTTCACGTCGTCGTGTTTGCCTTCGAGGATCTCCTTGAAGCCGCGGACGGTTTCCTTGATCGAAACGTACTGGCCGGGAGTGCCGGTGAAGACTTCGGCGACGTGGAAGGGCTGCGAGAGGAAGCGCTGGATCTTGCGGGCGCGGAAGACGGTGAGTTTGTCTTCGGGCGAAAGTTCATCCATGCCGAGAATGGCGATGATGTCCTGCAAATCGCGGTAACGCTGGAGCACGCGCTGGACGCCGCGGGCGACCGCGTAATGCTCTTCGCCGACGATCTCCGGCGCGAGCGCCTTCGACGTGGAAGCGAGCGGATCGACGGCAGGATAGATGCCCAATTCGGCGATGGAACGCTCGAGCACGACCGTGGAGTCAAGGTGGGCGAAGGTATTCGCCGGGGCCGGATCGGTAAGATCGTCTGCGGGGACATACACGGCCTGCACCGAGGTGATCGATCCCTTGGTGGTGGAGGTGATGCGTTCCTGAAGCGCGCCCATCTCCGCGGCGAGCGTGGGTTGGTAGCCCACCGCCGACGGCGTACGGCCGAGGAGTGCGGACACTTCGGAACCGGCCTGCGAGAAGCGGAAGACGTTATCGACGAAGAGCAACACGTCCTGGTTCTTCTCGTCGCGGAAATATTCCGCCATGGAAAGCGCGGAAAGCGCTACGCGGAGACGCGCGCCGGGAGGCTCATTCATCTGGCCGTAAACGAGCGCGACCTTCGACTTGCTGAGATCCTTTTGATTGATGACGCCCGCATCGCTCATCTCATGGTAGAGATCGTTGCCTTCGCGCGAGCGTTCGCCGACTCCGGCGAAGACCGAGAAGCCACCGTGTTCCTTGGCAATGTTATTGATCAGTTCGAGAATGACGACCGTCTTGCCGACGCCCGCGCCACCGAACGCGCCCACCTTGCCGCCCTGGGTAAACGGACAGATCAGATCGATGACCTTGATGCCGGTTTCGAGGACGGTGGAGCCGGTGTCCTGATCGATGAGCGTGGGCGCGGGACGATGGATCGGATAACGCTTCTCGTAAGTCACGGGACCGCGTTCATCGACCGGATCGCCGGTAACATTGAAGATGCGCCCGAGGACGCCTTCTCCCACGGGAACGGAAATCGGGGCGCCGGTAGCGGTCACAGGCAGCCCGCGTTTGAGACCCTCGGAGGAACTCATGGCGATCGCGCGGACCCAGCCTTCGCCGAGGTGCTGTTGCACTTCGAGGACGAGGTGGTTCTTCTCGGTGCCGACTTCAAAGTCGATGTGCAGCGCGTCGTAGATTTTAGGAAGACTGCCCGAGGCGGAAAAATCGACGTCCACAACGGGGCCGATAACTTGGACGATGGTGCCGGTGTTCATTTGGGAAAGTTGAGAGTTGAGGGTTGAGTGTTGAGAGGCGCGCTCAGGGTGCGGTTGTTATTCTAAAGTGGGCGGCAGTCTTGCTTGGTCGGACTGAGCTTCAAGTTGCTCGGCGATGTCTTTCGGCGCCTTTCAACTCTCAACTCTCATCACTCAACTATCTCACGCCAGCGCCATCTGGGCGGTGGTGATTTCGAGAAGTTCGGTGGTGATCGCGGCCTGCCGGACCTTGTTGTATTCGAGGGTAAGATCCTTGATCAGTTGCTTGGCGTTGTCGGTGGCGCTCTTCATCGCCACCATCCGCGCGGAGTGCTCGGATGCACGGGCATCGAGGAACATTTGGTAGATTTGGAAATAGACATGGTGCGGCAGGACCGCGCTCAGCACGTCCCGGACGTTCGGCTCGAAGACGTACTCGCTGGTGTCGTCGCTGGTCACCCGGGCCTCTTCTTGCGCGCCCCCGATGCCAGCGGTGACTTCGAGGGAGGTAATCGGCAGGATCGTCCGGGCTTTGGGCACTTGGGAGAGAGTGTTGATGAAGTCGGTGAAGACGACCGTCACGTTGTCCACTGCTCCGCTCGTGAACTTCTCCATCGCGAACTTCCCGACGTTCTTTGTCTCGAGAAAGCTCGGCGCGTCGCTCAGGTCGAACTCCGCGATGAGTTCACGATTGGTTCGAGTTAGAAATTGCGTGGCTTTGCGACCCGCGGCGACGAAGAGCGTCGTGGCGGGATTGAACTTGGATACTTCGCGGAAGAGATTGGTATTCAGCGCGCCGCACAATCCCTTGTTCGGGCTGATGACGATGACGAGTTCCTTCTTTACTTCACGCGCGGTGAGCAACTCGTGCGCACCCTCCTCCGCTCCGGCGGCGACGGACTTGAGCACCTGGCTGAGCAAGTCGGCGTAGGCGCGTCCGGCCAGCGCGACCTGCTGCGCCTTGCGCATCTTTGCCGCGGCCACCATCTGCATGGCCTTGGTGATTTGCGAGGTGTTCTTGACCGACTTGATGCGTCGGCGAATGTCGCGCGTGTTCGCGGCCATGGAAGGCTAGTTGAGAGTTGAGAGTTGAGAGTTGAGATGCACGGACTCGGACTTAGCGGTAGCTAGTCTTGAATTCGCCGACGGCGGTCTTCAGTTCGGCGGTGATCGAGTCGTCGATCGCGCCCTTATCGCGGATCGTGGTGAGCAGCGCTTCCTTCCGGGTGTTGAGGAAGTCCTGCAGCTTGTTCTGGAAGTCCTTCACCTTGTCCACGGCCACGTCGTCGAGGTAGCCATTCTGCATCGACCAGAGCACGGCGACCTGCAACTCGACGGCGAGTGGGTTGTATTGGATCTGCTTGAAAAGTTCGACGACGCGGGCGCCGCGATCGAGGATCGCCTTGGTCTTGGCATCGAGATCGGAACCGAACTGCGCGAACGCCGCGAGTTCGCGGAATTGCGCCAGGTCGCCCTTGATCTTGCCAGCGACTTGTTTGATCGCCTTGATCTGCGCGGCGGAACCGACGCGGCTGACCGAGAGACCCACGGACACCGCGGGACGGATGCCTTGATAAAAGAGATCGGTCTCCAGATAGATCTGGCCGTCGGTGATCGAGATGACGTTCGTGGGAATGTAAGCCGATACGTCGCCGGCCTGCGTCTCGATGATCGGCAAGGCGGTAAGTGAGCCGTTGCCATTGGTTTCGCTCACTCGGGCGCTGCGCTCGAGGAGGCGGGAATGGAGATAGAAGACGTCGCCGGGATAAGCTTCGCGGCCGGAGGGGCGCTTGAGGAGGAGTGACACCTGGCGATAGGCGACCGCGTGCTTGGAGAGATCGTCGAACACGATCAGCGCATCCATCCCGTTATCCATGAACCATTCACCCATCGCCGCGCCGGAGAATGGCGCGAGGTATTGGTTGGTGGCGTAGTCTGACGCGGAGGCGACGACGATGATCGTGTATTTCATCGCGCCTTCGGCTTCGAGAATGGCGATCGAGCGGGCGATGCTCGACTGCTTCTGGCCGACCGCGACGTAGATGGAATAGAGCGGACGAAAACCTGCTTTGCCTTCGTTAACCTTGTTGATGCGCGCCTGGTTGATGATCGTGTCGATCGCGATCGTCGTTTTGCCGGTCGCACGGTCGCCGATGATCAGCTCGCGCTGACCACGGCCGATTGGAATCATCGCGTCGATGGCCATGATGCCAGTCTGCACCGGCTGGCTGACCGACTTACGCTTGATGATGCCGGGCGCGATTTTCTCCACCGGATAAAAGACGGTCGAGTTGACCGGACCTTTGCCGTCGAGCGGATTACCGAGCACGCCGACCACCCGTCCGAGCAGTTCCTTGCCGACCGGCACGGAAAGCAGGCGGCCGGTCGTCTTCACTTCGGTGCCTTCGGTGATGTTCTTTTCGTCGCCGAGGAGAATCGCTCCGACTTCACTCTCTTCGAGGTTGAGCGCCAGGCCGAAGACACCGCCGGGGAATTCCACCAGCTCGTTAAGACGGACGTCGCTGAGGCCTTCGATGCGGGCGACGCCGTCGCCGATCTCCCGCACGATGCCGACGTTGGACTTGCTCGTGGTGGTCTTGAGACCGCTGATCTGGGATTCGATTTCTTGCAGGATGCTGCTCATGGATTGGGGCGATTAAGCGTTGGTAAGTTTGGATTCGAGACGCTCGATGCGGTTCCGGACGGAGCTGTCAAAGACATCGCTGCCGATTTTGATCCGGAGCCCGCCGATCAGCTCGGGGGTGATTTTGAATTCAGTGGTGATCGCAGCGCCGTATTTGGCCTTGAGGCCGCTGACGACCTGCTCGCTGAGCGCGCTGTCGAGCGGTTGCGCGCTTTCGATAATCGCATGGTGTTTCTCGACCTCGAGCCGGACCTTGCGCTGGTAGTCCTTGAGCAGGCCCATGAAATGGCGCGGCTTCGATTCGCCGACCTTAGCCGCGATCGCGCGGACCTTGGCGACATCGAGCTGGCCATCGGTGAAGCTGGCGTTGAAGAGCTGCTTCGAGAGCTTGCGGGAGTCTTTGTCGAGCTTGGCCATGACTAATAGTTAGGCCGCGAGTTCGCGGGCGGCTTCCTCCGAGATGCGGCGCTGGTCGTCGCTGCTCAGCACCTTGCCGGTGACTTTGGAAGTGGTGTCGATCACAAGGCGGGAGATTTCCCTCTTGAGCGAAGCAAATTCCCGCTCGCGATCCGCCTTTGTCGCCTCGCGTGCTTTGGCCACGATCTGCTCAGCCTCGGCGATCGCCCTCTGCGATTCACGCTCCTGCAGGGTCTTCGCTGCGGCCCGGGCTTCTTCGATCATCTTCTGCCCTTCGGCGTTGGCCTTGGTCAGGATGTCCTGATAACGCTGTTCGCTCTCGGCGAGTTGCTGTTTGATCTTCTCCGCATTGGCGAGCCCTTCGGCGATCTTCTGCCTTCGCGCTTCCAGGATCCCAAGCACTGGCTTGTAAGCAAATTTTTGCAGAAGGAACGCGACGATGCAGAAGCTGATGATCTGCGAGAAAAAGAGCCATGCGTTGAAGCCAAAGGTTTCGCCCGTGCGATGGGCGCTATCCATGAGGCTGTCCACGATGCCGCCTTCCGCGGCGAGGAGAGGGAGATAGGTCATGCTAGTTAACGAAGGAGAAAGATCGCAGGAGTAAGAAGCGCGGGGCCGTCGGTGAGGAAGCGACCCCGCGCCACTGAGTTACTTCACGAGGAAGATGGCGAAGAACACGATGCCTTCGGCGAAGGCGGTGCTCAGAATCGCCTGCACGAGGATCGGAGTAGCGGCGCCGGGATTGCGGCCGACTGCTTCCGACGCCTTCATGCCGATGAAACCCACGCCGAGCGCTGCGCCCAGGGCGGCGAGACCGACGTGAAGGTTACCGGACATTTCCGCGAGGATGATTGCGATGTTCATGATGTGTTTGGTTTTGCTGTTTTCCCGACGACCCCCGCAGGTTGCCCACGGTCCGGCCGGCGAAAGTGTGAAAGTTAGTGGTGCCCCTCCTCATGCTTGCAGATGAGCAGCGTGAAGACGGCGGTGAGGAGCATGAAAACGAGCGCCTGCACGAGGCCGACGAGCAGCTCCATGAAGTAGAACGGCACGGGGATCAGCCAGGAGAGGCCCGGGACGATGTTCGCCATCGACTCGAGCATGTTTTCGCCGGCGAAGACATTGCCATAGAGCCGAAAGCTGAGCGACACGGGGCGGAACATGATCGAGACCACTTCGAGCACGCCCACCAGCGCAAAGACGACGACCATCAGCAGCTTCATCAAACCCTCTGTCTGCCCTTTGGGTCCGAAGATGTGCAGGATGAATCCACCTACGCCATTCGCGCTGATCGCCCACCAGATCCAGCACGCGAAGAAGGTCACCGCCATCGCGAGGGTCATGTTCAAGTCGGCGTTCACACCGCGGAAGAGAGGCGTCGTGATGTGCTCGAGCCCGCCCTGCGGTGTCGGAGTGCCCCAGCCAATCGTGCCAACGCCGGGCAGAAGGCCGAACCAGTTTGTGAAGAGGATGAAGATGAAGATGGTCGCGAAGAACCAGAATGTCTTCTTCACGAGCTCGTGGCCGATGATGCTTTCGAGGAAGTCGTGGAGGCTCTCGACCAGCCACTCCCAAAAGTTCTGTGCACCGTCCGGCACTTCCTTGATCTGCTTCGTCGCGTATTGCGCGAAGACGATGATCAGGATCGCCACAATCCAGGTCACGATCATGGAGTTCGTCACCTTGAATATCCCGAGATCGATGAGCGGCGCGTAAGTCGTCAGGCCCTCGTGATGCGTTTCGGCATGCGCGCCCGGCGCAGCGGCCTCGATCTGCACGGCGGGGTGACCTGGTTCCGCACCGGACAGCGGCATTCCACACACGATGCCAATCGTCAGCATTGCGAACGCGAGCGCGAAAAGGCGCCTCCAGTGGAGGCCGGCGAACGACGGACGATGCGTAAAGACGTGGTGACTCATTTCCAAAATAGGGCGGGCGCCAGAAGCGTGGACCGACGTTTTCTCAGACGAAAAACGCTGCGTCGGGGAGACGAACGGCGAACCATGCTGCGGCTAGTGCGGAGGGGATAAAACAGCGGCGGGAAAGTCGTGGCAAGAACTTTGTGAAATTTTTCACAAACTCCCTTCCTCGGCGCCGACGGGGCGAGAAAGCAGGGTTGCCGGAGGGGAATGGCACCCGGCTTTTGAAGCGGTTCGCGTCGCCGTTGTCATCCATAAATGCAGTCACTGAGGTGAGGCGGCTATCGGCGGGCAAGGCGGGCGAAAAAGCCGGTTCGCGGGATCTTCGGATCGGCGGCGAGCGCCGCGGCCGGGGGCGAGACGGCGGCGTGCCGGGCGAGGAGGTGCTTGAGTTCCCGCGTCGTGCGCGCGATGGAAAACCTCGCGACCGCCGAGGCCCGCGCACGCTCGCCGCAGCGGGTCGCGAGGATGCGGTCGCGCAGGATCTTCTCCAAGGCATCGGCGAAGCTGGAAGGGTCGCGCGGGGCGGTAAGAAATCCTTCCTCACCATCGGCAATCATCTCGGGAACGCCGGCGAGCTTTGTGGAGACGACGGGCAGGCCGACGGCCATCGCTTCCATGATCACGGTCGGAAGGTTGTCGCTGCCGCCCTCGCTATCCGGCACGCAGGCGAGCGCGAAGACCTGCGCCGCGGCGAGCGCCCGCCGGACGTCCACCTGGGAGTGTGGACCGAGGAGGCGCACGCGATCTTCGAGGCCGGCGACGGCAATCTGCTCCCGAAGGGCAGCCTCCAGCGGTCCGCCGCCGATGATGTCGCAGGCGAACTCCAGCCCGCGCTCGCGCAGGAGCCGGCACGCCTCGATCAAGTCCCCGAAGCCCTTCTTCTCCACGTAACGCCCCACCGAGACGATCCGCGGCACCGCTTCCGGCGCTTGCCTCGGGGGGAAGCCCTCCATCGCGATGCCGTTGAAGACGCGATACACCTTGCCGCGGGCGAACGGATATTTCTCCTCCATCCAGCGCCGGGCATAATCTGTCTCGGTGACGACGAACCTCGCCCCGCGCACCAGCGTTTCATTGCTCACCGGAAAATCCGAGTCGCAGAAAATATCGTTCGCGTGCCCGGTGAAGCTGTAGCTGAAACCGAACAACTCGCGCAGCCACCACGCCGTGCGCGCGGCCACCCCGCCGAAGTGCGCGTGCACATGCCGCACGCCGCGCTCGCGCAAGTGCGGCGCCAGCCAGATCGCCTCGAACATCCGCTGCGCATCCGGCTCCGCGCGGTGCCGCGGGATCGCCTTGTGCGGGCGCCACGCGAGCTTCCGCGCGGCGCGTTGTGCATCCACCTGCGCGCGCAGGTCCTTTTCCGCCGGCGCGTAGAAAACATCCACGTTGAGGTGCTCCGCGAGTTCGCCAGGATCATCGGGACGCCGGATCGAGAACAGCAGCGGCTCCATCCCCTGCCGCACCATCTCCACCGCCTCGCGATAGACGAAGGTCTGCACGAACGACGGGAAGCGTTCAAAGAGATAGGCAAAGGAGTTCACGCGGATTTCCCGATCGCCCGCGCTTCGTCGTAGAAACCTTCCAGCTTCTCGATTGCCTTCCCCTGTTCAAACTCGTCGCGCACGGCCCGCGCCGCGGCCTGCCCGAGAATGTAGAGCCGATCCGTGTCGCTGGTGATCTGCTCGAGCGCGCGGGCCAGCGCCTCGGGATCGCGCTCCGGCACGAGCAGGCCGGTGCGCTCGTGCGTCACTGCTTCGGGAATGCCGCCGTGGGTGGTCGCAACCACGGGCAGACCGGTGGCCATGGCTTCGAGCATCGAGTTCGGCACGCCTTCCTGATTTTGATCGGGCGGCATTTCGCTCGGGTGGAGGAAGACGTGCGACGCCGCGTAAAGCGCCGCCAGTTCGGACTGCGAAAGGAAGCCGCGCAACTCGACCGCGCCGGCCACCCCGAGTTCGGCGGCGAACGCGGTCAGCTTCTCCTTCATCGGCCCCTCACCCGCGATCACGAAGCGCGCGCGCGGGTTCTTCGCGTGGAAATTCGCAAACGCCCGCAGCGCCGTGAGCAGCCCTTTCTTCTCGATCAGCCGGCACGCCTGCACGAAGCGCCACGAGCCATCCGCCGGCAGCGGGCGCTGCGTGAAGGGATACTGATCGAGGGGAATGCCGGTGCGATTGAGGCGGAGCTTTTCGCGCGGGCAGCCCCACGTCTCTAGCGCGGCGAAAAGCGACCGCGACCGCGCCAGCACCAGCGGCACGGTGCGCAAGAGCGCGCGCATCTGATCGTCGTAACCTTCCTGCTGGGGCCGCGCCTGGATGTCCATGCCGTGAAACGACACCACCGTCGGCCGATCCCATTCCTCGATGAACGGCAACAGATGCACGCCGGTATGGCCGAAGTACACGTGCATCAAGTCCGCGGGCCGGCGGCGGAGCAGCTTGATCAGCACCTGCAATTCGCCCCGGTAATAAACCGCCGGTTTGCGCATCACGTACTTCAGCCAAAACCGCTTCACGAAATTCTTCCGCGCCCGCGGAATCACCTCGATCGCAGGAAAGGGAAACTCCCCCTCGCCCATCCGCTCCCGCGTCATCACGAAGGTCGAATACCGCCGAAGCCCCGTGACCTGCCGGTAGATGTGGCGCATCTCCGGCTTGAGGAACGTCGTGCAATAACTCGCGACGACGGGCTTCGGAGTGGACTCGGCAGGCTCGGACATGAAGCGCCGAATTTCGGGAACGCTTCCGGGGATGTCGAGAGCCTAGACTGCCGGCTCCGTCACTCCGACCAACTCACCCAGCCGCGCCATCAACTTCTGCACGCCCTTTTCTTCACCCGCGCCGACCGGAAACACTTCCAGCTTTTTGTAACGTGTCTTGAAGTGCTTCAGCTTTTCCTTTGCCTCCGGCAAATCCATCTTGTTCGCCACCACGATCCATGGGCGCTCGGCGAGGCGCGGGTCGTAGAGGTCGAGTTCCTTGCGCAGCTTCTGCAGATCCTCGATCGGTTCGCGCCCTTCGCTGCCGGCCATGTCGATGACGAAGACGAGCAACTTGCAGCGCACGATGTGGCGGAGGAAATCATGGCCGAGTCCGACGTTCGCGTGCGCGCCTTCGATGAGGCCGGGGATGTCGGCGACCGTGACGCGATGAAAGCCCGGCAGCTCCACGACGCCGATGTGCGGCGTGAGCGTGGTGAAGGGATACGGCGCGACCCGCGGATGCGCCGCCGAGATGCGCCCGAGCAGCGTGGACTTGCCGGCATTCGGATAACCGACGAGCCCCGCGTCCGCGATGGTGCGCAGTTCGAGGTAGTACGTTCCTTCCTCACCCGGCTCGCCCTCCGTGTAGCGCGTGGGCGCCTGGTTGCGGGAGTTTTTGAAATGCACGTTGCCCAACCCGCCCTTGCCTCCTTTGCAGAGGACAAACTGCTGATCCGGCTCGGTCAGGTCCGCGATCATTTCCAGTTCATTTGGATCGATGACGCGCTTCTTTTTCTCCGCCCGCGCGGCCTCGTTGCCTTCGGGCGTCTTGCTGAAATCCACGAACATCGCGCCGTCCCCGTGCTCCACCTCGGGGTCGTAGGTATCCGGCTCTTCGCTGGGCAGCCGATAGACGATGGTGCCGATCGGCACCGCGAGGATCTTGTCCTCGGCACTCTTTCCAAAGCATTGCTTGTGGCCGCCGCGGTCGCCGTCGCGCGCCTTGATGATCGGCTCGTAGAAGAAGGGCGTGAGATTGTCCGTGTGAATGTCGGCGCGCAGGATCACCGAGCCGCCGCGCCCGCCGTCACCGCCATCGGGGCCGCCCTTGGGGATCTTCGATTCACGGCGAAAGCTGGCGCTGCCATCGCCGCCGTCCCCGGCTTTGGCTTGGATGCGAATGTGATCGATGAACATGGTGGAAAATATCCCCTCGTGCGAAAGGGCGCGCACCTTCGCAGAGAAATGATGGAATGCAAACCGGGCTGCGGCGGAGTTACTTCACCCAGCTTACTGAGGACCACGACCTGGACTGCAAACTCTCTGGTGTCCTCGTTCCCAAACTCCGTTTGGGAACGCAATTGCGGGCGAAATTGCCCCTGTTTTTCAGGAAAGGCGTGAGGGGCTATCTCGCAGCTCGATTCTGTTTCGGCGGCGGGACGCTGGCCGTTGTGCGGACACGCCCACGGGGCAACGGAGTTGCGCAGACAAGTGCGTTCCCAAACGGAGTTTGGGAACGAGGCAGGCGTTTGGGAACGAGGCAGGGGGATGCAAAGCAGGCTGCGGCGGGGTTACTTCACCCAGCTTATGATGGCCGGGAACATCGGTTGAAGCGCTTGTCCTGGCGCTACTTCTTCTTCTTCCTATCCGTCGCTGCTCTCGGCGGCGGGGCGATGAGCACGCCGTTCGCGTCGTATTCATCCACGCGGGAGACCTTGTTCTTCACGCCGTAGCTATAGACCCGCTTCCGCAGAAACTGCCCCGCTCCAGACGTGATCGTCTCCTCGCCGATCCGCCCGTAGGCGTCGCGCTGATAGCTCGATTTCGTGATCACCGCGCCCTTCGCGTTGTAGCTGATCGCGCCGATCGGCTGATTCTGCGAGTCGAGCGGATAGACAGTCTTCCCGGTGATCTTCCCGCCCGCGTCGTAAAAGGTTTCCTCCGCCGACTGCACCTCGGGATTGACGAGCAGGGTGCTCCGTGTGCCGTCCGGATGCACGGTGGTCGTCGCCTTGATCGCATCGCCCCGGGTCAGTTGCGCGTGCATGCACGGAACAGCGGCCAGACAAAAAATGAGCGCAAAGATTTTCACGGCGGTGGAAGCTAGGGGGTTGCGGCGAGTTCTTCCAGCGGGACATCGCCGCCGTGGTGCCGGTTGAATTGCAGATCGTAGAGCCGCCGGTAATAGCCGCTCTTCGCGAACAGTTCCGCATGCGGCCCCACTTCCTTGATCGCGCCGTTTTCCATGACCACGATTTGTTTCGCGTGCAGGATCGTGGAAAGGCGGTGCGCGATGGCGATCACCGTGCGCCCCGCGGCCAGCGTATCGAGCGCGGCCTGGATGTGTTTTTCCGCCTCGGAGTCGAGCGCGCTCGTCGCTTCGTCGAGGAGGAGAATGGGCGCGTTTTTCAGCAAGGCCCGCGCGATCGAGAGGCGCTGCTGCTGGCCGCCGCTGAGCAAGCAGCCCTTGTCGCCGATCACCGTCTGGTAGCCATGCTGCTGCGCGAGGATGAATTCGTGCGCGTGGGCCAGCTTCGCGGCTGCCTCCACCTCGGCATCGGTCGCATCGAGCCGGCCGTAGCGGATGTTGTTCGCGATGGTGTCGTGGAAGAGAAAGATGTCCTGGCTGACCGTCGCGATGTTCTCGCGGAGCGAAGCCTGGGTGACGCCGCGGATGTCTTGGCCGTCGATCACCACGCGGCCGGCGAGCGGTTCGTAGAGACGCTGGAGCAGCGCGAGCAGCGTGCTTTTGCCCGCGCCGCTGGCGCCCACTAGCGCGCAGGTCGTGGCCGGCGGGATGTGCAGGTCGATGTCGCGCAGCGCGATCCGGTCGTTGCCGTAGCCGAAGGTGACGCCCTCGAAACGCACCTCGCCTTTCACCCGCGGGAGCGCCACCGCATTCGGCGCGTCCTGGATCGCCGGCACCCGGTCGAGCAGTTCGAAGACCTTGGTCGTCGAGGCCAGGCACTTTTGCATCGTGAGGTAGATGCGGCTCAGCGATTTGAAGGCCGGGTAGAGCATCACCATGCCGCCGTTCAGCGCGATGAAGCGATCGAAGCCGAGCCGGTAATGCCACGCCCAGGCCAGCGCCGCGGCCACGCCCAGCGAGGCGATCGTCTCCACCAGCGGAGACGTCAGCTCCAGCGCCTTTCGCCAGCGCATGATGAACTTCATGATCAGGTGATTCGCCGCGTTGAAGCGCCCCGACTCGTAGTCCTCGCGCGCATGCGTCTTCACCACCCGGATGCCCGCGAAGGCCTCCTGCATCACCACCATGAGCTGACCCGCCTCCTCCTCCTCGCGCGCGCCGGCCTTGCGCACCTTGCGCGCCACGATCGCCACGGGCAGGAGGCAGAGCGGGAAGATGATGAAGGACACCAGCGTGAACCGCCAATCGACGATGAAGAGCGCGGCCAGCCCGGTGAGGATCGAGATCGGCTGCTTGACCACATCGCCCGAGATGGTGGTGAGCGCCTGCTGCGCCATCCGCGTCTGATTGAAAACCGTCTGCACGAGGTCGCCGGCCTTCGACTTGTTAAAGAACTCCATCGATTGCCCCAGCGTGTGCCGGAAGACTTTTTTCCGGATGTCGTCGAGCACCCGCACGCTGACCCAGAGCATGCAGTAGCTGTTCAGGTAGCCGCAGAGCCCGCGCAGGAGCATCAGCGCCGGGATGCTCGCGCAGATCAGCATCACCGTCGTCGCGCTCGCATCCACCCGGATGCCGGCGAGCACCGGGAACCACTTTACCAGCGCCCCGCCGCCTTGCGCCTTGTGCTCGGGAAAGACCGCACCGGCGACGAACTGGATATCGAAAACCAGCAGCGCCTGAACCACCCCAAAGAGCGCGCCGAAGAAGATGCCCGCGATGAACCGCGCGCGGTACGGCGTGAGATAGGAAAAGAGGCGCCGATAAGGTTCGCGGCTCGCCCGCACGAAATCGCCGAACGACATTTTGGCGATGTCTTTGCGGGAGAGTTTTTTGACAGTGGACATTCGGTGTGGTGCGCCGCGGCGGGTTCGCGATCAGACAGGCGGGGCGAGCGCGAGGAGCACCTCGGTAGCACGGATCACCACATCGGTCGAGATGCGGTCCATCGACGCGCCTTTCATGCGGGGGTGGAAATTCGTCAACGGCGCCTCGGGCTGCGCCGCGGAAATGACCGCCGCCCGCTCGTGGCGCGGGCGCCAGTGATACGGATTCGTCGGCCCGAAGAGCGCGACCTGCGGCCGGCGAAAGGCTGCCGCAAGATGCACCATCGCCGTGTCGCAGCTCACCACGAGGGCCGCGCGCTCCACGAGCGCGGCAAGAGTCAGCAGATCGGTTTGCCCGGCCAGGTTCGCCACCGCGCCTTCTCGGGAAATGGGCAGCCGATCCGGCGAGAGCGAGCGCGCCGCGGTGTCGCGCACGGTTTCCAGCGCGGAGAGTTGCGCCAGTTCCAGCGGATCGCGCCCCCCCGTGAGCACGAGGTCCAGCCCGTGCCGCAGGCGGAGATCGGTCGCGAGTTCGAGCCAGCGTTCGGTGAGCCAGAATTTCTCCGCGCGCGCGGTGCCCGGGTGCAGCACGGCGTAGGGGCGGGTGATCCCATGCCGGTGGAGAATTTCCTGCGCAGCCGTCTGCGTCGCCGCCGGGATGTGCAACTCGGGGAAAATCTCCCCGGATTCTGCAGCGATCCCGTGGCGGAAAATCGCGGCCTGCGCGAGATCGAGGTAGTGGTCGCAGGTGTGCCGCTCGCGCACCGAGGATTCGACGAAGTCGTGATACGCCAGCGAGCGCAGACGGCGGCGGCGCACCCACGCAAAGGTGCTCCGCTCTGGTGCGCGCGAGAGAGCCGCCGCCAGCGCCGAGCGATCGGTGCCGGTGAAATCCAGGCACACATCCCACCTGCCCGTGAGCACCTGCTGCCAGGGCGCCCACCCGCGTCCCGCACCGAAGACCATCGCGGAATCAATCGGCGCAATCGCGCCGAGGAGCGAGGCGCAACCGTCGCTCACTCCGAGTCCGATATGCGCCTCCGGCCACGCCGTGCGCAGCGCGCGCAGCGCCGGCGTGGTCAGCACGAGATCGCCGATCCGCTTGAGCTGGAGCGCGAGGATTCTCATCTCTCGCGCGGCCCCGCGGCGCTCCGGGTGGAGCACGCGACCCGCGTGCCGTCCCCGGCGACCCGCCGGGGACATTCGATGCGCGTCGGCCCCGTGACCACGCTCCGGCTCACTGAGGCAAATGCGAGTTTCACGGCTTCACGATCTTCGCGGCGGGTCGCCGCGAAGGGCACGCGGGTCGCGTGCTCCACCCAGCGGCCGAAGTGCGCGCGCTCATTCATCGCCGGGACGCCGCGCGCCACGCCTCCTGTAATCGCGCCTCAAAATGCTCCCACGTAAAATGCTCCACCACCCGCTGCCGTCCGGCCGCCCCGAACCGCGCGCACTGCTCGCGGTCGCGGTAGAGTTTCAGGATCGCCGCAGCCAGCGCGTCGGGATCATTCGGCGGAATGATCAAGCCATTCACCCCATCAAGCACCACGTCGCCGGCCTCGCGCGTGGTGATCTGCGCGAGTCCGCTGGCCGCGGCTTCGTAGGTGCATTTGGCGCTGCCCTCACATTCGCTGGGCAGGATGTGAACGAGGCCCGTGCGGTAAAAATCCTCCACCTTCGCCGCAAAGCCCGTCGCGAAAATCCCGTCCGCGCCGGGCTTGCCGAGCATCGTTCTGATCTCCTCATGCACCGTCCCCGCGAGCCACAGCTCCGCATCCTTCAGGCCGAGCCGCTTCCACACTTCGATCAAATGATGCACGCCCTTGCGCTTGATCAGCGCGCCCACAAAGAGCGCGACAAACTTCTCCGGCGCCTTCTCCGCGGGCCGGAAGCGCTGTACATCCACGCCGCGCTGATGCCGGAAAAGTTTCTCCTTCGCGACGCCCGCCGCGAGGAAAGTCTCCTCCGCCTTTTCGGAAAGCACGAGGATCAGATCGGCGAGATCGTATTCCTCCAGCACCTGCTGGCGCGTGATCAGCAGCCGGTCCTTGATGCCCCGCCAGCCGCTCGCCTCGGCGCGTTCACGCTCGCTCTTCGTCGGACGCGCGGGCTTGATTTTGCCTTTGTTGCGATGCCACGTCGGGATCTCGATGAGGCTGGGAATCCTGAGCCGCCGCGCCTCGCGCAGGGTGCGCACACATTCGCCCGACCAGCCGTGGAAGAGCGTGAACCCGCCCGCGGCCAGCCGCCGCGCCGCCGCACGATCGAGCGCGTGCTTTTTCGCGGCGTAATAATGTTCGCTGCCGAGCGCCGAGAGCAGCCGCACCGGATTCCACCGCAGCGACTCGAACTGCGCCGGCGACAAACCATCGAGCCGGTTTTCAAACGCGATCGCCACCCCGAGCACGCCGGCCTTTTGCGCCGCCCGCACCGTCTCCGCCGCCACCGCATCGAGCCCCGAGCCGCCAAGCCGCGCGGAAGTCGCGTAGAGCAGCGAGCATTTTAGATTTTGAATTTTGGATTTTGGATTCAAATGCGCCCTACCCGTCGCCGGATGGGACGAGTCCGCCAATCCAAAATCCAAAATGGAAAATCCAAAATGAAAATCGGTCTCGTTCGTCGCGGATACTCGCGCACGGGTGGCGCGGAAACGTATCTGCGCCGCTTCGCGGAGACCGCCGTGGCCGCGGGGCATGAGGTCATTCTCTTCGCCGAGCAGTGGCCGCGCGATGCCTGGCCGTGGGCGCACGTGCAAGTCCACAGCCGGTCTCCGCGGCAGTTTGCGGTCGCGCTCCACGCGCTGCGTCCGCGCGAACGGTGCGATTTTCTCTTCAGCCTCGAACGCATCTTTTCCTGCGACGCCTACCGCGCCGGCGACGGAGTGCATGCCGCGTGGCTCGAGCGACGCGCGGAGTTCGAGCCGTTTTGGAAGCCGTGGCTGCGCCGCTTCAGCCCCAAGCACCAGCAAACGCTCGCGATCGAGCGGAACCTTTTCAGCGACAAGGGCGCCGGCTTTGTAATCGCAAATTCGCAGATGGTGAAGGAGGACATCGCGCGCCGATTCGACTATCCCGCCGACCAGCTCGCGGTGATCTACAATGGGGTCCCCGAATTTGCTCCGCCGCCGAACGCGCGCCTCGGCACCCGGCGCGAGATCGGCCTCCGCGACGAGGACTTCGTGCTCCTCTTCGCCGGCTCCGGCTGGGAACGCAAAGGCCTGCGTTTTGCGATCGCGGCGATGAACAGGCTGCATTCTTCCGCGCGTCTGCTCGTCGCCGGGCGCGGTGCCGCGGGCGGCCTGCCGGTCTCGCGTCGCGTGCGTTTTCTCGGGCCGGTGCCGGACATGGCCCGCTACTACGCGGCCGCGGATGCCTTCATCCTGCCGACGCTCTACGAGCCATTTTCCAACGCATGCCTCGAGGCTCGCGCCGCGGGACTGCCCGTGATCACGACGCGCCACAACGGCTTCGCCGAAATCATCGCCGCGGGCGTCGAGGGCGAGATCGTCGATGACCCGCGCGACACCGGCGCGCTGGTCACAGCCATCGAGAAATGGCGCGACCCGATTCGGCGCGAGTTGATCCGCGGGGAAATGCAATCGCTCTCGAAGCGTTTCACCATCGAGGAAAATGTCCTGCAGACCCTGGCGCTGATTACCCGGTAGGCCGCCGCCCTGAGAGGGTGTACCGAAAGTGCGTCCGCGCGCAGCGCCCACCAAAACCCCGTCATTCTGAGGAACGAAGAACCACTGATCTCTGCGGGCAGCGGGGGTGCGGAGCCGCTGGACATGGGGGCGTCGCTCCGCACCGCCTCCGCCCGCAGGGATCAGTGGTTCTTCGCAAGCTCAGAATGACTTATACGATGCGGCGCTGCGCGCCGGGCTGCGCATTCCACTCATCCAGGAGACTTCCGGTACACCCTCTCAGGAAACACTGATTTATTCCGAAAGCGCAGATGGGCGCAGATTTGGAAGCACAGCGGCCTGCCTCATCTGCGAGAATCTGCGAAATCTGCGGATCAAGAAGCTCCGCTGGATTAAATCAGGGGTTCCCTAACGATTCGCCCTTCCTTCCTACGGTTCGCCGTTCCCCGCTCACGGATCGCCTTTCCCCTCTTACGTTTTGTCGTTCCCTTCTCACGTTTTGTCGTTGCTTCCCGACGTTTTGCCGCTTGGAACTCACGAACGCGGCTTGAGCACCGGGTGCGAGGGGGGCAGTCGTGGGGAACGCCCTTTCCGGGGCGGCACCTCCCGGCATCGGAGGGGCCGAACCCTGGAGGGACACGCTCCGTCGTGTCCCCAATCGAATGGGGGGGAGGCGGGTGCGGAGCCATGCCGCCTCCGCCCGCTAAGGTCGGGGACATGACGGAGCATGTCCCTCCATCTCTCGGCGCCCGAGGCGCGCGGTCGTGTCTCGGGCGGCGAATCGCAAATCCGCTCGCATGCTGGCTCGCTCTGGCTAACCTGCGCGGGGTGAGGTTCCCCCCGATCACACACCCCAGTTTCGCTTTTCTCCGCGTGGGCGCCTCCCCCGCGCTCGTCCGCTCGTAAACCGCTGCCATTCCCCCCATGAAACAACGCCGCTCCCGCTTTTTCAGACGGCACCTGACCTCGCCGCCCAAACGCTGGAAGCGGCCGATCCTGGCGGTCGGCGCGGCTTGCTTCAGCCTGTGGGCGATCAAGGCCAGCGGCGTTTCCGACCTCTGGAACTTCGACGGCGCGGGCATCCTCAACTGGTCGCAGTCGGCGAACTGGCTGCTCGGCACGCCGCCCAATGGCGCGGGGGATACGGCGAGTTTCAACTTCAACATCAGCGCCGATCGCACGATCAATCTCGACACGCCGATCACGCTCGGCGGCCTGATCCTCGGCGACACCGTGGGCGCGCAGGCTTACACTTTCGCCGGCCCCTTCGGCCTGACGCTCGACGCGCTGAGCGGCAATGCCTTCATCGCAAAATACAATTCGGCCACGGATGTCTGGCAGGCGCCGCTCGTGCTCAACGACCACGTGAGCGCACGCATCCATGCGGGCATCCTCAATGTCAACGGCCCCGGCAATGCGCAAGTGTCTCTGACCAGCGCGGGCTCGGGCATCATCAAGTCGGGCGCGGGTACGCTGCGGCTGAACGTGGATGCGTCGGCTTATCAAGGTGACTGGGTGGTGAATCTCGGGACGGTGAATGTGGGCGGCGCGAACGTGGCCGCGCCGGGCAGCCTCGGCGGTGGAACGGGCGGGATCGTTTTGAAGGGCGCCACTTCCGCGGGGCTGACCGTGTTCAGCCTGAATAACAACGGCACCGGCAGCACGGCCGACATCACCTACCTCGGGAACAACGACGTGACGCTGGAAGGCGCGGCCACGCTCAATGTGGATCGGAACTTCATCGGCGGAGCGAACAGTGGGAACACGATCATCCTCGATAACCTGACGATGAACGGCGGCATCCTCGGTGTCACCGGGGCGAACAGCTACGCCTTGCGTTTCAACGGGACGACGACGCTCGCGGGCGCGACCTCGGTCTTCAGCCCCTCGACCGCCACGCTCACCCTCGGGGGTCCGATCACCGACGGCGCCGGGAGCCGTGCGGTGATCATGGAAGGCACGGGGCGGCTGGTGATCGCGAATTCCGCAAACACCTACGATGGCGTCACTGCGGTGAAGGCGGGTTTCCTCCAACTCGCGCCGGGGGCGAATCTCGGGACGGGCAGAGTCTTCGTGAATGGCGGTGCGCTCAGCCTCGCCGACGCCAGCCAGACCGGCGCAGGCACGATGCCGGGTGGATTGCAGCTCGTCTCGCAGTTCGGCACCTCGCGGTCGGTGCTGCCGGTGGTGGGCAATGGCGGCTTTGTCATCGACGCGGCGAATCCGCTGAACATGGCCGTGCCGATCCACGGCTTGGTCCTCGGCCTCGATGGCTCTTTCGCGAATAACATCGACCTCGCCCAGGCCGGCGGCGCGGGCAGCCCGCGCGTCTGGGTGGCAAACATCGGCGGTGTGGATCGCACCTATGCCGGCACGCTCGCACCGGCGGCGGACAATACGATCCGGCTCTCCTCCGCGGCGAACACGCTGATCCTCGCCGCACCGAGCGCGCTCGGCGGCGCCGCGTCCACGGCGAATGTGGTCGTCGGCCAGGACGTGGGACGCGCGCTCATCTTCGCGGGAGTAAATCTGACCAATGGCAACGGCGGCACCGTCTCGATCCGCGCGGACAATGCGGCCACGCTCGGCGGCGTCACGGTGAATCGCGGGGGCATTTTGAATATCAACGGCGCGATCACCACCCCGCTCGGCTCGGGAGTCGTGACCGCGCTCGGGGGGACGTTGAGCACCGACGACACCACCGCCGCGCAGTTTGGCAACACGGACTACCGGCTCTTCGGCGGCAGCACGCTGCTGCTCAACAACGCCGCGGTCACCACGGCCAACACCGACCGCCGCCTGCAAAGCACGGCCAACCTCGACCTCACTACCTCGATCCTGCGCCTGCTCGGCGACGGCGGCGCAGCGACGGCCTCCGCACAGACCGTGGGCTCGATCGACTACGCTGGCGGGAGCACGATCAGCGTGGATACGGACGGCACCTCCGCGGGTCGGCTCACCACGCTCACCACCGGCTCGCTGAATCGCCTCGCGGGCGGGCGGGGCACGCTGAACATCCGCAACACCGCGGCCACCACCACCACGTTCGGCACGGCTGGCGGTACGCAGAAAATGATCGTCACCGCGGCGCCCGCGATCACCCACGGGATGAACGGCGCGAACCTCGTCCTGTGGGGAGGAACGACTTCGAACGATTCGGGCGATCCGCGCTTTGTAAAAATCGACGCCACCCACGGGATGGAACCCGCGGGCTTCAATCTCTCGCCCGTCACGGCCGCCGCGCTGCAAGGCGCCACGGCCGGAGAGATCGTGAATCTCAATGACGTGCCCGGCACGATCACGATGACCGGGAATGCCACGATGCAAGCGCTGCGCCTGCGGACCACGGCGGCCACCGAGATTCTCAACAGCGGCGCATTTTCCCTCGAACTCGGGAGCGCCGCCGCGGTCGGCCAGGGCGCGGGTTTCTTCATCGCGCATACGGCGAACGACACCGTCACCCATGCGGTGAATGTCGGCTTCGGGACGCAGGAAGGCCTGATCTATGCCGCCACTCCGGGCGGAACGTCGGGCGTGATCGTGCTCGGCGGCGTGCTCAGCGGGTCGAATGGTGTGACCCGTTTCGGCGACGGCATCCTCACCCTCAGCGGCGCCAATACTTTCACCGGGCCGCTGACCATCAACTCCGGCGAGACGCGGCTGAATAACGTGGCCGCCGCCGGCCCGGTTTCCGGCACGCCCAACAACATCGACCTCTGGGGCGGCGCGACCTACCTCAACGCCACCAACCAGCGGCTGAACAACGACGTTTCTTTCTACAACGACGCGCGCTTCGGGAATGTGAACATCGGCGGCACGGCGGTGAACCACATCACCGTCGCGCCGCGCACCGGGAGCAATGCGGCGGTGATCCTCGATATCCGAAATCAAGCGGGAACCAACACCACCACAGCCTACGGAGGCTTTACCTTGAACGGACCGGCGTGGGCTTACGTGACCCACATCTTGCAAATCGACGGCGCGCTCAGTGGCGCGGGGGAACTGCAAAAATTCGGCAACGAGCGGCTCTTCATTGGCGGGGATTCGATCGGCTACGCGCAGCCGGTCACGGTGCAGACGGGCCTCTTGAGCAGCTTGAACGCGACGAGCTCCGCGAAGCCGTTTGGCATCGGCGCGATCACGATCAATCCCGCCGGCGGACTCCGGCTCGCCGCGGCGACGAATCTCAATGCGGGTCAGGTGACGATGAACTCCGATCACGGCGGCATCTCGATCCTCGGCCTGTCGTTTGTCGGGCACCCGGCCACGTTGCCCGCGATGACGGTCGCCTCCAGCGCTCCGTGGAAGGGAACGCTCGGCATCTCCGCGGCGGGCTTCAGCCTGAATATTGACCAGGCCACACTCTGGGGCGGCGGCTCGTATCTCGGCGCGTCGATCGGCGACACCGGTACCTTCACCGGAGTGCTCTCGCCAGATGGCGGCGTCTTCCGGCTCGGCACCGGTCAGGGCACGATCCGCATCGCGAGCCCGCTCACCGGCGCGGGTAACTCGGTGCAGGTCGGCGTTTCCATGACCGGCGACGCTACCGGAAGAGCAGATCAAGTCGTCAACAACAGCACCGGCACCGCGCAGTTCGATGTGCCGATGAGTTATGGCGGCGCCACGATCATCCACACCGGCGGCGCCTTGCGCGTCAGCGCGACCAACGCGGCCACTGCCCTCGGCCCGATCACGCTCAATGGCGGCACACTCCAGGGCGATTCGCTGGTGAGTAACTTCCGCATGATCGCCCCGCTGAGCATCGGCAACGCGATCAACCTGACCGCCGACGGCATCGTGCAAATGCAGAACAACGCCGGCGACCTTCGCCTCACCGGCAACGTCAGCCTCGCGCCGGGCTCCATCGGCGCCGTGCGGGTATTGACTGTCGGCATCGACGGCAGCAATGCGGGGCAGCTCTACCTTGCGGGTGGAGTCAGCGATGGCGCTGGCGGCGCGGGCAATCATTGGGAGAAAGGCGGCCAGGGCGCGGTCTTCCTGACCGGCCCGATTACCTTCACCGGGAGCAGCACGGTCACCGGCGGCTTGCTTGCGGTAAATGCCAACGCCGACCTCGCCAGTCCGTCGCAAGTCGTGCTCGCGGGCGGCGGACTCGCTGCGTGGGAAAATTCCTTCACCCTCGATCGCGACATCAGCTTCACCGGCAACGGCTACCTCGACGTGCAGGCCGGCCTCACGCTGACGCAAAATGCCAGCGCCACCTACGACGGCGCGGGCAGCATCATCAAACGCGGGCTCGGCAAGCTGGTGCTGAATGGCCGCAACGCGCAGGCTGCGCTCATCGTGCTCGATGGCATCGCGCAGGTGAACAACGAGGCCGCGCTCGGCGATCCGGCCCGCGTCGGCGCGACCGATATTCAGATCGGCGGTGACTTCGCGCTCGGCGGCACCACCACGGTCACCCGCTACACCGGCGGCACGCTGCGGATCAATGGCGACGTGATCACCACGCGCGGCATCACCTTCAATAACAACACGTCCTCGATCTACAGCGGCGGCCTCGATGTCACGGGCGCGAACTACTTCACGGTCAGCGCGCCGATCGCGCAGGGCACGGAGTTCGACTACTGGTTCAAGACTGGCACCGGCGCCCTCGTCGCGACTGGCGCGAATACCTTCCGCCAGGCGGCGTTCACAAACGGGACTTATCAGTTCAGCACTTCCACACCGTGGACGAACAGCACGACGACGGTGGCGGATAACACCGTGCTGGAGTGGATCGGCGGCACGATTCGGGCCGTGAACGTAAGCGGCACCCTCTCGCTCACCAATCAGGCCAGCACCACCACTTACAATTACGGAGGCGGCCTGCATCTCCAGATGGAAAGCGGCGCCAGCTTGAGCGTGTCCTTTGCGGCGGACAATCTCCTCCGGCAAAACCAAGGCACGCTGGTCATCGAGACGGCTCCCGGCACGACCCTCGGCGGTGTTGGCAATAGCAATGCCGCCCGCCTCATTCCCACCAACGCCATCAACGCCAGCGTCGCCCGCGCCGCCGCGCTGACCAATGGAATCTTCGCGCCCCACCTCCTCGCCGCCGACATCACGGGCGTCGCGGATTTCACCACCGATGATGCCGCCACCGGGATCAAACCCTACATCGCCAACGGCGGATCGGTGATTGGTTCCCTGTCCGGCAGCAACCCCACCAGCATCGCTAACATCACCAGCCCGCAAGCGCTCACTGGGTTAAACCGCATCTATGCCTTCCGCACCAATGCAGACATCAACGGCGGAACACTAGTCATCCCCGCGCGCGACAATCAGAACATGGGTGGCGTGTTGATCAATGGCAGTAACACGATCGGGACTAACCTGACATTCGACCCGGCCTCCGCTATCGCACCGGGCGCCGGCACGCTGGGAGAAGGCCTGATCTATGTGATGGAGAGCGAGAACGCCACGATCACCGGGACGATCATGGCCAATGCCTTGACCAAGTTCGGGCGCGGCACGCTGATCCTGGCGGGTAACACCGCCGTCCTCGGTGAAGTGAGCATCCAGGATGGCACGGTGAAGGTCGGCGGCGGCAGCGTTTTCAGCCGCATGAACAGCGAGTTGAACATCAACTCCGGCGCGAAGCTGGATCTGAATGGGAACAGCATTGCGGTGGAAACTCTCGGCGGGAACAACCGCCAGGTCACCGGCACCGGCGGCGGCGTGACCTTCGGCGGCGCGATCACCAATGACTCCGGCACGGCTTCCACGCTTAGCGTCGCGAGTCAGGTGAACTCCACTTTTACCGGAATGCTCGACGGCAATCTCCGGCTTGTGAAAGCGGGCGCGGGGGTGCTCACCATCGATGGCTTCCGCGCGAGCACACCGGATTCAGGCAGCAATACCTTCACCGGCGGCACGGAGATCTACGGGGTAAACACCACGGGTGGCCTGACGCTCGACAACGCGCCGTTCGGCGTCGGCGGCGCGAGCGGCACAGTCAGCACGGTCAATCTCTACAACGGCGCATTTGGCATTCTCTACACCGGCAATGCCACGACCTTCGGCATCGCCGCCGGCACCAACGGTCAGCAATACAACAACCTGACCGTGCGCATCGGTGCGGACGGCACCGATGGCATCACGCTCAACGTCAAAGGCCCCGGTCTGGTCAATGTGGATCGCGGCACGGGAGCGATCGGCCAGGGCAATCTCATGCAGGTCGGAAATCTCAACCTCACCGACACCACGCTCACCTTGACCGGTGCCAATCTCTATCGGCTAAGGGTCGCTGGAACCACGGCGATCCAGGGTGCGCAAGCCAGCTTCCAGACGAACAGCGATGGTCCCAGCGGCGCCTTGGAACTGGCCGGCCCGATCACCGGTTCCGGTGCGCTGAACAAGCTCGGCGATGGCACGATGCGCGGGATCGTGATCGCCGGCACTGCCAACACCTACAGCGGCGGCACGAATATCATCGGAGGCGACGTGCAAGTGACCGCGACCAGCGGCATGCCGCTCGGGAGCGGACCGGTGCGGGTCTTCCCCGATGGCACCTTGCGCCTCGCGGGTAATGGAAGCATCGACGGCACGAAGCTCCGGGTGCTGAGCCGGGTCAATGCCTTCGGCGTGGTCGGCCTGGATCACAACTTCGACCCAGCGGCGCTGCTCAACGGCGCGAACTTCGGCAGCGTTTACCAAACCGCGCTCCAACTTTCGCAGCCTTACTTTACCCAGCCACTAAACCTCGCCGCAATCGGTGACGGCAACAGCTTCCTGATCTCCGGTCTCGCGCAGGAAGTGAAATACATGTCCCCCACCCTCGGCGCGGGCGTAGCCGATGCGTGGAACCCCGGGACCGGCGTCCTTCGCCTCGCCGGCGGAGTGAACAACCTCGCCTTCGACGGCGTGGACAACGTGCTCACCGGCGGCGCCTACTTGCAGCTCGGTCCGCAGCGCAACAACGTCCTCGGCGCGGTGACCAACACCGTGGGCTCGGTGATCATCCGCAACTCGAATAACTTCACCGGAGGAACGCAGATCACCGAGGGTACGCAGCTCGTCATCGAAACCGGCGGCTCGCCGATTGGCGACACGCCGCTCGGCTCCGGACCCGTGGAGGTCTATGGCACGCTGCTCATCCAAGGGAATCTTGGGTCGCTCTACAACGCGAACTCTTCCTCCCCGAGCAATGCCGTGACCCTGCGTCCGGCCGGCCAGGTCCGCATCATCGACGCGACTAACCTGGTCGCTGGCAACAACGGCCGCTGGGGCGACGCCGCGGGGATCGACCTGAACGGCGGAACCTTCCGTTACGACGGCGCGGCGAACTACCAGAGCGTCGAGACGATCGGCGCGGTGACCGTGCGCAAAGGCGGCGTGCTCGGCGCCTTTCGCAGCAGCACCGCTTCGAGCGCGCAGTTAAACGTGGCCTCGCTCGCCCGCGCCGACCGCGGCGTGCTCACGCTCAATAACAACATCGGCTTCCTCGGGATCAACCTGACGACTCCGCAAAGCTATGAGCGGATCGTGGTGGCCGGTGGCGTGAGTGTGGCCGGCACGACCTTCGATGGCGCTGGAGTGTCCAACCCCGGGATCGCAACCCCGTGGATCATAGATCGCCTGACCAACTCGTTTGTCGGTCACAACCCCACGGGCGCGGGCACCGGCTTCCAGCCGCTCGCCAGCACCACCACTCCGGGCGCCGGACAAATCGCCTACTCCGATGTGGTCACCACCGCGTTGACCGCGGGATTGCTTTCCGGCACGGACATCGCCGATCTCACCACCGTCGCAAACACGCTCGCCGACAACCCCTCGCTTTTCGCGCTGCGCAGCAATCAAAACCTCAGCCCGACCGCGGCGAACAATGCAGTCACCCTGACCAGTGGCGGCTTGATCCTCACCGCCGGCACGATCAACCCGACCGGGGCGATCACTGCCGGCGTGGCGTCGCCGATGACGCTGAACTTTGGCCCCGGCGGCAACGGCGAAGCGCTCATCTATGTCGGTGCGGCGACTTCGATCATCCAGGCGCAGATCAACGCCGCGCAAGGGCTGACCAAGTTTGGCCCGAACCAACTGACCATCCAATCGATCAACCCCGGCATCGGCGGACCGGTCATCGTGCAGGAAGGCACGCTCTTCGCGCGCGTCCCGGTCTCCGGCTCGGGCAGCCCGGTCGGCACCGTCTTCAATGGCCAGGATGTGATCCTGAATGCGGGCTCGCTCGTCCTAGCCCCGCAGATCGCCAATGCCGCCGGCACCGCATCCGAATTGGCCAGTAACGTGAACGTCACCGGCATTCTCGGGAGCCACATTTTCGTCCGCGGCGATGCCACCATCGGTATCAACAACGCCGCGCAATCCGTCCGCGTCGGCAACCTCACCGTCGCGAACGATCCCGGCGCGCCCGCGATGGATGGCAACGGCGTGATCGCCCTCACCTTGCAAAGCGGCCTGTGGGTGAGCGGCACCACCACGCTCAGCCCGCAGGCGCGGATCAACAGCACCTTCAACGGCTTCTCGCAATCCACGCTCGCGGGCCAGGTCACCGGCGGGGGCGGGGTGATCGAGAAGTTCGGCAACGGCGCGCTCACCCTGCTCAACGGCGCGAACAACTACAGCGGCGGCACGACCATTCACGGGAGCACCAACGCGACCGCGGTGAGTGCCGTGGCTTCGGCCTTCCGCGGATCGGGCACGCCCTTTGGCAGCGGGAATATCACCGTCAATCCCGGTGGCCTGCTCCGGCTCGCGGACAATGCGAACATCGCGAGCAACGCGGTGACCATGAAGTCCGACGGTTACGGCCTCGCCGGAATCGGCCTCGCGCACAATAGCGCGCTGCCCACGATCATCACCACCGGCCTGCCGATCGCGGGGCAGATCAAGGTGGAGACGACCGGTGCTTCCGGCGGCGCGCTCGCCCTCGACTACGGCTACTACAGCCAGCCGCTGAACCTCGCTGCGATCGCCGGCGGCGATTGGTGGCTGGGAAATTCCACGCAGGCCGATGCCTACTATTTCAATCCCGCGCTCGGCGCGAACGCGAATGGCGAATACCAGCTCGGCGCAGGCGGGAATCAAGCCCACGTCTATTTCGGCGGGCTGCTCGTCTCCGCGGCGCGCGCGGCGGTCTTCGAGAATGTCTTCGCGGGCGGCATGCCTGGCGCGGTGCGGGTGGAAGTGGGCGCGCTCACCGCGGAACTCGCCGCCAACGGCCCCTCGCTGGTCAACGGCAACACCGCCGGCATGGGCTTTCTCACGCGCAACGCCAGCCTCACCGGCGACGTGCGGGTGAATACGAACAGCACGCTCAACCTCGGCAACAACTTCGCGCTCGGCAGCGGCCGTCTCGTGCTCAACGGCGGCAACCTCCGCGTCGATGCGGTGCAAAGCACGACGATCGACAACGCCGTGCTGCTCCAGGGCGACTTCAGCACGAGCAACGGCAACGACTTTGTCATCAATGGCAACGTCACCCTGCACGAAGGCGCCGCCGGAGCGACCCGCATCTTCAATCTCGCCGGCACCGGCACGATGGGGATCTTCGGAGTGATCAGCGGCAACGATGGCAGCAACGTGATCAAGAGCGGCGTGCAGAATGTCGTCTTCGGCGGGGCCAATACTTACCAAGGCTATACCCAGATCAACCAGGGCATCGTCATCGCGCAAGGTGATGTCCTGCCCGGCACGCCCGGCCCGCTCGGGGTAAGTTACTCCCCGATCGTGCTCGCCAGCGGCGCCGCGAATCTTGCCGGTGGCGTGAGCCTCGGGGGAAAGTTCACCATCGCTCGCGACCTGATGCTTTCCCAGGCCACGGGCACAGGCTCCGCATTGATTGAATCCCGCACCAACGAGCGCGCGACGGTCACGGGTGCGGTCTCGCTGATCGCGGGCGGTGTGCTCACGGTCGGGTCCGTAGCGGTGGATGTTACCACCTTCCGCGGCGGCTCGCTGGACATTGGCGGGGTGATCAGCGGGGCTGGTTCCGTCATCGTCGGCACCACCGCGGTGGCGCCGGGCAACGGCGGCACGGTGCTGTTATCCGCCTCCGCCAACGGTTATGGCACCAACACCTACACGGGCGGCACATCACTCAACAGTGCGCGCCTCCAAATTGGCAGCGACACTTACTTCACGGGCCCGGCGACCAACCCCACGATCCTCAGCGGTCCGCTCGGTGCCGGCCCGCTGACCTTCATCGCCGGCGAGGCCAACCGCGGCGGACTTATCGAGGCGGTCGGCGGTCCGCGCACCATCGTCAATGCCCTGGCCATCACGCCGACCACCGCGGGTAACTTCACGCAGACTTTCGCCGGGCGTGAAGCGCTCACCTTCACCCGCGATCTCAACCTGAGCAGCGACGCCACGCTGCGCAGCCGCACTTTCACCGAACTGGGCCTGTGGTCTCCCGTGACCTTCTCCGGCAACCTCAGCAACTCCGGCGTGCAGGGAGCCAATCTCGTCAAGAACGGGAGGGGCACGCTGGAACTCAGCGGAACGAACACCATGGCCAATCTGCTCACCACCGATGCCAACTACGGCACCGGGGTGTTCCTCGATCTGGGCATTCTGCGCGTCAATGCCGACGCCGCGCTCGGCAGCACCGCCGCACTCGCCGCGGCTGGTCCGCATCTCCTCGGGCCGGCGGATCTCCGCATGCGCAGCGTCACGAGTGTCCTCGGCGGCACCTTGTCGGTCAGCTCCAGTTTTAGCACGGCACGCCAGGTGATCTTTGCGAGCAACTCGACGGGCACCACGAACACGACCATCGCCGGCATCGACGTGGCCTCGGGCCAAACGCTCACCCTCACCACTCCCACCGCGCTGCAAACGGGAACCGTGGCCGTGACCAATGCCACCTTGATCAAATCCGGACCCGGCACCCTCGCGCTAAATAGCAGCGCGAATGTGCAGACCGCGTTGATCTTCGGCGGACAGGCGTCATCGAATCCGACGCTCGGACGCTTCAGCCACAGCGGCGGCACGGTCTCCACCACGGCCGTCTCCGGGACTCCCTTCGTGGCCGGCGCCACGGGCACGATCACGATCAATGGCGGCGTCCTGTCGCTCGTGGGAGGCGGCGTGGCCCAGGCACTGAGCGTCCCGCGCCTCACCTATGGCGCGGCGGCGCACCTCGCGTTGAATCAAGGCGCGTCCTCCTCGGCGCTGACCATGACGGACGCGGCGTTCGTGGCCTCGATGCGCGGCAATCCGCTCAACGCGGTGAACTACGGCACCCTCGTCATTCATCCGAGCGCCCTCGCCAATCTCGGGAGCACGGAGAGATTCCTGACCCCGGCCACGGCCACCGATCTGGTCGCACCGAGTATCGTCACCGCCCCCGCCGGACCGGGGCAGGATGCGAACTTTCTCCGCTACAATCTCACCGGCGGATATATGGAACACGTCGTGGCCACGGTCTCGACTCTGGCCGCGACGGCTCCGGCGAATGTCGGCAACATCACCAGCAGCGACGTGGCGGGCGCGGGTAACATCGACCTTCGCGCCCTGCGCACCTCCGCAAACATCGCCCCCACCGACGGCTCCACGCTGGTCCGGATTAACAACGGCGGCTTGATCCTCAACGGAAACACCGCGCCCACCGTCAGCGCCAACTTGCTTTTCGGCACGGGAGCGGCGCTCGCAGAAGCACTGGTCCACGTGCGGGACGGACAGAACGGCGCGTCGGTGCTCTCCGGCAATCTCTCCGCCCGCGACTTCACCAAGTTCGGCCCAGGCACTTTGGAACTCAGTGGTGGAACCAACGTGCTCTCCGCGACCGCCGCCCGCCTGCCGGTGCTCAGCGTGCAGGAGGGCTCGCTGCGCTTCGCGAATGGAGCGGCGCTTTTCAAAAACGGACTGCGCGGGAACGAAGCGGGCCTCTTCAGCCTGAACGTCAATGAGAGCGGCGTCTTCGACCTGAACGGCCTGACGCTCTCGATCGCGGGCCTCGCGGGCAATGGCACGATCACCACGAACATCGCGGGCGCCGTCGGCCTGACCGCGCGGAATGGAGCCAATGCCGACACCACGTTCAACGGCACGATCAATAATGGCTCCGGCGTGATCGGACTCACCAAAGCGGGCAATGGGATCCTGACCCTCGGCGGCCACAGCACTTACACCGGAGGCACGACGATCCTCGGGGGCCGCGTGACCAACGCCACCGGCGCACCACTCACGCTCGGCACCCTCGATGCAAGAAGCGCGACGGCACTGGGCGCCGGTCCGGTCACCCTCTTCGGCGGCATCCTCGCGATCAACCACAACCTCGCGCACTCCGAGGTCGAGGACGGGATCGACTTCAACACCTTCGGTCCCGGCGATGGTTACAACATTACGGTGGCCAGCACGGCGATTGCCAACGGCGTCACCCTGCCGGCGAATCTCGCGAGCACGCTGAGCCTCAATAACAGCAACACCGCGACGCTGGTCGGGAGCATCGCGATCAATTCGCTGACCCTCGACGCGCCGATGCTGACCATGACCGGCGCGGCCACCGCCGGGAACATCGCCTTGCTGTTTGTGAAAGGGCAAACGTCTCTCTCCAATTCGAACACGGTGCTGAACCTTGCCGGATCGCGTTTGTTTCTCGGCGGACAGTTACAAGCCGCGGGCAAGACCATCACCAAGATCGGCGCGAACGATCTGGTGCTGAGCCACACGGAATTTGGCGCCGGGCAGAATCAGATCGGCCTGTGGAAGGTATATGGCGGCACGATCAATCCCCGCGTGGCCGACGGCGCCTCGAATCCGCTCGGGAGCAACGTCACCGTCGAACTCAACGGCGGCACCACGGGCACGATTCATCTCAACCTGAATACCGACGGCAACGGCACCACGCTGTCCGAACGTGTGACCGTGTTCCAAGACACCCATGTGCGCTTTGGCTCGATGCTGCCCGTGACGAGCAATGAGTTTGTGATGACCGGAGCCAGCCGCATCAATGCGGACCGGGTGCTGGCGAACAGCTCCAACAAAACGGTGGTGATCAACAGCGTGGAGGCGGGCGGCGCTCTTGGTTCGCCGTATGCCTATTTTACCGGGGGGAATAGCGACACCTACTGGGTGAATGGCCCGACGTCCTTTGTGCGCGACCTGTATTTGCAAAACGATGTCGCGGTCACCTTAAATGGCTTGATCGGTGGCAGCGGTACGCTGGTGAAGCGTCTCGGAGTCACTACCTATGTCAACGGCGACAACACCGGTGGCTTCCAGGGCGGCACGATCATCACTGGCGCGCCGCTGATCTTCGGCAGCCTCGAAGGCAACCAGGTCACTCTGAGCGAAACTGCCCGGCTCGGCGGAGGCCATGTGATCGTGAATGCCAGCGGCCAGTTGCAGTTCAACTCCGCAGGCAATCTGCAAGGCGGTCAGAACGTCTATGTAAGCAGCAACCTCGATAACTTCGGCGTGTTGCGGCTCGCCGCGAATCTCACCCTCGAACAGGTGAACTTCCGCGCCGCGGATGTCGGCGGGTCGCAAGCCATCACGAGTAACTATTTCCTGACCAACCCGAACCCCGCGACCGGAGCCCTCGCGCTCAATACCATCTACACCCAGCCGCTCGACCTGCGCGCGCTCGGCGACGGCACATGGTTCCTTGGTTCGACCAACAACGCCGTGGGCGCCAACGGGAGTTATGACGCGGCCACACTCGCGCCCGGCTTTAATAACACCTATCGCCTCGGAGCGGGCGGAGCGACGCTCTTCTTCGGCTCCAATGGGGTAAGCAACGCCGTGACCGACGTCGATGCCTCGACTCCAGCGAAGGTCAATGTCGGAGCGCCCTTCTCTTTGCAAAACAACGCGGTGATCGGCAACGGCAGCGGCAGCATCATCTTTCTGACCAGCCAGAGCTACCAGGGCCCGACCCTGATCAATCGCAGCAGCACGCTCGATTTCCGCGGTACCCTGCGGACTTCCGGCATCGAGACCTACGGCGGCCTGAACGTGGCGGGCGAAACCGGCACATTCCTCGCCGGCGGCAGCGGTGCGAACATCCCCGCGACGCTGCGGCCCGGTTCCACCCTCCGCTTTGACAACACCTCCGCCGGCGTGCTGCCGCTCGCCGCCACGCAAGGCCGCTGGCTGGACTCGGCCCCGATCCTCCTCGACAACGCGACCCTGCGCATGCAGGGCAACGCGGCGGTGGAGACTGCCGAGACGGTGGGCGCGATCACCGTGAACGGCGGGTCATTCATGCAAATCGTCCGCGGCGCCACCGGTCGCGGGACCGAACTGCGCACGCCGAACCTAACCCGCATCGGCGCCGGCACGCTGACCGTCGACACGACCAGCGACACCCTGGGCAGCGACGAGCGCCTGATCGTCACCGGCCCGGCCCCGATGGTCACCTCGGGGATGGTGGCGCCGTGGATGGTGGGTAACGTCAACATTGACTTCCTGACTTACAACGCAGAGACCGGCTTTTCCCGGGCCGGCTTCAGCCGCACGGTTATCGGGACGCAGACCGTCGCGTTTCCGGCTTCCGCGGAGCGCGTCCTCTTGAATGGCGCAGTCGTGCTCAACTCGGGGATCGACCTCGATGCTTACGCGCTGCGGCTCGACGCCGATGTCACCCTCGGCACCCTCACCGACTCCGGCGCGGAACTCATCCTCCGAAGCGGTGGCCTGATCAGCAATGGCACCCGGATCATTACCCCCGGCCTGCGCTTTGGTCCGACAGGGACCAGCGAGGCGCTCCTCTTCAACAACGGCACCACCACGATCGGCGACGTGAGTAACGCCACGACCTCCGGCCAGATCTACGCCTCAAGCCTGACCAAATTCGGCGCGGGCACGCTGGTCTTGCAGGCCAGCCAAACCCAGGCGGGCGCGCTCAGCGGTGCGATCAATGTCAACCAGGGCGCGCTCACCTTGCGCTTCGAGCCACAGGCCGCCGTCGCCAGCACACCGACGGTGAATCCCGGCGGCGCTGGCGGCACCATCTTCCTCAACGGTCCGAACGTAACTCTGAATCTCCTCGGCGGTGACGACGACTACGCGGCCGGGGTCAATACCATCTTCAATAACTCCGTCACCATCGGCGACTACAATCCCATCGTGCAGTTTGTCGCGGACCGCGCCGGGGGTGCCATCACCGACCGCCGGGCGATCATCGGAGGCAACTTCACCTTCGGCGCGAATAACCTGGAGATCGGACAGATGGCCCGCTTCACCGCGGGTAACTCCTTCGACATCCAACTCGGCGACACCGCGACGGACTTGGTCACGCTCAAGGGCAAGTCGGTCTTCATCGTGGACAACGCCGCGAGCGGACAAGCGCGGCAGTTATTCGTCCCTTCGAAAGTCACTGGCGCTGGCACGCTGGTAAAGGGCCGCATCGATGCTTCTTCGGATCTCATGCAGTTCGACAACGTGAGCAGCCTCAACGACTGGGCCGGCGGCACCATCCTGGCTGGTGGCACCCTGCGCGTCCTTGCGAAGGCTAACAATGTCGCCGCGGGAGCCTCGACCAACCTGACCGCCGGCGGCCTCGGCACAGGCGCGGTCACGCTGATGGGCGGCACCCTGGACCTGCGCGTGGACAATGAAGTGGGCGGCGCGCCGGATACCAATGCCGAGCGGACTTTCTTTAGCGCCACGGGCAATGGCGTGGACCTGATCGTCAATGGCTCAGCCACGGTCAACGTGGACCGCACGGGGTTGGTCGCGCTCGGCACGACAAAACAGATCGCGTTCAACAACCTGACCATCGGGTCGCAAATCCTCACCGTCAGTGGCGGGAGTACTTATGGGCTGGAAATCGCCGGCGCCACGACGCTGCGCGGCAACATGTTTGTGAACAATGCGGTTGACCTGATTCTCGGCGGCAGCATCGGCGACGGCGGCGCGGGTCTGTTTATCAATAAGATCGGCACCGGCGTCCTCTGGACGAACAACAACACCAGCACGCTGGGCGGAGGCGCCTTCATTAACGCGGGCATGCTGCGCTTTGGAACTCCGCGCGGCGCCAGCACCACGGCGCAACTCGGCAGCGGTCTGATCACGATCAACCCCGACGCCGAAATCCGGCTCGAGGCCTTCGCGAACATCAACACCGCCGCGGGACAGAAAGTGGACCTCGTGAGCACCGCCTACGCGCCCGCGGTCTTCCGCACGCCGGCCCTTTCGCAGGCGCAGTATCAGCAGCTCCTCACCTCGACCTCCGACGGTCTGCTCTCGCTGCTCGGCACCCAAAGTAACTCGCTCGACATGAGTGCCATCGGCAACGGCCGCATGTATTTGACCAGCGTGGAGTCGGATCGCACTTACAATGCCGGCCTGCTCTCGCCCGGCCTCGCGGACGCGGGGGGCACGAATCGAGTTTATCGCCTCGGGGGAAGAAACCTCGGCACGCTCTTCGTGAACCTCGCCGGCGCGGGGAACCTCGGCGACATGGGCGGACCGACCGACGTGCGCATCGGCTCCCTGGCAAATCTCGGCCCGCAGGCGAACTGGGGCCTTGGGTTGGCCTTCTTCCAGGATCAGAATACCTACACCGGCACGACCACCATCGTCCGCGGCAGCAGCCTGCGCTTCGATTCGAACTCCACCGCGACCGCCGGCCCGCTGGGCGCGCCCGGATCAAGCGCCATCCACACCTATGGCGTGCTCCAGGCGGAGGGGACCGGAAATTTCCTCAACACCGACGCCTCGGGTAGCGCCTACACTAACTTCGTCTTACACCCCGGCAGCGAACTGAGGCTTCAGGACATCGACGCTTCCGGCGTGGCGGCAGACCGCTGGCACGATCTCATGCCGATTGCGCTGAATGGTTCGCTCCTCACCGCGCAGACGGCCAACGCGCCGGTGGACGCGATCGAGAGCGTCGGCGCCATCACCTTCGAGCGCGGCTCCCGCCTCCAGGCGGTGACCCAGAACACCGCGAAGATGTTCTTCGTCACGTCCTCCCTGGCCCGGATTGGCCGCGGCACGATGATCTTCATCCCGTCCGCCGTGAACCGCCTCGGCATCGATCCCGCGAACAACAGCGAGAACATCCTCGTCAGCGGTTCCACGCCGGCCAATGTCGCTGGCACCAACATGCTCCCGGGATACTTCGGCGTGCAGGTGGAGAACCGCTTTGCCACTTATGGCGCGAATGGATTCGCCCCCGTCCCGGATGCACAGATGGTCACCGTGGCCGCCGGGCTGCCTTCCACTTCGATCGTCAATGTGCAGGCGAACACGACCCTCCTCGACAGCCCCAATCTCTTCGCGCTGCGCATCGGCGCATTCGCCTTGAGCAGCGTCAGCGGCGCGAACAACGACAGCACCCTCACCTTCTCCGGCAGCGGCAACGACATCGGCGGCATCATCACCAGCGGTGCGGCGACGATTCACCCGAACCTGAAGTTTGGCGCCACCGGGAGCAACGAGGCGCTGATCAATACCGTCGGCGGCACGCTGACCTTCGCCGGCTGGATCAACGCCGGCGGGGTGACCAAGTTTAGCCCGAACACACTTCTCGTCAGCAACGACCAGAGCGACAACGTGCGCGGCGTCGGCAACGGCTACGGCAATGGATGGGTGGTCAACGAAGGGACCTTGCAGCTCGCCACCTTCGGCTCCGCCGGCAATGCCGCGCCGGGCAACACCATCGTCCTCAATGGCAGCCAACTCGGCGCCGCCCAGCTCAACCTCCGCGCCCAACCCGCAAACACGCTGCTCAATTACACCTACAGCTCGGGCCGCATCATTGCCGTGGACAATGCAGTCATCGACTGGGATCCCGGCGCGGACGATCGCGTGCATTCCATCGCCGACCTCGAAGTCCAGCAGGCCGGGGGCAATGGCCCGGTGGACGCGCAGCTCCGCCTCGCGCACAACCGCGCACGTTCGATCCTCGCCGCCGGACAGCTCACTCTGACCAACAACGCGATCGTCAACGTCGATACCACCGCCGATCGCAGCGTGTTTTTCGCTTACACGACGACGAACACCAACCTCACCACCGGGACCAGTTCCGGTGTCTCGATCGCGTCGTTGAATGGCAGCGGCCGCTTCACCAAATGGGGCGATGGTTATCTTTATGTCCGCGGAGCCAGCCCCACCTTCACCGGCGAGGTGGTGATCGACGAAGGGGCGGTGCAGGTGAATCACCACAACGCCCTCGGCAGCGGCGCCGTGACCATCAATCGCTACGGCGTGCTCGACATCGGGGTGGAAAACTACACGCCAACGAACTCGACCCTTACTTACAACGACGCCTCCGCGGAACGCTGGAGCGTGGACGGTGCGCGCACCGGCACGGTGAATCTCGGCAAGGGCACCTTGCAGATTGCTGTCAATCAGACCGGCGCCGCGAACGTGATGCTCAATGGCGGCTCCATCGAAGGCTGGCTGCGCTCCGACGATGTCACCGAAACCAACCGCACTTCCGGCGTCTTCCGCAATCTCGGCCAAAACATCGGTTTTACTCTCGCGGGCAATTCCCTTGTGGGCACTCAATACTATGAGGGCGCGAATGGCCTCGACATGGGCAAGCAGACTAACGACCTCCGCCCGCTGGAGGAATACTTCGGCTCCGGCGTGATCCTTGAGATCAAAGGCGCGATCGGCGAATCGGGCGGCGTTCGGTCGCTAACCAAAGTAGGCTACGACATCGTGATCCTTTCCGGGCAGAATACTTACACCGGCGGCACCGTGGTCACCGCAGGCAAGCTGATGCTCGGCCGACCCGACGCTCTTGCGCCCACCGGCGACTTATCCACTCAAGGCAGCGGCGTGCTCGATCTGAATGGTTACAACCAAACCGTGGGGCGTCTCACTAACCCGACCAATCCGGCGAACCCTTCGACGAATGGCGGCTATATCACCAACTCTGCCGCAACGATCCACACGCTCACCGCGGGCACCGGCGCGAGCGGCAACTACACTTACAGCGGCGTGCTGCAAAACAACGTCGCCCTGACGAAAGCAGGAAGCGGCACGCTGACCCTCGACAATACCAACACCTATCGCGGCAAGACGCTGATCTCCGCCGGAACACTTAAGTTAAACACCAATGCCTCGATCGACGACAGCGCGTGGATTGCCGTCGGCCCCGGCGCGGTGATCGAGGTCAGCGCCAAGGTCGCGGGCTACACCTCCGACGCCGTGCTCAGCGGTGGCGGCGCCGATCCGGCGGGCACCACTTATGGGTCCGTGGTCCTCGCCGGGCGGATTTCCGGGAAGATGATCATCGGCGATCATGTGGGGGAGGTATCGCAGATCGGCACCCTTGCTCCTGGCGGCAGCAGTCTGGGTGGCGATGTCGCTACTGCGGGAAACCAGATCGGCCATCTTTACGCAAATGACTCGCTGACTCTCTCCGGTGGACTCAAGGATAGCGCTCCGGCTGAAGCTGTCATTCGACTTACGCTGCAATTCGGTGGCCCCACCACCACCCTCGCAGAACTTGGCTACACCGGCAGCGATTACGCCGCCTTCGTGGATAGCCTGCCCGGGGCCTATAATACAGGCACCGCAAGCCAGAATCCCGGCTCGACCAATGCCTTCATCGGTCAAAGCGGCAATCTCGCCGCCCACGACTACCTTCACGTGGATGGCAGTCTCACGCTCAATCATCTCGGGCGGATCGCCGTGGATAACTTTGGCGGTTACCCACCGCAGGCCGGTGATGTCTTCAATCTCATCGATGCGACCACCCTGGTGAGCAATGGCTTCGTCATCGGCAACCGCTTCCAGACCGGCGCCGAGACGGGGCAGGATCTCGATCTTCCCTCGCTCGGAAACGGCAACCTTTGGGACACCAGTCAGTTCGCCAGCCATGGTGTCCTGCTCGTCGTTCCCGAGCCCAGCCAGTTCGCCCTGCTGATCGCCGGAGCGCTCGGCCTCGTGAGTCGCCGCAACCGCCGCCGTTGAGCGCGGTTGGACCATTCTCGCATCTGCCATGACCGCCCTTCCCCGCTCCCTCCTGATCCTTGCCCTCGCTCTGATCGCCCCCCGTCCGCACGTTTCCGCCGCTGAGTCATCGGGCCGCCGCCCCAATATCATCCTCATCCTCGCCGACGACCTCGGAGCCAGGGAACTGTCCTGCTACGGGAGCACGCGGCACCAGACGCCGAATCTCGATCGCATGGCCGCGGAAGGCACGCGCTTCGAGACCTTCTACGCGATGCCGCTCTGCACGCCCACTCGGGTCTGCCTGATGACGGGGCAATACGGATTCCACAATGGCTTTCTCGGAATGGGCAACAAGGCATTCGTCCCCGAGGCAACTTCACCGCAAAAGGAAATCGCGAATCACTTTACCCATGCCGACCTGCTCAAGTCCGCGGGTTATACCACTGCGCAGGCCGGGAAGTGGCAACTCTCCGGTGTGCTGCCCACGCTGGTCCGGGATGCCGGCTTCGACGAATACCGGATGTGGGCCTACGATCATAATCTGCCGCCCGGCATCCGGCATCCCGCTCATGAACGAGGTGAAGGCGGAAACGCCGCGCGTTACTGGCAGCCGAGCATTGTCGAGAACGCCAGTTACCTGCCCACCAAGGCGGATGACTTCGGCCCGGACTTATTCAACGACTTCGTCATCGACTTCGCGCGGCGTAAGAAGAGCGGGCCATTCTTCATCTACTACACCTCCGTGCTCACCCACTCCCCGCGGGTCGAGACGCCGGATCCAGGCACGCCGGGAGCGCGATGGCCGGCGGGGCTGAAGTCGAACCTCGAATATCTCGATCACCTGATGGGCAAACTCTTCACCGCGCTCAAGGCCGAGGGTCTCGACGAGAATACGCTGGTCATTTTCATCGGTGACAATGGCACTGGTGGCGAGGGCAAGGGCACCGTGACCGAAGCCGGCGCGCGCGTGCCGTGCATCGTGCGCGGGCCGGGCGTGCGGCGTGGCGTGGTCTCGCGGGCGGTCGCCGACCTCACAGACATCGTGCCGACGATGGCGGAGTTTTCCGGGGCGGCGTTGCCTAAGGATGTCGTCTTCGACGGCAAAAGCCTCGCGCCGGTGCTTCGCGGCGAAAAGGAAAAGCATCGCGACTGGATCTATAGCCACCTCGATGATGGCCGCGTGCTCCGCGACTCGCGCTGGCTGCTGGAGATCGCGCCGGGTGGCGGGGGTGAGAAGTTTTTTGACTGCGGGGAAAGCCGCGACGGCACCGGCTACCGGGAAGTCTCCAACTCGACCGACGCCGGGGTGAAAGCCGCCCGGGACCGTTTCGCCGCGATCCTCGCGACGATCCCGGAACCAAAGCCACATGACGGGGTGAGCGAAAAGAAGAACCGCAAAAAAGCCAAAACCGAATGAAACCCATCCATCACTTCCTCGCCCTTCTCACGCTCTTCACTTCGAGCACGGGGAGCTTCGCCGCGGAGAAAAAACTCAACGTTCTTTTCATCGCCGTGGACGATCTGCGGCCCGAGTTCGGTGCGTATGGAAAGAGCTACGTCCATTCACCGAATCTCGATCGCCTCGCAAAGAGCGGCCTCACCTTCAACCGCGCCTACTGCCAGCAGGCCGTCTGTTCGCCAACGCGCTCCAGCCTGCTCACCGGCACGCGTCCGGACACGACGAAGGT